>JAZQRJ010000018.1:0-35703 GCA_045629505.1 Novosphingobium sp.
TGGATCGCGAAACCGGGCTGGGCGATTACACTTTGCCGGTGGAGCCGGGGCCGCGTTCCCGCTTTGGTGATTTTCGCACCGACGGTGATCTGGCATTTGGAACAGATCACATCGCCGTTCTCTCCCGTTTCAAGCGGGGAGAGCTCTATGACAGCCGCAAGGTCGATGACTTGCGCAAGGCGCTCGTGGCTACGGGCCTGTTCTCCACAGTGGCGGTCGTACCGGAACAGACGGGCTCTGATACTGGGGGCGGTGACGGTACGGAATATGCCACGATCTTCGTCAAGCAGGATGCGGGGCCGCCGCGTACGATTGGCGGAACGCTGGGCTATGGCACCGGCGAAGGCTTCACCATTGATGGCACCTGGACCCATCGCAACATGTTCCCGCCGGAAGGAGCATTGATCGTTCGCGGCGTGGCAGGCACAAAGGAACAGGGAGCGGGCGTTATCTTCCGTCGCTCCAACGCAGGGAAACGCGATCTCGCGTTCGAGGTGGTAGCAGAAGCGCTGCGACCCGATTACGATGCCTTTAATGCTTATACCGGCCGGCTCGCCGTGCAATGGCGCTATGCTTCGACGCCGATCTGGCAGAAGCGATATCCTTATGCGTTCGGGGCGGAATTCCTGGGAACGGCCGAACGCTCTTGGGATTTCAACCTGGGCCGCAACGCCCGCAAGACTTACTATGTGGCAGGTCTGAATGGGCAGTTTGGCGTTGATTTCAGCAACGATCTGCTCAATCCGACGCGCGGTTTCAAGGTAACGCTTACGGCCCAGCCCGAAGGGTCTCTGCAGGACGGGTTTAACTTTTACGTCAAGAGCCAGGTCGATGCATCGGCCTATCTCCCAGTCAGCGACGATCTGGTGCTTGCCGGGCGAGTGCGTGTCGGCTCCATTCAGGGCGCGAAACGCGATGAAATTGCTCCGTCGCGGCGCTTCTACGCAGGCGGCGGCGGGTCTGTGCGCGGCTACTCCTATTACAAGCTGGGGCCGCTCGCGCCAGATGGTGATCCGGTCGGTGGCCGCAGTGTGAACGAGGTTTCAGCCGAAGTGCGCTATCGCTTTGGCAATTATGGCATCGTTGGCTTTGTAGATGCTGGCCAAGCGTACGAGGCCGAACTGCCCCGGTTCACGAACCTGCGCTATGGCGTAGGTATTGGCGGGCGTTACTACACCAACTTTGGCCCGCTGCGCATCGATGTGGCAACGCCCATCAATCGGCGCCCCGGCGAGGGCCGTATAAACATTTACGTTTCGATCGGGCAGGCATTCTGATGAGCGAGGACGGCGTCATCCGCGATGAGCCTGCGCAGGGCGATCAGCCCGAAGGCAAAGCGCCGTCTCGTGTTCGTTCTTATATCAGGAGCCGCTTGCCGTGGGTGGTGGTGGGCGTCCCCATGGCGCTGCTGCTGCTGATCGCGCTGGCCGTGGTCCTGCTCGATACCGGGCCGGGCCGTCGTTTCGTAGCGGACCAAATCGCCAGCTTGCCATTTGAAAACGGCATGCAGATCGAAGTCGCTCGCATCGACGGCTCGCTCTACGGGAAGATGGTGCTGCACGATCTTTCGGTGAAGGACCCCAAGGGCGAGTTTCTCTATTCGCCCGAAGTGCATGTCGATTGGCGGCCATTCAAATATCTGCTCAGCCATGTCGATGTGCACAGCGCCACCGCGCAGCGCGTAGTCCTGCGCCGGGTGCCGGAATTCCGGGCGACGCCCCCATCTGATGAGCCGCTGCTGCCCGACCTCGATATCGACATTGGCCTGTTGCGAGTGGATCGTCTGATCGCTGAAAAAGCGGTTACGGGTGAGCAGCGCATTGCCAGGCTAAACGGCAAGGCGCACATTTCCGATGGCCGGGCGCAGGTCACAATCGACGCGCGAACGCTGCAATCCGCTGCGGGCGGCGGAGGCGATGTGCTGGCGCTGGTCCTTGACGCCGTTCCCGAAGCCAATCGCCTGGATATCGATCTTGACCTCAACGCCCCCGGGGACGGGCTGCTTGCTGCTTTGGCCGGGTTTGATGAGCCACTGCACGCGACGCTGAAAGGAAAAGGCGACTATGCGAAGTGGGACGGCAAGTTTAACGCCACTTACGCCGCAAAGCCGATGGCCGTCCTGGACGTGAAGGCGCGCGAGAATACTGTTGCGGTCAACGGTCCCCTCACCTTGGAAAACTATCTGCCGCCATCCACTGCTGCGCTGTTTACTCCGTCTGCTGATCTGAAGCTGAGTGCCGTATTAAAGGAACGTCGAGCGGACGTGGCTGGCACGCTGAACAGCGAAGCCATGCAGCTCAATGCCAATGGCGGCGTCGATCTTTCGGACAATACATTTGACGGCCTGAAAATGGCGTTTGTGTTGCTGCGCCCCTCGGCGCTTGCCCCGAACCTCAGCGGCAGCGGATTGCGCGCGATGCTGACGCTTGACGGCGCGTTCACCACGCCGAAAGTTGCCTACGCAATCAATGCCAATCGTCTTGCGATGAACGACATGGGGCTGGAGCAGTTCGCGGCGAAAGGAAATGCGCGGGTGGATACTGACCGCATCATCATCCCCGTAAGCGCGACGGCACGGCGGATCACCGGGCTGGATACGGTTGCAGGTGGGACGCTGGCCAACGTGCGGCTGGATGGTGATCTGGCGATTGATGGGCCTCGCGTCCTATCTGACAACATGCGCATCCGGTCTGACCGGATCGACGCAAAGGCGATCCTGGTCGCGAACATGAAGACCGGGCTTTATACGGGCGCTCTGAACGGGAATATAGACAACTACCGGCTGGAAAGCGTTGGCATCTTCAACATCGAAACCGATCTTGATCTGGAGACGGACAGCCGGGGCTTTGCGCTTGCAGGTAAAGTCCGGGCGCGATCTACCAGGCTGCTGAATGATAGCCTGCAGAGCTATCTGGGTGGCAATTTCAGCGCCTCGTCTGACGTACGCTATGGCAGCGATGGAACCGTGCGCTTCGCCAACTTGCGGCTGACAGCCCCGGATCTGCGGATCGTGAGCGGCAGCGGCAGCTATTCCGAGAGCGGCCAGATCAACCTCGTCGCGGCCGGTGTGTCGGACCGTTACGGCAAACTGGGCGCACGGGTGACTGGCACGTTGACCAACCCCGACGCGCGGATCACGGCCGAGCGGCCGGGCCTGGGCATTGGCCTTGCGGATCTGGAAGCTCGGATTACCGGCGCCCGCAATGGCTATCGGCTCGTAATGACCGGCGGTACCGATTACGGGCCATTGACCGCCGACGTCGTGTTGGGGACGCGCGGAGCAACCCGGATCGACATCAACAGCGCAAATCTGTCCGGGGTCGACTTCACCGGATCAATGGTGCAGACCGGCGCCGGGCCGTTCACAGGCACGTTGCATGCGGATGGCAACGGGCTGGGCGGCATTGTCAACTTGAGCGCGCAGGGGCGGTATCAGGCGGTGAACTTCAACGTTCGCGCTCGCAATACCAACTTTGAAGGCGCGGCCGGACTGGCAATAGGCTCCGCCATCATTGACGGGCGGGCCGTGCTTTATGACCAACCTGAAATAGTCGCAGATGTTCAGTTGGCCGATACACAATATGGTACGTTCTATCTCAACGCAGCTCGCGCTAAGGTCGACTATCAGGGCGGCACCGGCAGCGCTCAGGCGCTGATCGAGGGGACCAGCGGCGCGCCCTTCCGGGTCGCGCTAAACGCGGAATTGACGCCCAAGCTGTGGCGAGTGGCGCTGAACGGTAAATCGCGTGGCATCGCCTTCAGCACGGTTTCGCCTGCGCGGATTGTACCGGGTAATACCTACAAGCTTCTTCCGACCACCATAAGGTCCGGCAGCGGCACCATCCGGTTGGCGGGCGAATATGGTAAGGGCTTGAAGATCCAAAGCCGGATGGAGGGGCTGGATGTCGCGGTAGTCAACGCATTCGTGCCCGGTATGGGGCTGGGTGGCAAAGCCACGGGCAGCCTTGATTTCGAGCAAGCTAATGCCTCTGCCTTTCCCCGTGCAGATGCGCGGATCAAGTTGGACGATTTCACTCGCACCAGCGCCGCAACGGTAAGCCAGCCTGTCGACATCACGTTCGTTGGCAAGCTGCTGCCAGATGGGGGCGAGGCACGCGCCGTCATTCGCGAACGGGGTAGCGTTATCGGTCGCTTGGTTGCCACCTTACGGCCCCTGGGGCCGGGTTCGGGTTCATGGACAACGCGGCTTATGGAAGCCCCGCTGGGCGGCGGCATTCGCTATAACGGGCCTGCTGCGACGTTGTTTTCGTTCGCGGGGCAGCCGGGCCAGTCACTGACAGGGCCGATGGGCATTGCGGCGGACTTCTCCTGCCGGGTAAGCGATCCTTGCATTGCCGGGATCGTGCGCGGGAAAGGGCTGACTTATCAGAACCAGCTGTATGGCACCCGGCTTAGAGACATGGAACTGGCGGGGCGGTTCAATGGTAACCGTCTTGAGATCGAAAAACTTAACGCTCGGGCAGGGGATGGCACCGTGTCTGCGGCAGGATATATCTCGCTCGCGGCTGAGCAGGGCTATCCCATGGATGTCGCGGTGCAGCTGGATCGTGCGCGGCTTGCCCGCGGCGATGCACTTTCGGCAAGTGCGACTGGCGATCTGCGGCTGACCAAGAGCGGGATGCAGCCTGCTCTGCTTTCAGGCCATCTGCGCTTGCCGGAAACGCGCTATAAGATCGTGCGGCAGGGCGCGGCAGAAGTTCCGCAACTGACGGGCGTCTCATTCAAACCGCGTACCAGGCCGGTGCGTGTTTCGGGAGAAGAGCGGGCCCAGACTATGCCCAGTGCCTTTGGCTTGTTGCGGCTGGATATCGCCCTGCGTGCTCCTGAAAAGCTGTACGTTTCTGGCATGGGGCTGGAATCGGAATGGAATGCCGATCTCAATGTGGGCGGCACCACCGCGCAGCCGAATGTCACGGGCACGGTCGATCTGATCCGCGGAACTCTGGATTTTGCGGGACGGTCTTTTGAGCTAAATGAAGGCGCTGTTAACTTCACGGGCGGAGCCGAATTCAACCCGAGCATTCGTATCGTAGCGACCGAGGATGTCGAAGATGTAACCGTCAACGTGAACATCTCTGGGCGCGCCATGAATCCTGAGATAACTTTCACCAGTGTGCCGGGCTTGCCCCAGGATGAGATCCTTTCGCGTGTCCTCTTCGGCAGTTCTATCGCCAACTTGTCCGCCATCCAGGCGGTGCAGCTTGCCACCTCGCTCAACTCACTGCGGGGTTCCGGAGGCGGGCTTAATCCGCTGGGCAAATTGCGTTCGGCGACCGGGATTGACCGTCTTCGCATCCTTGGCGCGGACGAGGCAGCCGGTCGCGGCACTGCCCTGGCGGCGGGGCAGTATATCACTGACGATATCTACGTTGAGCTGATCACCGATGCGCGCGGATTTACTGCAACCCAGCTTGAAGTGGCGATCACGCCGTGGCTTTCGGTGCTCAGTCAGGCGGGCGGATCGGGCGCCACCAACGTCAACCTGCGGATCAAGAAGAACTACTGATGCGGGCGGCCGCTGTCATCGCCATCCTGCTGCTGGTTGCGTGCAAGCGTGAGCCGACATTCGATGAGCGCTATGAGGCAGCGGGAAAAGAAATCAGTGATACGGCGCGTGAAATTGATGCCGAAATCGGCAATATTTCGCCGACTGATGCCCCTTCAGTCGCTGCTACACACGTTCCTTAGATTTAGTCTTCTGGAACAAGTGTGGGTCACGCGCCATATTCATGGATGATGATCTATGCACTGGAAGAGCTGGGCCTCCTTGATGATGAGGAAATTGAGCTAGATCGCGCGGCCCTGATGCTGAGCGCGCTGGATCATGAGGGCTCGGACATTGAGCAGTATAACGACCTGCTGGATATCATGCAGGCTCGCTTGGCCGAAGTAAGCCGCGATGCCGAAACGGTGGAGCAGCAAGCCGCAGCGTTGCGGCAGGTCTATCACATGGAATATGGGTTCGTTGGCGATGCGCAGAATTATGGCGCGCCGGTCAATGCCGATTTTATCCGTGTTCTGGACCGTCGGCATGGCCTGCCCGTAATTCTCTCCATCCTCTATGTCGCGGCGGCGCGGCGCATGGGTTGGACGGCAAATGCGCTGAACACGCCGGGCCATGTGCTGATGCGGCTGGGGCAAGAACGGTTCGTTTTGGTGGACCCGTTCAATGGCGGTATTCCGGTGGGCCGGAGTCATCTAAAACAGATGATACAAGTCTATCTGGGAGAGGGGGCCACGGTGCGGCCCGAATATCTGGCGCCGGTGCCTAACCGTGCGATTCTGGCGCGCCTTCTACGCAACCAGGCATCGCGAGCGGATCAGGCAGGGGACCTGTTTCGTGCTACCACCGTTTACCAGCGAATGACGCAGATTGCGCCTGAGTATCCGGACGTGTGGTGGGAGCTGGCGGAACTACAGGTCCGTCGTCGGGATAAGGAAGGCGCTCGCCACAGCCTTAGTGCCATGCTGGAAGTCACACGCGATCCAGAGCGTCGCAAGGCCGTGGTGGCCGCTCTGGAAAGTCTCGCTGGGGCCCGCGGATCAAACTAATCCGCGCTTTTCCGTCAGTTCCGGGAAACGTGCATGATAGAATGCGAACCGCGCCCGCAGTTCCTCTGCCGTGACGCCGTAAGTTTCTGGGACGTACTTGCGGGCGCCCTGCCGTTCTGCGGAGTTTGCCGCCCACCAGGCTTCCATCGCCTGCGCGGCTTCGTCTGAAAGATCCTCACCCAACCAGCCATAGAACCGGCGGATTGTGCCCATGGGATCGGCTGCCATTTCGTAAAAGCCGATGTCGTGGAAACGGTCCTCATTGCCATCATCGCGGAAGGCAAGGAGGCGGTTCAGGCATTCGATCCGCACATTGGCCAAGTGGCGGCCCAGATAATGTTCGTCGGGATCGTTGGTCAGCGATGTGAGCAGTGACGAAAAAAGCGCCGCTTCTGAAGGAATCATGGCATCTACATTGCGGTGAGTTTGAACGAAGCGCGCGTCAGGATAGACGCTGGCCAGTTCCCTCATTGCGTGCATATGAGGGGGGCTGCGGAGGAACCAGTTCTGCGGCCCGCACTTCCATTGCAGCATTTGCAGGATGCGCTTGTGATAGTTGTAGGCGGGCGTCATGTCGCAGGAAAAAAGCCATTCGTGATATGATGGCACGCGGCCCCAAGCCTCAAAGTTCTGGGTGCGGAAATCGAACTGCAGCAGATAAACGCACTCGGTCGGTCCTTCAGCTTCGAGCGGTACCATGTCCTTGTATGCGGGGAAATCCCGCCACATCTGTTCGATCCATACCTGCGTTCTGGCAATGCGCTCGTCACTATGTTCGCTTGCTTTTTCCGGCGGAGGGCTGGGGAACAGTGCCTCCCACATGCGGATCATTCGGCGCTTCGGGTCTTGCGCCATCATGAAGCCCAGCGCGTTCGATCCGGTGCGGCCAAGGCCAACGCCGAAGATCGGCGCGACGATTTGCTCATCAGCTATGGCGGGACTTTCTTTCCAGCTCTTTTCAAACCTCAAGCGTTCGACCAGCTGATCGATGATCCGTTCACCCAGCATGGCCTCGCCATCAGTGGTGAGCGCCGCTTCCTCGTTCAGCGAGCGGACGAGGACTTCTAGCCCTTCCTGCCAGGTATCCGAACCAAAGTCGTCCAGCCCGGTGCGCAAGCGCGCTTCGTCAACCAGCGCGTCCTTGTTCAGCGACCTCTTCGTCATCCCCATTACGCAACATCCTTTTTGTTGGCCTTTCATTTGCTGCCTTGCTGATGCAGCGCAAGTTTTCCCTGTGCCGCGGGACGGGAGCACAAATCTCCCGGACGATCTGCAAAAGGACCGGCGGGCTACCGTCATTGAATGGAGGTTTGCGCTGCGATCTGATCTGCGGCAGGGCAATGTGCAGAGTGTGTTTTCGTGCACACATATGATCGGTGGGAGCCAATTGTGAAAAAGAAGGACGCCCTGAAAATTGCGAACCTTACCGCCGATCTGATGATGGTGATTGGGCGGATGAAGCGGTCGGCTCGCAATGCTGACGACCAGGCTGTTCACCCCGGAACCGAATTTGCGATACTCGACACGATCCAGCGGCATGGCTGCAAGACTGTGCCTGAAATAGCTGCCTGGCGCGGCGTTGCGCGGCAATCGGTGCAGAGCGTCGTCAACAAACTGGTGGAGGCAGAGCTCATCCAGCAAAAGGAAAACCCGGATCACAAGCTTTCCCCGATCCTCGTTCTCGCCCCGGCCGGGCTTGACCATTATGAGCAGGTGAGAGCGCAGATGTGCGCGAAATATCGCTCGGCAAGCCCTGATTTGACGGAGGGAGATCTGGACGCGGCCGAACGGGTGATTGCGGTCATTGCTCAGACGTGGGGAGCCAACCCCGGCGACGATTGAGCTGGGATGTCGCAGAGCGTGAAGACGGGCCGGGCCGAACCGAATTGCTGAATGATATTCGGTAAAATGACGCTGTGAGCGTAAACGCTTACGCCAATGCTGCCACGTATTCTGATGGTTGCGACCAAAAGGTGTCTGCACAAAGTGATGATTTCTTTAGCATAGTTGAAGTTAGCAGTGGCATTTTCTCTGGCATGTACCTTTCTCTGTCAGTGAAATCACTTGCGATTGATTGGCGCACAACACCCTTATCCAAAACGCATCCACCGGCTGTGCAAATCTTACTCGGGGCTTCCAATAAGAAAGAAATTTTGTAAGGGTTTTTACACAGTTATCGGGGATATTCCGCACGATCCGGGGAAATCGGGGCTTCCGACTTCGCACTTTCCTCCTTAACACCGGCGCGGTAGAGGGTGATGCTGCAGGGCAGCATTTTTTAATGTCCAGGAGACACGCATGCACGTGACAATGATCGGTTCCGGCTATGTAGGACTGGTGTCGGGAACTTGCTTCGCCGATTTCGGCCATACTGTTACGTGCGTTGATAAGGACATTGCGAAGATCGAAGCCTTGAAGCAGGGCAAGATCTCGATTTACGAGCCGGGTCTGGATCAATTGGTGGCCTCCAACGTCAAGGCGGGCCGGCTTGAATTCACGACCGATCTTGGCGCTGCCGTGGCAAAGGCTGATGCAGTGTTTGTGGCGGTGGGAACGCCGTCGCGCCGTGGTGATGGCCATGCCGATCTTTCATACGTCTATGCTGCCGCGGAAGAGATTGCGAAATCGCTGCAGGGCTTCACGGTTATCGTGAACAAGTCTACCGTTCCGGTCGGCACTGGTGATGAGGTTGAACGGATTATCCGCGATGCAAATCCCGATGCGGACTTTGCTGTTGTGTCCAACCCAGAATTCCTGCGCGAAGGCGCCGCGATTGATGATTTCAAGCGGCCCGACCGCATCGTAATCGGCGGCGATGACGAGCGCGGCTTGCAGGTAATGCGGCAGGTCTATCGTCCGCTCTACCTCAACAAGTCTCCGATTGTGGAGATGACGCGTCGCTCGGCAGAGTTGACGAAGTATGCGGCCAATGCCTTCCTTGCTACAAAAATCACATTCATCAACGAGATGGCGGATCTTTGCGAGAAGGTGGGCGGCAATGTTCAGGACATTGCGCGGGGCATCGGTCTTGATAATCGTATCGGCTCGAAGTTCCTTCATGCCGGTCCGGGCTACGGCGGAAGCTGCTTCCCCAAGGACACTCTTGCTCTGCTGAAAACATCGCAGGATTACGACGCGCCGCAGCGGATCGTAGAGGCAGTTGTTACGGTGAACGATCAGCGCAAGCGGGCCATGGGTCGCCGAGTGATCGAAGCCATGGGAGGGGATGCTCGGAAGAAGACGGTCGCGGTACTGGGCCTGACATTCAAGCCGAATACCGATGACATGCGTGATGCGCCGTCAATCGCAATTATTCAGGCGCTGCAAGATGCCGGTGCGCGAATTGCGGCCTATGATCCGCAGGGTGTTGAGCAGGCGAAGCTCGTTCTGGACAACGTCGACTACTGCAATACTCCGTACGAAGCGGTGACGGATGCCGATGCCGTGGTGCTGGTGACGGAATGGGATGAATTCCGAGCACTTGACCTCAAGCGGGTAGGGGAATTGTTGCGCGGCAAGGTTCTGGTGGATCTGCGCAACGTCTATAACCGTGACGAAGTGCAGTTCTTGGGCTTGAAGTATTGCGGTATTGGCCGATAAGCGGGCCTATCGCTGATTCATCTACGAGGCGGTTGACGAATTTCGTCAGCCATTCTGCTACGGGCCATGTCTGAACAACCAGTAGGAACCATCCCCAAAGTTGGGGAGCTGACATCCCGAGCGACTGCTGCGTGCGCTCGGGTAGCATCAGTTCGTGCGCACACAGGAAATATGGCCCAAGACGTTTCTGCTGATTCTCACCTGCACTTGGCCGCTGATGCTGCGTCCGGCCCCGTCGAGTTGTCAGTCGTCGTTCCGACATTCAACGAGCAGGATAACGTCCGCGCCTTGGTGGAGGCTTTGGAAGCTGCGCTTGCCGGTGTTCGTTTTGAGGTCGTGTTCGTCGATGACGATTCGACCGATGCGACCCGCGATGTGCTGGCAAAGCTGTCGCTTCAGCGGCCCAACATCCGCGTGATCCACCGCATCGGACGGCGTGGACTTTCCACCGCAGTTACCGAAGGGATGCTGAGCACGACCGCCCCCTTCATCGCTGTCATCGATGGCGACTTGCAGCACGACGAACGCATTCTGCCGGACATGCTGAAGCTGCTGCGCGAGGGCGAGGCGGATCTTGTCATCGGTTCGCGCTATGTCGAAGGCGGGGATTTTGGCGAATGGGAGGCAAGCCGCGTGCGCGTCAGCAACACAGCGACCCGGCTCGCGAAGCTGATTGCGTCTGCTGACATTACCGATCCGATGAGCGGCTTCTTTGCTATAACCCGTCCGGCGCTTTATCGTTCGGTCCGTGATCTATCTGGGCAGGGGTACAAGATCCTGCTGGACATCGTTGCATCGGCATCAGAACCACTGCGCATTCGGGAACTTCCCTATACATTCCGCACCCGTCAGGCTGGTGAAAGCAAGCTTGATGCGCTGATTGTCTGGGAATACCTGTTGCTGCTGGTGGACAAGCTGGTGGGGCACATCGTGCCCGCGCGTTTCCTATCGTTCATGTTCATCGGCGGGCTGGGCGTGTTCGTCCACATGGCTGTGTTGGGCGCGCTGATCGGGATCAATTATCCCGGGTTTGTGTGGGCGCAGGCAGTTGCCACCGGCGTAGCCATGGTGTTCAACTTCTTTGTCAACAACACCCTGACATATCGGGATCGCCGCCTGAAAGGCCCGGCCGCGCTGACCAAGGGGCTGATCACCTTCATGCTGGCGTGTTCAGTAGGCGCGATCGCTAATGTCGGCGTTGCAGCCTATCTTTACAGTTCTTTCCACTACGGCTGGTGGATTGCCGGTCTGGCTGGCATCCTGATGGGTGTGGTGTGGAACTACGCAGCTACGTCAGTCTTTACGTGGCGCGCGAGATAACAGCGCTGCCAGGAAGTCCTCACGCCATTTGATGACGTTTTCGGTGCGGACGTTTTCGACCAGCTTTTCCCAGCGGCGGATGCGCTCCCAACGGGGCATGGCCATTGCGATGGCGATTGTGTGCGCCATGTCGTCCGGGCTGTGCGGATTGACGAGCAGGGCGTCGGGCAATTGGGGAGCGGCACCTGCAAAACGAGACAGGATCAAAATACCGGGGTCGTCCGGATTCTGCGCCGCGATATATTCCTTTGCGACCAGATTCATCCCGTCACGCAGCGGAGTGACCAGTCCGATCTTGCACGCGCGATAGAAGCCGAACAGCTCAGCCGTAGAGTAACCTTTGTTGACGTATCTGACGGGCACAATATCGAAGTCAGACCGCTCGCCGTTAATCTGCCCGGTTTTTTGCTCCAGCAGTTCCCGGATGTTCTTGTAGGTTCTGATATCCTCACGACTGGGCGGAGCGATCTGGATAAACAGTAGATCTCGAACCCGGTCAGGGTGGGCGTCAAAAAAGCGGCTGATCCCGTCGAGGCGTTCAGGCAGACCTTTCGAATAGTCGAGCCTATCGACACCAAGCATCGCCGTGCGATTGAGCGTGCTTTCGGTTAATCGGCGCTCCGCTTCTACTGCGATTTCGGTTTGGCCCAGCGCCAAGAAGTGATCGTAATCGATCCCTATGGGAAAAGCCCTTGCAATGATCGTCCGCCCTTCCAGGGTGATCGTGCCGGCTTGTTCATCTACTTCTGCACCCAGTTCCTTGCTGCAGTAATGGAAGAAACTTTCGAGCCATTCAGAGTTCTGGAAGCCGACTAGATCATAGGCCAGCATCGATCGCACCAGCCGCTCATGATAGGGCAGCGAAACCAGCAGGCGAGTGGGTGGCCAAGGCGTATGCAGGAAAAAACCCATGCGATTTTTGAGGCCGCGTTCCCTCAACCGGTCGCCCAGCGGGATAAGGTGATAATCATGCACCCATACGACATCCTCAGGCTCGATTAGCGGCAAAACGCTTTCCGCGAAGCGTTCGTTTACTCGCTCGTAGCTCTTTGCAAATTCCCGCTCATATTCGGCAAGATCGATGCGATAATGAAATAGGGGCCATAGCGTTCGGTTCGCATAGCCATTGTAATATTCCTCTACATCCTGGGGTTCCAGATCGATCGTCGCGAAGGTGACACCGTCTTCCTTCAACAGATTGACGCTGCCCGTGAATTGCTCTGTCTCCTGCCCAGACCAGCCGAACCAGACGCCGCCGTTTTCTTTCAGCGCGGAGGTGAGTGCGCCTGCCAAACCTCCTTGAGCACCGGCTGCGCCGCGAGCCTTGGGCACGGCAACGCGGTTTGAAATGACAACAAGTTTACTCACCAACTTTCGCCTATCGCCAGTCGCTCCACGAACGGGAGAGCCTTCCTGCACAATTGATTATCCCAACAAGCGAGTAGGTTTGCGGGAAATTACCCCATAGCTCCCCTGTTTCGAAGTCCATGTCCTCTGACAGCAGGCCCGATTGGGTGCGGTGGTTCAGCATCGTCTGAAACAGTTGGCGCGCCTCTTCGTCCCGGTGGGACATGTGCAGAGCCTCGATCAACCAGAACGTACAGATGTTGAAAGCAGTTTCAGGCCGTCCGAAGTCATCTTCGGAATCGTAGCGCAGCATGTGCTCTCCGCGCCGCAGCGCGCGTTCCACTGCTTCCAATGTCGCCGTGAAGCGTGGATCAGTCGGCTGAACATAGCGGAGTTCCACTAACTGCAGCAGGCTGGCGTCCAGCTCCGATCCGCCGAAAGTAGCGGCAAAGTGGCCGCGTTCCTCGTTCCAGGCGCGGTCATCAATCGTTTTGCGAATGGCATCTGCGCGGTCCCGCCACACATCTTCCCGGTCTGTAAGGCCAAGCACTTGAGCAGCGTTGGCGAGACGGTCGCACGCGGCCCAGCTCATCACGCTGGAATAAGTATGGACCGCGGTGCGGGTGCGTAGTTCCCACAGCCCGGCGTCTGGCTGATCATGCATCTTCCATGCAAGTCTGCCAACTTCCTCCAGACTGCGAAAATCGTCCTCGTTAGACATCCGGAAAAGGCGTCGGTCATAGAACGCCTGGATGTTGGGAATGATGATCTGGCCATAGCAATCGAATTGTTGCTGGTGATAAGCGGCGTTCCCCACGCGCACCGGGCCCATGCCGCGATAACCTTCCAGGTGATTAGCCTGCCATTCAGTCAATTCCCGGGCGCCACTGACCGAATAGAGCGGCTGGATCGCGCCACCGACTGAATTGTCCACCAGATTGCGCAAGTAGCTCAGGTACTTTTCCAGGACGTCAAGAGCGCCAAGTCGGTTGAGCGCTTGAACAGTATAATAGGCGTCACGAATCCAGCAGAAGCGATAATCCCAGTTGCGCTGGGAGTTGGGCGCTTCGGGAATAGAGGTCGTCAACGCAGCAACAATTGCGCCGGTTTCCTCATGCTGGCAAAGCTTCAGCGTGATCGCGGCGCGGATAACGGCGTCTTGCCAGTCCATCGGCGTGGCCAGACTGCGCACCCAGCGGAACCAATAGCTCGTCGTCTTGTCGAGCATGGTATCCAGTTCGCGGCGCACGTTCCCAGAGAACGGCTCATCGGGGCCCAGGAAGAAATGCAGATCGTTCTCGATCCGAAAACATCTCTCTTCCAGCAAGTACCCGATCGGAGCGTTGGTAGTGAGCCGCAGGGCGTGGCTTTCGTTGAGATACCGGACGTGGTTGGTGCCGAAAGTTTTGTCTGTCTCCTTGGAGCCATATCCCGTCATGGGTCGAATGCTGACCCGCAGGCGGGGAGAGCCCTTGATCGGGCGCACAATCTTGGCGAAGGCAACCGGACGATACATCCGGCCTTCACGCTCAAAGCGAGGGCAGAAAGTGATGACCTCAACTTCTCCGCCACTGGCGTCATAGAGGCGGGTAATCACGATCGGCGTATTGCGCAGGTAATCCTGTTTGACGCCGACCTGGTTTTCCAGTTCAATTCGCCAGGCGCCAGGCCCATCGAGGTCGCCATCCTTCAGAAGCGAGCAGAAAGTGGGGTCACCATCAACGCGCGGGATGCATCCCCACACCACCGAACCTTGCGGATCGATCAGCGCGCTAACCTGACAATTTCCAACAGGCCAAAGTTCCAACGAGCTCAAAGTGCGGCCTCCAACCAGTGATATACGTCACTTACTGCGGGTAAGCGCCAAATCGCCGCCGTTTCCCGTTCACGTCCCACCAGCACACCTCCTCCTTCAAGATCGAGCACAGACCTGAAGGCATCCTCATCGGTCATATCGTCACCCACGAAAATTGGGCGCGATCCTTTGAAAGTCGGCATTTGCATGAATGTTCCGACTGCGCGGCCCTTGTCCACTCCCGGCATAACCAGTTCGACCACCATCTTCCCGGGCTTGAGCGTGAGCCCAGCCGTTTCGGCAAGAGAAGTTGCGTATTCAAGCACTTCCGGGCCAAGTTCAGGCTGCGCGCGATAATGGATTGCGACGCTGAACGGCTTGCTTTCAACCAGCAGGTTGCTCCGTTGCGCGGCCAGTTCGTTCAAGCTGCTCGCGATGCTGGAGGGCATGGGGCTGGCCATCGCCTGGATCGAACGGCTGTTACCCATGCGCAGCTCGCCGCCGTGGGAACCAGCCACGGACACCGACGGCAAATCAAGAAAACGATCGAGGTCTGCGATCGCGCGGCCACTGATGATCGCCAGGCGTCCGTCCAGAAAGTCATTCAGCCGGGTAAGCAGGCCAGGCAGGGTAGCACTCACCTCAACAGCCTGGGGATGATCGGCAATCGCCACCAGCGTTCCGTCGAAGTCTAGAAACAGAGACGGCCTTTCCCATTGAGATAAAGGTGGTGGAAGGGTGAGGGGTTTCCCCGCTACGGGCCAGCATTCATGTGCAAATGGAGTCATTGGCATTTGTTTTAGCATCAACTCTCGTGTCAGCGTAGCGGGAAAAGGCGAAATCCGGACCTAATCTTCCGGAAGCGGTTGTTTTCATTGAGAGGTCGAATCAGTACAAGCTGGCGAAGGGTCGACAGATTATGGGTGGATACGTCAGGGAATGAGCGCGTTCTACCTTACGCTGTTGGCAGTGCTCCTGTCCGGTCTCGGGGCGCGTGACCAGATGACCGCTGCAGGGCTGTCGAAACATCACGGCAAAAGGCCCGGTATTTTTATCTCGGCCATTATCGTTGTAATTGGGACGGCCACATTTGCAGGGTGGGCGGCAACGCTTATCATTCCGGTAATGGAGCCAAATCCGCGAGTTTTCCTATGCGCGGTAACGCTTGCTTTTGCCGCTGCGGAATTGCTGGTGATGGTTCCGCGTGCGCCGAAAGGTGAGCCAACGCATTCGTTGGGCGCGTTCAGTGTGGTTATGCTTGCCAACCAATTGACGGATGCGGCTCGTTTCGTGGTGTTTGGCATAGCTGTAGCCATGTATGCGCCAATTCCTGCCGCCGCCGGGGGCGCACTGGGTGGCATGGTGCTGCTGGGCTGGGCATGGGCGATGCCTGAACAGGTTCTGCATCCGCGTCTAAGGTTATTTCGCCGCTTTGTGGGCGCGGGGCTGGCGTTTGTGGCGGGCTATGTCGCAATGCGCGCGCTCGATTGGATTTAGTGCCATAAAGCGCCAAATGAACGACGTAGAGATCATCGAAGCCGCGGATGACTCGGTCATCGCGGCCTGGCTTAACCGGCACCTTGCCGCTGCTCTGGACGCGACTGAGGGCGAGATTGCGATCACCGTGCCGGGGGGATCCACGCCATTCCCTATCCTTGCCGCGCTTGCCGGCGAAACTCTGGATTGGCACCGCATTGCCGTATGGCCGGGTGACGACCGCATCGTGCCCGAAGATCACCCTGCCAGCAACGTCGGCCGAATTCGGGCTGCATTAGACGCATTGGGCGGACGGATCGTGCCGCTTTCGCTCGACCTGCAGCCGCCTCGATTCGCGCTCACCTGGCTCGGTATGGGTGAGGATGGGCATATCGCCTCGCTCTTCCCGAATACTGATCCCCGCAGGGACGATCCGCTGTTCATCCGCCAGATTACGCCCGATCCATTACCCCCAGAAGCACCGTTCGATCGGCTGAGCCTGACGATCCCGGCACTGCTGGCCAGTGATCGCGTGATGTTTGTTATGCGAGGGGACGCCAAGCGGGCGCTGTTCATGGAGGCTGTGCGAGGCGAAAACGATTTGCCGATAGCGCGATTCTTGCGTGCGGCCCGGCAGCCGGTGACATGCTTCATCTGATCCCGTCACCGCTGCATCGACTTGCGCTGCGCATAGGCCACCGCGCTCGCAGGCACTTGCGAACTGTCCTGAAGCTGCGGCTCCGCGGTGTCACCCTGATCGGGCGCAATTCCCGGGGGCAGGTCATGCTGGTGCGGCACAGTTATGGAACGGGTGAATGGGCTTTGCCCGGAGGCGGATGCGGCCGCAGCGAAGATCCGTCGGAGGCGATACGCCGCGAGATTCGGGAGGAGCTCGCGGTCGAGCTTGCCGATCTTGAATTGCTGGTGGCAATGGAGGAGGTCATTTCTGGCGCTCCGCACACGGCCTACGTCTTCGCCGCAGAACTTTCAGGTGAGCCTGTGCCGGATGGGCGGGAAATCATTGCCGCGCAGTTCTTTGACCTTGATGCACTTCCGTCTCCGCTGAGCATATTCGCAAGGCGGCGCCTGGCATATTGGCAGGATCATGCAGGCGCGGGCGCGCTCCAGAGTAGCGAGAGTTGCGCTTCATTTTCGGACGTATGGCGATCGTCGCCGTGGTCTAACGCCGAAAGGGTGAGTCCCATAAGGCGTATTGATTGGGGCAGCGGCATTTCCGCTTTCAGCAGTTCTTGGCCAATCGCCGCAAATTGTGCTTTGTCTGCGACCCAGTTCGGCAAGGAGCGTGCGCGGGTTATCGTATGGAAATCGGCAAAGCGTAGCTTCAGCGTAACGGTGCGCCCGCGAGAGCGGCTGGTCTCCACCCGCTCCCACACCGCATCGGTGATCCGCTCAATATGTTCGCGTAATTCTTCGGGAGCAGAGATGTTCAACGCGAAGGTCCGCTCTGCGCCCACCGATTTGCGGATTCGATCGGCGCGAACTTCCCGCAAGTCGATCCCGCGCGCGGCACGATAGAGATATTCGCCCATCGATCCGAAATGCGCGCGTAGAAATGCGATATCCTTCGTGTGCAGATCGGCGCCGGTAACAATCCCCAGGCGGGTCATCTTTTCCGCGCCGCGTGGACCGACACCATGAAAGCGGCGCACGGGCAACTGAGATACGAACGCCTCTCCTTCACCGGGCTGGATCACGCATAGCCCATCCGGCTTATTCTGATCGCTGGCGAGTTTAGCCAAAAACTTGTTGTAAGAGACCCCCGCGCTGGCTGTGAGCCGGGTTTCCTCCTTGATGCGACGGCGGATTTCCTTCGCGATTCGGGTGGCTGAACCAATACCCTTCAGGTCGTCCGTTACGTCCAGATAGGCTTCGTCCAACGACAGGGGTTCAACAAGCGGGGTGTAGTCGCGGAAGATTGCCCTGATCTGTTGAGACACTTCCCGATATACATCGAATCGCGCCTTGCAGAATATCAAGTCTGGACACAGGCGCTTGGCGCGAGATGATGGCATGGCTGAACGCACGCCAAACCGCCGCGCTTCATAGCTTGCGGCTGCCACGACACCGCGCCCGCTTGATCCGCCCACCGCCACTGGCTGGCCGCGTAGCGAGGGATCATCGCGCTGTTCGACGCTGGCGAAGAAGGCATCCATGTCCACATGGATGATCTTGCGCAGGCGGGCGTCCCCCCCATCAATCGTATTGGCGGTGTCTTCTGCCATGAAGCGGCAAATAGCGCATTTGGGCGCATTTGCTCTAGACATGTTCAATGCCCGGCGCATAGGCCGTGGCCATGAGTACATCTGTGGGTGAGTCTCGCCCGTTTCCCATGAAAGAGCTGGAATTCGTTGGCCTGATGGCCGCGATGATGGCGTTGCAGGCTCTGGCAATTGACATCATGCTGCCAGGGCTTGGGCAGATTGCGACGGATCTTGGCGCAGCGAACCCGAACGATCGCCAGCTTGTGATTGGGGTGTTCCTTATATCCAGCGGGGCTTTTGCCTTGTTCCCCGGGCCACTGGCGGACAGATTCGGCCGTCGCCCCGTGGTGCTGACATGCCTTGCCGGCTATGCCGTAATGTCGCTGATCGGCGCTTTCGTTACCGATTTCTTCAGCCTGCTGGTGCTTCGTGCCGCGCAGGGCGCGTTTTCAGCGGGCTTGATGACGATGCCGCTGGCAGTCGTTCGAGACAGGTTCGTGGGCGATCGCATGGCACGTACGCAATCGCTGATAGCGGTGGTGTTCATGGCCGTGCCCATGCTGGCGCCGATGCTTGGGCAGGGGATCATCGCTATTTCCGGTTGGCGGGAAGTCTTCGCGGCGATGGCCGGGCTGGCAGTGCTTGTGTCGGTCTGGGTCTGGTTCCGGTTGCCGGAAACGCTGCGACCCGAAAATCGGCAGGCGATTCAGCCGGGCGTTATCCTCAACAACATGCGCCTTTCCATCACTCTGCGTGAAACAGTGGGATACGTATTGGGCGGGGCTTTCGTCCAGGCCGCGATCCTTGGCTACATCAATACGTCCCAGCAATTGGTGGGCGAAGCTCTGGGCGCGGGCGAGTGGTTTGCCGCAGTATTCGGGATAATGGCGGCTGCGATGGCCGTATCCAGCTTCACCAATTCGCGCATTGTCGAACGGTTCGGCGCCCGGCGGGTGTCTCACGGGGCTTTGCTTTTCCTGCTCACCATGTCCGCCATTCATGCCGCCATCGCCTATTCTGGAAGAGAGACGCTGCTGGTCTTCATCGTACTGATGGGGCTGAAGATGTGCACAATTGGATTCCTTGGCTCCAACTTCCAGTCGATCGCCTTGCAACCATTCGGCAAGATCGCGGGATCTGCGGCTTCGGTGATGTCGGCCATTCGTATGGTCGGAGGTTCTGTTTTGGGCATGTGGATCGGGCAAGCGTACGACGGGACGGCCCGGCCGCTGACGCTCTCGATGGTGCTTATTGCTCTGAGCGCCCTGCTTCTGGTGCTGTTCAGCGAAAAAGGACGCCTGTTCCGCAGATTACACTATCCCAATTAGGGCTGATCGCCGCTACATTGGGCGGATGACCGGCACTTTCGATCTGGCGGTGATAGGCGGCGGCATAAACGGCGCCGGAATTGCACGCGATGCGGCCGGTCGCGGGGCGCGGGTTCTGCTGCTGGAAGCAGGAGATCTGGGCCAGGGCACGTCGTCTGCCTCAACCAAGCTGATTCACGGTGGTCTGCGTTACCTGGAACACCGGGAGTTCGCGCTGGTGCGGGATTCGCTTCAGGAGCGAGAGCGGCTGTGGCGGATCGCTCCGCACATCATTCGCCCGATGCGCTTCGTGCTGCCCTATGTGGAAGGCTTGCGTCCGGCGTCGCTGCTGCGGATGGGCTTATGGTTCTATGACCATATCGGTGGGCGCAAGCTGCTGCCCCCGACGCGCACGGTACAGTTGAGCGGGCACCCGGCGGGAGAGCCTTTGGGTCCGGGATTTGCCACGGGCTTCGAATATTCGGATTGCTGGGTGGATGATGCCCGGCTCGTAGTGCTGAACGCCATCGACTTGATGGAGCGGGGTGGAGAGGTGCGCACACGAACCAAGGTTAAATCTTCTCATCGCGAAGCCGGTGAATGGTTGATCGACACGAGCAACGGGGAATTTACGGCTCGCGCTCTTGTCAACGCGGCTGGCCCTGCGGTGCTTGATGTTGCGGCCGCCTTGGGGACGCGTGCGGATTACCAAATGCGACTGGTACGCGGTTCCCATATTGTGACCCGCCGCCTTTTTGATCACTCCTATGCCTATGTCTTCCAGCTTCCAGATGGTCGCATCTTCTTCGTCATCCCCTATGAGCGGGACTTTACACTGATCGGCACCACCGATGTCGAACATGAGGGGCCGTTGTCGAACGTGATGGCCAGCGATGCGGAAATTGCTTACTTGTGCGAAGGCGTGAACAAGTATTTCGCCAAGGCCATTTCTCCTGACGATGTGGTGTGGTCCTTTGCCGGGGTTCGCCCGCTTGTCGAAGATGGCAGCGGCAAGCCTGAGGCAGCAACTCGCGGCTACAGGATCGAGCTTTCCACAGCGGAGGAAGGCGCGCCACTGCTTACGGTTTATGGTGGCAAGATCACCACTTATCGCCACCTGGCAGAAGAGGCCATTGACCTGTTGGGCGAGCGGAATTGCGGCATGTCTGGCCCGCGCTGGACCGCGTCGGCGGCGCTGCCGGGGGGCAATTTTCCGCCGGATAACTTCGATATTTTTCTTGAAGAATTGAGGAGGCGCCACCCCTTCCTGGGCGATGAACAGTCGCTTCGACTGGGCCGTGCATATGGCACGCGTGCGTTTCGCTTGCTGGGCACGGCAACCGAGTGGGCGGATTTGGGGCGGAATTTCGGTGCCGGCCTAACTCAAGCGGAAGTTGGCTATTTGCGGGAGCAGGAATGGGCGGTTACGGCACAGGACGTGCTCTGGCGCCGCACAAAGCTGGGCCTTCGTCTCGATGACGCTCAGGTTGCGAGGCTGGAAGACTATCTGGCGGCGCGTCCCGTTACCTAGAAGCGTCGTCCCGCGCCATCGCAGCCAATTCCCTGCGCGAAGGTTCCGGTCGAACGTCGCGCCCCGTCTTAGTCCAGCAATCCGCGAACGCTTTGAAGATGATACCAAGCTTCTGCGCGCGCGGAACATAGGCGCGGTGATCCCACGCATGTGCGCCTTGCTTGCGGACTTGCCTGCCGATCGCGCCATATATTCCAGCGGCCGAAAGAATTGCCCAGCGTTGACGAAACGGCAGCCGCGCCGCACCGATCCGAGCAGAAGCCTCGTATTGCTCGGCGAGATCGCAAAGCCGCGCCACCAGCGGGACGAGCGCCTGCCGATAATGCGGCTTCATCATTTCACCGGGAGGAATGTCTGCCTCTGCCAGCCAATCCATCGGGAGATAGCAGCGGCCACCCGTGTCATCATCGGAAATATCACGGGCGATGTTTGCAAGCTGAAAGGCAATTCCCAGATCGCAGGCGCGATCCAGCGTGTCCTCATCGTTGGGCGCAACACCCATGACAACCGCCATCATTACGCCGACTGCACCAGCAACGTGATAGCAATAGCGCAGCATGTCCGCCTCTGTGCGAGGGCGCCAACCGCGTGCATCAAGCTCAAACCCGGCGATGACGTCGTCTGTCATTTCCTGCGTGAGAGCGGTTTCCTGAGCTACCACGGCCAGAGCATCAAATGCTGGATCGCCAGTCAGTTCGCCGGTCATCGCTCGCGTAGTCAGCGCGTGGATTTTTGCGATCTGTTGCTTTGCGTCCGATGTATTGAGCGGTGCGCTTCCGTGATCCTGCCCATCCACGAGATCGTCACAGACCCGACACCAAGCATATAGCAGCCACGCTCGTTCGCGCTCAGTCTGGCCAAAAAGCTGGCTAGCCGCTGAAAAGCTCTTTGATCCCTTCCTGATCGACAGATGCGCAGCCTCAACGATCTCCTGACGTAGAGATGGGCTCAATGCCGACGGTCCAGGTAGATCATCGCAGATCGTCCAGCATCAGGCTGGCGGTTGCCTTCGCACTGCCGACCACGCCGGGAATGCCCGCGCCCGGATGTGTGCCTGCACCCACCAAATAGAAATTGCTGATCGCATCGTCGCGATTATGCCCGCGGAACCAGGCGCTTTGCGTCAGCAGCGGCTCAAGACTGAAGGCGCTGCCGTGAAAGGCGTTGAGGTCGCTTTCAAAATCGGCGGGCGTGTAGTGGAAGCTCGTGATGATGCGGTCCTGAATATCGGGTATCAGTCGCCGACCAACTTCATCGATCACACGCTTGGCCAGAACGGGGCCGTACTCTTCCCAGTCGATAGGAAGCTTGCCGAGGTGGGCGACGGGAACAAGCGCGTAGAATGTGCTCTTGCCCGCAGGGGCCATGGACGGGTCGGTGACGTTGGGGTGGTGCAGATAGATCGAGAAATCCTGCGGCAACACGCCGCGGTTGTAGATGTCATCCAGCAATTCGCCGTAACGCGGGCCGAACAGTACCATGTGATGCGGGATGCCGGGCCAAGTGCCTTCCAACCCGAAATGGACCACGAAGAGGCTGGGTGAGAACCGCTTGCGGGCAAACTTCCGACCCATCGCCTGGCCGCGAGCCGTGCCTGAAAGCAGTGTGCGATAGCTGTGCACGATGTCTGCGTTGCTGGCCACTGCATCGAAGCGTTCGCACCACCCGCTTTGCGTTTCCACTTCGCTTGCGCGGTCGCCCACCGTGTGCACCTGAACCGCGGGATCGCCGAGCCGGATGGTGCCGCCTATCCGCTCGAAGTGGCGAACCATTGCAGCGATGAGGCGGTTCGTTCCGCCCTTTGCCCACCAGACTCCGCCATCTTTTTCAAGCGTATGGATCAGCGCGTAGATCGCGCTGGTCGTCATGGGGTTGCCGCCCACTAGCAGGGTATGGAACGAGAGCGCCTGGCGCATCTTCTCATTGCTGATGTAGGACGACACCATGGAATAAACGGATCGCCATGCCTGATGCCGGGCCAGAGCGGGGGCCGCCTTGATCATTGACTGGAAATCCAGAAATGGCGTGTGGCCGAGCTTTACATAGCCTTCCTGATAGACGCCGGCGGAATAGCGAAGGAAATCCTCATATCCCGCGACATCCTCAGGCGCGATGCGGGCGATTTCCCGCCGAAGGGCGACGTCATCATTGGAATAATCGAACTGTGTGCCGTCCATCCAGTTGAGCCGGTAGAACGGGCTGACGGGCATCAACTCAATATCGTCTGCCATGTCGTGGCCGGACAACTGCCACAGTTCGCGAAGGCAATCGGGATCGGTGACAACTGTTGGCCCTGCATCGAAGGTGAAGCCATCCTTCTGCCAGTAATAGGCGCGGCCACCGGGTTTATCGCGGGCCTCCACGATAGTCGTTTCGATCCCCGCCGATTGAAGGCGAATTGCAAGCGCTAGCCCGCCGAATCCTGACCCGATCACGCAAGCGCGTTTCACTTTGGCAACTCCAGAGAGACAAGTGGGCGGCCATGCCCCGTAAGGCTGGCTATTGCGGTGCCCACCGGCACGGGCGGTTTGCCCGAAAGGATGCGGACGGCATCCAGGTGGCGGCTGCGGCCAGCGTAGAATCGCTCGATCAGCCCTTCAGGCAAGCGGTAGAAACGTTCGAGAATGAGATGCCTCCGGTCTGGCGCGGCGGCGCTGAACAGCATCCGCGTGAGCATGCGATAAAAGCGCCCATCGCGCCAATGGGTTCGCGCGAGATCATAGCTTGCCTTGGCAAGGGCTGCACCCGAAAGATTGGGCATACGCGCAATTTGTTTTGCCACGCGTACGGCGATGGGAAGGGAATAGCTGGTCAGCGGGTGGATGAGGGCAGCCCTCGCGCCTGCCCGGGCTATGTTGTCGCTTTCATTCCAGAATGCTTCAAAGTCCCCCCGCGCAATTACTGGGAGCACCCCGGTTTCTTCCCTCGATACGTTGGCGACTATCCAACCCTGCATGTCGGCGTATTCGGCGATGCGGCTGCGCAAATCAGGCAGATCCAGGCGAGGAGTATCGGAGTAATAGGTGTCCTCCACGAAAACTTCCGTGGCCGAGAAGGGCAGGCAATAGACGAAGCGATAGCCATCAATCTGTTCCACCCGGCCATCCATGACAATGGGGCGGTCAAGGCCGTGCGGCTGCTCCAGCGTCAGCATCTGGCCCGCAAACTTCTGCCAGCCGCCCTGCATGTGGGGCAGGGTGCGCGCACCGCGCGCGTCGATCACTCCGCCAGTGCGATATGTCTCTCCATTGGCGAGAGTGAAAGTCGTCTGCGTTGCGGCGACCACAGGCGTTCCAGTCAGCATTGCAGGTTCGGGCAGAACTTCGTGCAGGCGCCGGTTCAGCCTTTCGCTAGTGATGGCGCGATAAGGTGTCGACAGGTTCCGCGAATGACTTTGGAAATGCACGTCATAACCATCCCACCGACTGACGATCAGTGGCTCCACCAAGCTGAAATCCTGCGGCGTGACATCGCTTTGGAAAAACGACCAGATGTGGTTGCCTCCAAAGGCGGGCTCCCCCTCCACCAGTAAAACCGAAAGTTCCGGGCGCGTGGCGGCGAGTTCCAAGGCGATCAGCGCGCCGGCCAATCCCCCCCCCAATATCGCGATGTCGCTTGCGTGCCGATCCATGTTCCGCTTCATTCTAGGACTTTGCAGCGATTGCTGCAATGAGATGCACACCTTGGCGAGTATCTGCTTTTAAGGCATGGGTTCAAGCGATGAGAGATGCAATTCCGATAGACACTGCTTCGCTAGAAGATGCGGCGTCCATCGCTGATATCTACGCCCATTATGTGGTGAACAGCACTGCCACGTTTGAAACGGAGCCACCCGATTCTGCAGAAATTGCCGCGCGGATGCGGAAAATATTCGATGGTGGATATCCCTGGCTTGTTGCTCGAGACGAAAACGGAGCCGTTATGGGTTACGCTTATGCGTCGAGCTTTCATCCGCGCCAGGGTTATAAATATTCCTGCGAGACGAGCATTTATGTTCATCCCGACGCCAAGGGACGCGGAATCGGTACGGCGCTGCTGGGCGGGCTGCTGGAAGATTGCAAGGCTCGAGGTCTGCGGCAGGTTTTTGCAATCATCGCAGGGACAGAGCCTGCGTCGGTGGTGCTCCACGCGCGGCACGGTTTTCGTCCGTGCGGAACCCTCGAAAATGCGGGTCGGAAACACGGCAAGTGGATTGATGTTTTCCTCATGCAACGGGCTTTAGGGCAGGGTGGCGACACGCCTCCGGCCACAGAACCGAATTGATTTCTTTTCGTCGGCCTATGCGCAACGATCTTGCCAATCGCGCGTTGTGCGGGGGCTGAAAGGGAACTGCATGAACATTAAGAGAATTTTGGTTGCATCGCTGCCCGTTTTTTTTTCAAGCGCCGCAATGGCGCAGGACACCCTCCCAGCCAATGAAAGTGTGTTCTCAGGCGACTATCTGACAGTTGGTGTCGGTGCGATCTATGGCTCCAGCTACGATGGGTCGGATGACTATGTTCTATCGCCAATCCCAATCGTACAGGGAAGTGTCGGCGGCATAGGCATAACACCGCGTCCGCGCGGTATCGCCTTGGACGTTATCCCTGATAGCAGCAGCTCACGCATCGGTTTTACTCTGGGACCCGTGGCGACGATTTCACGCAACCGCGCCAGCCAGATCAAAGACCCGGTTGTGCGTGCTGCCGGCAAGCTCGACACCGCGATAGAGCTGGGTGCGACCGCTGGCGTCAGCCTCAATCAGGTCCTGAATCCTTTTGACAGCCTGAGTCTCTCGGCAGACATTAAGTGGGACGTGAACGGCGCCCATTCCGGCCGGATTATCAGCCCGACGCTTTCTTACTCCACGCCGCTCAGCAGAGCTGCCCTTGTAAGCCTTTCGGTCAGTGCGCAACATGTGGACGACGATTACGCCGATTATTACTACAGCGTCAGCCCTGGTCAGGGCCTCGCCAGTGGTTTGCCACTTTATCAAGCCAAAGGCGGTTGGGACAAGTGGAGTGTCGGGATGCTGGCCGGATACGATCTCAGCGGCAATGCGCTGGATGGCGGCTTCGCCCTGATCGCGCTGGGAAGTTACAGCCGGATGTTGAATGACGCAAAGCGTACCCCGTATACATCGATCCGGGGCGACGCCAACCAATGGACGGCGGCACTTGGCGTGAGTTACACTTTTTAAACTCCAGGACCGGAGTCTCTCCCCGCTTAATGCGTGTGGAGGACTCCGGCGTAGCTGGGGTCTTCCAGCGTCCGCCCAGCGCCGAGTGCCGTGCAGTGCAGGGGGTCTTCGGCGATAATGACCGGCAGGCCGGTTTCCAAGCTCAGCATCGGGGCGATATTAGCCATCAGCGCCCCGCCGCCCGACAGGACAATGCCGGTCTCAACGATGTCAGCCGCGATTTCCGGCGCTGTACTTTCAAGTGCGGTTCGAACGACGGAGATGATCTGCGACATCGGCTCGGTCAGAGCGTCGACGATTTCTTCCTGCGTGATTTCCAGTTCGTGTGGCACGCCGCGTACGAGATCACGGCCTTTGATGACTGAACGCAATCCCTTGCCACTTTCGGGCATGATCGCGCTGCCCAGCTCTTTCTTCACGCGTTCTGCAGTGCTTTCGCCAATCAGCAGGTTATGGCAGCGTCGGATCTGGGAAATGATGGCATCATCCATCTGATCGCCGCCTGTGCGGATGGACGTCGCCATGTGCAAGCCGCCCACGGAGATCACGCCGACCTCCGTAGTGCCGCCGCCGATGTCCACGATCATCGATCCGATCGGGTTGGTGACAGGCAAGTCTGCGCCGATTGCAGCTGCCATCGGTTCGTCGATCAGCAGAACTTTTCGCGCGCCCGCGTTGGACGCCGCATCGCGGATCGCGCGACGCTCGACAGAGGTGGAGCCGGAAGGCACGCAAATCACGATCTTGGGTGATGCAAGAAGCCGACGACGGTGCCCCAGCGCCTTGGCGATGAAGCTCTTGATCATCTGCTCCGCCACTTCGAGGTCTGAGATAACGCCGCTGCGCAGGGGGCGGATTGCCCGGATATCGTCGGGCGTCTTGCCCATCATCAGCTTCGCATCGTCCCCAACCGCAATCACGCGGTCTATGCCATTGGTGGTTTGCAGTGCGACGACCGATGGTTCCGCAAGGACGATACCTTTGCCGCGCACATAGACGACCGTGTTGGCCGTCCCAAGATCCATGGCGAGGTCTGAAGAGGACGTAGAAAGGAAACGATCAATAAGTGACATGTACTAAGGGGCCCCCGGCATCTTCTGTCCGCTGAAACGCGCTCGAAGCTGACCGCTGGATGAACGAATGATTGATCTTACGTTCGGGCGATACACTGGAACGGCGAAATGTCTCTGGTGTTGAGAAATTATTGTGTGGACGTATCCGGGTTGCAGGTTTTCAACGGGAAAGTCACGTCCTTAGTTCCATTCCGGGCATGCCTTCGGCGCGCCACTGTTTCATCAGATTCTGGAAATTCGCCCAGCTGCTCCGATAGCCTCCCCCGCGCAGAATTCGGTCAGTCACGTGGCCCTCGTCATTGTAGTAGCCGGGCGTGCGTACCGCCAACGTCCCCGCCTTTGTCGATGATGCGGACGTCAGCCACTCCTGCCATCACCAGCCGGGCGGCAGTCATCAGTACGCCAAACCCGCCCCCAATTACTGCGACCTCCACCGTATCGGTCAGTGGTTCTCGATTGATCGGCTACTCGATGTAGGGGGCTTCGTTGAGATAGCCAAACCTGCTCTTCAGTTCGATATACTGGTCGCTGCCATCGGCGCGCATCCGCTTTTCACGCTCCTGAGTGTAGCGCTCGTGCAGCGTTTGAGGATCGAAATCGAGGTCCGCCATTCGGCCATCTTTCCCATATTATTTGCAGATCGAGAGACCGCTTGCTTTGCGAGAGATGACACATGCACATGCAATCATGTCCATCGCTGTGCAGATGTGTTGTCCGCTGGACGGGATCATGCCTAGCAGCTACTATGGCGTCATCCCCGGGGAGCCAAGCGGCTGAGAGGTAGGTGTTGCGCCCTACGACCCGTTGAACCTGAACCCGTTAGCACGGGCGGAGGGAAGGGTTGGTCCCCGAAAAAGAGAGGGGCACACTCCCGCCATCCGTCCCTTGGAGGAGCGTGCCATGGCCGACATCAATTCCCGTCTTGAAATTGGCGTAACCACCGGACCCATAAGGGGATCGCGAAAGATCTATGTCGGACCGCGCCGCGCTGCCATGCGCGAAATTGCGCTGGAACCTTCGAGCGGGGAGCCGCCGCTGCGTGTCTATGACACGTCTGGCCCTTATACTGACCCTGACGCGCTGATCGACATTGCAGCCGGGCTTCCCCAGTTGCGGCGAGAATGGATCATGGCGCGCGGAGATGTTGAGGAATATGATGCCCGTGCTGTGAAACCGGAAGACAATGGCCTGAAAGGCCCGGATCGATCTGCAGGTGTTGCGCGGTTCCCCAACGTGGTGAAGCGCCCACTTCGTGCAAAGGCGGGCATGAACGTCAGCCAGATGCACTATGCGCGGCGCGGCATCATCACGCCCGAAATGGAATACGTGGCAGAGCGCGAGAACCTTGGCCGTGAAATGCTCAAGGAATATGTGCGTGACGGGCAGGACTGGGGCGCGTCGATACCGGATTATGTGACCCCGGAATTCGTGCGTGATGAAGTTGCACGGGGCCGGGCGATCATCCCCAACAACATCAACCATCCTGAATCCGAGCCGATGGCGATCGGACGCAACTTCCTCGTCAAGATTAACGCCAACATCGGCAACTCCGCCGTTGCCAGCGACGTTGCCCAAGAAGTCGAGAAGATGGTCTGGTCTATCCGCTGGGGTGCGGATACCGTTATGGACCTCTCAACCGGGCGCAATATTCACGACACCCGCGAATGGATTTTGCGCAACTCCCCCGTGCCGATCGGCACCGTGCCCATTTATCAGGCGCTGGAAAAGGTCGGGGGCATTGCGGAGGAACTGACGTGGGAAATCTACCGCGACACTCTGATCGAGCAGGCAGAGCAAGGTGTGGACTATTTCACAATCCATGCCGGTGTGCGCCTGCCTTATGTGCCGCTCACTGCCAAGCGCGTGACCGGGATCGTTAGCCGGGGCGGCTCAATAATGGCGAAATGGTGTCTCGCTCATCACAAGGAGTCGTTCCTTTACGAGCACTTCGACGAGATCACCGAGATCATGAAGGCTTACGACATCGCTTATTCGCTGGGTGATGGCCTGCGCCCCGGCTCGATTGCCGACGCCAACGATGAAGCCCAGTTTGCAGAACTTTATACGCTGGGCGAACTTACCAAGCGCGCGTGGGAACAAGACGTTCAGGTGATGATCGAAGGGCCCGGCCACGTGCCGATGCACAAGATCAAAGAGAACATGGACAAGCAGCTTGAAGCCTGCGGTGAGGCTCCGTTCTACACGCTTGGGCCGCTAACCACCGATATTGCGCCGGGCTATGACCACATCACCAGCGGCATCGGGGCCGCCATGATCGGTTGGTATGGCACGGCGATGCTCTGCTACGTCACGCCCAAGGAGCATCTCGGCCTGCCTGATCGCGATGACGTGAAGACAGGCGTTGTCACGTACAAGCTGGCCGCCCATGCCGCCGATCTCGCGAAGGGGCATCCGGCCGCGAAAATGCGTGACGATGCCTTGAGCCGGGCGCGGTTTGAGTTCCGTTGGCGTGATCAGTTCAACCTCTCGCTCGATCCCGATACGGCGGAACAGTATCACGATCAGACCCTGCCCGCCGAAGGAGCGAAGTCCGCGCATTTCTGCTCCATGTGCGGGCCGAAGTTCTGTTCCATGAAGATCACGCAGGAAGTGCGGGATTTTGCCCGGTTGCAGAACCAGTCCTCGGATGGCTTCGTCGCCGCCGAAGAGGCAGAGAAGGGCATGGCCGAAATGAGCAAGGTCTACGATGAAACGGGTCGCGAGCTTTACATGGGCGCCGGCGACCGCGAACACGATTGATGCGTGCCACCCCTCTCTCACCTTTCGGAGAGCTCGTGAGAGAGGGGGGTGACGCTTGGCTAGCGTTAGTGGGCGGGGCGTATCTGGCCATGCTGGCGGTGCAGCAGCCTGGCTAATGACAGTTCTCCGCGCCAGGCGCGTTCGTGGAAAAAGAACACGACGGCATTCACCACCGGTTCGACAAGCGCGATTCCACCCGCAATTGCAACGGAACCGGTCAACGCATAGGCGACCGAAAACCCTACGATGAGGTGTAAGACCAGAAAGCTGGCTGTTTTTACGAAATCCTGATTCAACATTATCGTCCTCGCAGAGGGTATTTATTAAGAATCATTCGCAATAACAACTCGAAGGATGTGATTTCAGAAATCGTCATCTCCGATCAAGGATTGGGAATTTGGCTGCCCGCTCAAGTGAGGGCGGGGGTTAGCAAGGTTACTAATATCAAGCTGCGGAATCGTGGTGTTATCAAGCCTCTTGAACAAGCACGTTGAGAGGAGCTTGACCATGAAACGAGACCTGGCTGCAGAGTTTTTCGGCACATTCTGGCTGGTTTTTGGGGGGTGCGGTTCTGCGGTTCTCGCCGCGGCATTTCCCGAACTCGGCATCGGATTTGCCGGAGTTGCATTGGCTTTTGGCTTGACCGTGCTGACAATGGCCTATGCCGTCGGCGGGATTTCCGGGGGGCATTTCAATCCGGCGGTTTCGCTGGGGCTGGCAATTGGCAACCGTTTTGAGTGGAAGGATCTTATCCCTTATTGGGTTGCGCAGGTGATTGGTGGGATTGCCGCAGGTGCCGTGCTGTATGCGATTGCATCTGGACAGCCAGGTTTTGAGGCGGGCGCCTTCGCTTCCAATGGATATGGCGATTTGTCGCCCGGGGGCTATTCCCTCGGCTCCGCTTTGTTGATCGAGATTGTTCTCACAGCGGGGTTCCTGGTGGTGATATTGGGTTCAACATCGAAGGCCGTGCCAGCTGGTTTTGCCCCGCTGCCAATAGGCCTTGCGCTGACCCTGATCCACCTGATTTCCATTCCTGTGACGAACACATCTGTAAACCCGGCACGTTCAACCGGCGTCGCCCTGTTCGCTACTACGGGGGCGTTGCAGCAATTGTGGTTATTTTGGGTCGCGCCGTTGATCGGTGCTGTAATTGGGGGCCTAATCTGGCGCTTTATCCTTACCCCCGGTGAATCGCCGGCCAATGTGGGGCAGGATCCCCGTATGACCGACTAAAGTTCAGAAGGAGCGCGGTTGCCATGGCGACCGCACTCCATCCGCAAAAGGATGTAGTGCAGGTGGCCAGTACAGGGGTGATCCGAACAGGCGTTGGGGGGTGGACTTATGAGCCGTGGCGCGGTGTGTTTTATCCGGCAGGCCTGCGGCAGGCGGACGAGTTAAGCTATGCCGCTGAACATCTCGCAACCATAGAGATCAATGCCACTTATTACGGCTCGCAGAAGCCTGCCAGTTTTGCCAAATGGCGCGACGCCGCGCCAGCCAACTTTCGCTATTCAGTAAAGGCATCACGTTACTCTACGAATCGCAAGGTTTTGGCCGAGGGCGAGCAGTCTGTTGCGAAGTTTCTTAACCAAGGTATCGTGGAATTGGGCGACAAGCTTGGCCCGATCTTGTGGCAGTTTGCCAATACAAAGAAGTTTGAACCGGACGATTTCGCGGCTTTCCTTTCAATGCTGCCAGAAAAATTGGAAGGGCTGCCGCTTCGTCATGCGTTGGAAGTCCGCCACGAGAGTTTTTGTTGCGCTGAATTTGTCGAGTTGGCCGGAAAGCACGGCGTGGCCATCGTCTATGCCGACCATGAAGAATACCCCGCGATCGCCGACCTCACAGCAGATTTCGTTTACACGCGATTGCAGCGTTCCAAGGACAATATCGCGACAGGTTATTCGAAAAAGGCGCTGGATAAATGGGCGCGTATCGCTCGCTCATGGGCGCAGGGCCATGCGCCTGAAGGTTTGCAATACGTTGGCGCCAGCCAGCCGCGGGCACAGGCCCGAGATGTTTATCTCTATTTCATCAGCGGAGCGAAGCATCGAAATCCCGCCGCCGCCATGGCGATAGCGGAACGATTGTAACCTCAGGTTACGGCTTCACGTCCGGCAGCGCTGCCAAATCCGTGGCTGTCATCGTCGTTTGCAAGTCCCGATCATCTCCGGTGACACGCACGGTCAGCCCTGCAATCGGGACGACAACGAACCGATCCGGGTTGCTATCCTCAATTTCAACCACAACGCCGGTCACGGTTCCGTTTTCATCGCGCCGAACCTGCGCCACATCGCCAAGTTCCACTCCAGCTGCCGTAATGAGGTCGGCATCCAGCAACTGCCGCTCGGTCAGGCCCAAGGCAGCTATAGCCTCGCCTGCGGCCTTTGCACTCTGTTCGGCCTGCTTTTCCATGCGGTGCTCTGCGGCATCAGCCTCGCGCTCAGCCTTGGACTCACACGCTGTCAGAGCGGCAAGGGCGAGGGGTAGCACGGCATATCGGGAAAGGTTCATGGGGGACCTCCGTTTTGGTCATTCAACATTGAATGCGCAAAGGCGGCGCGGGTTCCCCGCACGTGAAGAACTGCTTTGTGGCAACATCGAAGGAGTTGTGAGCGAACCGGCCCGCATTTACGCATAATTCGCTTTTTCCAGGATTCATGCTATATGCATTGTCGCTGACGTCGGAATTTGCGACGGACTTCGGCTTTTGACGACCCTTCGTACGGGCTGCTTTACAGGGTACGAGGGGAAAATTAGACGACGACTTCCATTCATCGGACGGCCTGACGCATAACCTTTCCGTATATCACGGGAGGGCAACAACGTTCTTTGAAAGGAATACGCTATGTCTAAGACAGGCACCGTAAAGTTCTTCAACGCCGATAAAGGTTATGGTTTCATCCAGCCTGACGACGGTTCGCCGGATAGCTTCGTCCACATTTCTGCGGTGCAGGCTGCTGGATTGATGACGCTCGATCGCGATCAGCGCGTCAACTATGAAGTGCAGTCCGGCCGTGATGGCAAGGAAAGCGCAGTCAACCTCTCGGTGGCTGACTGAATCAACCCGGTGTTTGCGGCGGTGCATTAGTCATCGCCGCATCCCGTGCCACCTCAATCGCAACGGAAGAGCCATGGCCCAGACTTACGAATTCTATGATGAACGGGCGAAGGAATCGGCCGTGGAAGCAACGTCCGCTGTCCTTGAGAATGTGCGCGAACGCGCCCTGCGATCAGAAAAGGCGTGGCGCGCTATGGCGGATCAAGCGCTGCGACACGCACGCGAACGCGAAAAAGCGGAAGCAGTCCGCGCTGCGCGTCGTGACGAAGCTGAATCGGTCTGAGAGCTACCTGCTAATCAGACGCGGAACGCTGCTCCACCGTCGACCAGGATGGTCTGCCCGGTGATGAACGATGATGCATCTGAACATAGGAATATCAGCGCCCCAACCAAATCTTCGTGCTTGCCCCGGCGCTTCATCACTTGGCGAGAAACAACCATGTCGATGATTTCCTGCGGGACGCGGCCAGTCATCATACCCGGCGCAATGCCGTTGACGCGAATGTTGTCTGGCTCGAACTCTTCTGCGAGGCCGATGGTTAGCCCACTTACCGCGATCTTGCTGACCGCGTAGGAGTTGGAGAGCTTGAAGTAGGCCGAGTTGGAAGACTGGTTCACAATCTTTCCTCCGCCACGCGCGACCATGTGTGGGCGAACATGGTATGCCAGGCGCGCCATTGAGGAGACGTTGATACGAAAAAGCATTTCCCATTCATCGAATGAGAGATCGGAAAGGGCCTGCCAGCGACCGCGCGCAAGACCTGCATTATTCACCAGAATATCCATGCCGCCGAATTCGCTGACGGTGCGTTCCACGGCTGCAGCGATGTGATCTTCATTGCCGACATCCAATCCCATGCCGACAATCTTGCCTTGGCCTTCCTTTGCCAGTTCGGCTGCCGCTGCGACAGCGCCGTCGCCATCAAGATCGGTGAGGAGCACGTTCACTCCCTCACGAACCAGAGCCTCTGCGTAAGTATAGCCAAGCCCGGTCGCGGCGCCTGTAACAAGCGCAATCTGCCCATCAAGTCCCAGTTCCATCGCCTCTCCTAACATCAATATCACGCGGATCACTGTCCGCCTTTGTGGCGCGAATCCCGCGCACGGGGTCTATAATCGAACAAGCATCGACCGGGGGCTTTATTTTCCTGCGTGGGCCGTTACGCGGAAATCTATGAGCAACAATAATTTGGCTGAAGACTGGATGCGCCTGTCCACCGATTCTCTGTTCTTGATGGTTGAGTCGGCGGCCGTGATATCGCTGCGGTCCATGATGTTCCTGACAAGCGATCCGCGGGGACGGGACGAAGCTGTGCGCATGGTGACGGAGAAGGTTCAGGCGAACATCGATCTCGCAGCGAAGTTCGCCACGGATGGCGCTCGCTCGCCACAAGAAGCGGCAATGCTCTCCGTCAATCACTATGGCAGCCTTGTACGCGCCAACCGCAAGCGCCTGCTGGACCAGCGCAAGGGTGGCAAGCTGGCGCGCTGACAAACCATAGCCTGTACTTTTGCAGGCGGGTGCTCAATTCTATCCATCTGAGGAGAGGATAGGAGAGGCGCAGATGGCGGTTATAGACAGGCCGGGATGGGCTGCGGTGCAGCCGCATGAGCAACCTGAGGACGACGACGGGCTAACCTTCGTTCCTGCTTGGCGCATCGCCGAGCTCATTGCATCTCGCGAAGTATCCGCAATTGAAGTGACCGAGCACTTTCTTGCCCGGATCGAAACGCTCGATCCGGAAATTCATGCCTTCAGAACAATCGACCCGCAAAGCGCCCGGGATCAGGCAAGGGCGGCGGATGAGGCCCTGCTGTCCGGTCGGAAATTGGGCCCGCTGCATGGCGTTCCACTCGCGGTCAAAGAACATGTGCCTGTTGCTGGTCACAACTACTGGAACAGTTTTGATGGTAGCCACTCGATTGCGAAACGTGATGGCATAGAGGCTGAGCGTCTGCGGGCAGCTGGCGCGATCCTGTTCGGCACCACAGTGGCGGGGCTCACGGCGAGAGAGTTTGGTGACAAGCCACAACAACCCCAAAACCCTTGGGATAGGGGACGAGTTTGCGGGGATTCCTCAAGCGGTAGCGCTGCGGCTGTTGCTGCGGGGCTGGTTCCGGCCGCAATTGCTGTGGACGGTCTCGGATCGACGCGGCTGCCTGCTGCGTTCTGCGGGCTGCTTGGCCTCAATCCCACGCGCGGCCGAGTACCGTGGACAAGCTGGTCTGCCATCAATCCGCGGCTGCTTAGTAATATCGGCCCGATTACCCGCGACGTACGCGATGCGGCGCTACTTATGCAGGTTCTAGCCGGACCTGATGGGCGCGATCTGATGTCCCGGCCTGACAATCCCCCCGATTATAGCGCGGATCTGTCGAAAGGTGTCGCCGGACTAAAACTGGGGTGGAGCGACGATCCGTTTGACGCTGTGCAATACGCGGGGCCTCACACGACT
>JAZQRJ010000019.1:0-91464 GCA_045629505.1 Novosphingobium sp.
CGGATTGGCAAGGCGCATGGTGGTGATCCCGGCATCGACCCAGAGCCGGAAGCGTTCGCGAATGCGTTCCGGCGGGCCGACCAGCGCACCATCGTCCAGAAATTCATCGGGCACGGCCTGCTCGGCCTCTTCCTTGCGCCCTGCGCGGAACAGTTCCTCGATCCGATCCGCTTCGGCGGCAAAGCCACGCTCGATCATCGCCTGCTTGTGATAGTTCTGGCCCTTTGCCCCCATGCCGCCGACATAAAGCGCGATTGTCGCCCTGGAGGCGTCAAGTGCGGCGCGAACATCGTCGGTGATCGTCAGCTTCACGTTGGCGACGATTTCCATGTCCTTCAGCGTCTTGCCGTCGGTACGCCGCGCCAGCCCTTCTTCAAGTAGAGCAAGACGCGGCTTGGCCGTGTCAGGCGTAACGTGCATCGAAAGCCAGCCATCGGCGATTTCGCCGGTGAGGCGGATGTTGCTGGGGGTCGAGGTGCCCAGCATGATCGGAATGTTCGGATTGCCATGCAGGATGCTTTTCAGCGGCTTGCCCAACCCGGACGAACCCGCTCCGTCATATGGCAGCCGGATTTCTGCCCCGTCGTGCGAAACTGGCCCTTCGCGGCGCCAGATTTTCTTCATGATGGCCACATAGTCGCGCAGCCGCTGCGCCGGCTTGCCCCATGGTTGGCCGTACCACCCTTCCACGATCTGCGGGCCGGAAACGCCGAGCCCGACCGCCACGCGGCCTTCGCCCGCCAATGCGTCAAGCGTCTGCGCGATCATGGCGCAGTTGGCCGGGGTACGTGCCGCCAACTGTGCGATGCCCGTGCACAGCCTGATGGTCTTGGTTTGAGCGGCGATCCACGCAAGCGGAGTGAATGCATCCGAGCCATAGGCTTCTGCGGTCCAGACGGAATCGAATCCCAGCGCCTCTGCCTGCTGGATCTTTTCAATCGGTATCGACAGCTTTGCGCCGCTGTAGGCAAGATCGAGGCCAAGTTTCATCGCTGCACCGCTCCCCAGAAACATATATTCTTGGCCAGCCGCGGCTGGCAGTTCGTATGACCCTAGCGATGGGATTATTGATGCGCTAGCGGTTCGATAGGGGATGAAACAGATAACACTCATGCGGCACACAAATGAATGACACCTCTCTGCTGGAGGCAAGAACCTTGCTTGCCGTGATCGATCGCGGCGCCTTCCTGCAACAGCGGCTGGCAGCTTGATTGGGCAGCGACGCTGCCTTATTTGCCCGTCCACACCGGCTTGCGCTTCTCCATATGCGCGCGAACGGCCTCACGGAAATCATCGCTTCGGCCAGCAAGGAGTTGTTGCCGGTTTTCAATCGCCATGGCGTGCTCAAGGCTGGGCGCATCGATTGCCATATTAAGGCCGTCCTTGGTCAATCGAAGGCCCAACGGCGTGGTCGCGAGCATATCGTCGATATAGCCCTGCGCTGCGGTTTCCAACTCGGCATCCGGCACGACTTGCGAGACAAGACCTGTCGCCAGCGCGCGCTGCGCATCGATGAAGCGACCGGTCAGCATCAATTCGGACGCCAGTGAAACGCCGACAAGGCGGGGGAGGAAGTAGCTGGTTCCCATGTCACAGGCGGAAAGACCGACACGGATGAAGGCGGCATTCATGCGCGCGCTCTCCCCGGCGATGCGAATGTCCGATGCCAGGGCGAACGCGAAACCGCCGCCTGATGCTGCGCCGTGAACCAGGCTGATGATTGGTTGCGGGCAGCGGCGCATCCACATGTAAATGTCTGAAATTGTGCCCTGCTGGGCGAAACCTCGTCCGAACGGCGGCACCACGCCTTCGGCTGATTCTTTCAAATCCATCCCCGCGCAGAACGCCCGGCCCGCTCCGCGCAGCACGACAATGCGAGTGTTGGGGGCCTCGCACAGCCCGCTGAAGTAATGCTTCAGTTCCGCAGTCATTACTGCATCGATGGCATTCAGCCGGTCTGGCCGGTTCAGCGTGACCCAATCGACACTACCGCGCTGCTCGATCGAAAGGGTTTCATATTCGTAAGCCAAAGCATCACCTCCGATATTCAGTTCTTGCACTTTGATTGAACTACCATTCTGCCCAGATCAATTGCGGTGTGGTCTATCCCGCGCAGCGGTGTTCAGCGCCGATCATGGGAACGCCACTGCGATATCCGCCCCGCATTCGCCGAAGCGGCTTCCTCAATCCGCGATTTTCAGAAAAGCCAGAATCTTTGACCTTGCGCTGCGGGTTCGGGTCTTCATGGAGCAGCCGACGAATAATGGGAGTAGAGTAGCATGAGTCAGCCTGATTTGCTTGATCTTGAAGGACAAGTCGCGCTTGTCACCGGCGCTGGCAAAGGCGTGGGACGTGCGATCGCGCTGGAATTGGCGCGGCACAATGCGGGCGGGATCGCGATCAATGATTTCGATGCCGAACGGGCAAATAGCGTCGTTGAGGAGATTGAAGCACTCGGAGTGCGCGCCGTTGCTGTGCCGTTTGATGTCAGCGATGGCGCTGCTGTGCATGCTGCTTTTGCGAAAGTGAAGGAAGCGCTCGGCCCCGTCACCATCCTGGTGAACAATGCCGGTAATGCAGGGCCATCCGCACAGATCAAGCTGGACAAGATGTTCTGGCAGGAAGACCCGGCTGAATGGGCCAAGTTCCTGGATACGAACTTCTATGGCGTGCTCAACTGCTGCCATGCGGCGCTGCCCTACATGGTGGAGGAGAAGCGTGGCCGGGTTGTCACCATCGTTTCGGATGCCGGCCGCGTGGGTGAGCCGCGTCAGGCTGTCTATGCAGGCGCAAAGGCCGGGGCAGCCGGCTTCATGCGGTCTCTCGCCAAGGAAGCTGCGCGTTTCGGCATCAATTGCAATTCCATCGCGCTGGGCACGATCCAGACGATGATGAGCGATGAGCAGTTCGAGCAGTTCAAGCAGAGCGACCAATACAAGGCGGCAGTATCAAATTACACCATCCGCCGCTGGGGCACGCCGCAGGATGTAGCGGGCATGGCACTGTTCCTGTGCTCGGGGGCGTCTTCGTGGATAACGGGGCAGACTTATCCGGTGAACGGCGGCTACAGCTTCAACCAGTAAGTACTGCGCCACCCACAACACAAATAAGCTAGGGTTTAGATGCCATGAATACGCCGATCAGGCCATTGACCGATATTCGGGTTCTCGATTTCACCAACCTGCCGCCCGGATCATCAGCAGCTGTGATGCTTGCGGATCTGGGCGCGGAAGTCGTGCGGGTTGAACCGCCCAAAGGGAAAGGCAAGCCCAGCACGATCTTCGGGCAAGTGGCGATGAGCCGAGCCCGCAAATCGATCTCTCTGGATTGGCGGCGGGCGGAAGGCGTTGAACTGCTGCACAAGCTGGTGGCGGGGTTCGACATCGTGCTGGAAAATGCGCTGCCCGGCACGATGGCGGAGCGCGGCTTTGGGTATGAGCAGGCGAAGGGGAGCAATCCGGGTCTGGTCTGGTGCTCCATCACCGGCTTCGGCCAGACAGGACCTTATGCGCAATATGCGGGGCATGATTTGTCCTATGTAGCGCATTCGGGGCTGCTGGACTCCCTTGCGCCTGAAATGCCGTGGCATCCGGGGCAGTCACTGGCCGTGCAGGCGGGCGGTCTGATCGCGGTAATAGCCATTCAAGGCGCGTTGGCGATGCGGCAAAAGACCGGGCAGGGCGCGTTCATCGACACGAGCCTGACGGAAGCGGCAAGCTGGTTGCTGACCTGCGGCGTCAATCCGATGTCTGATAGCCTCTACCGGCTTACGGCAACGCCAGACCGACGGCTCTATGCGTGTTCGGACGGGCGATACGTGGCGGTTGCATCCGCCGAACCGCGCACATGGAAAGCTCTGTGCGAGGGGCTGGGATTGCCACAGCTGGAGAGCGGGCTGCACGATCCGGCGCGGGCTGATGAATGTGAATCCGCATTGGCGGAGGCATTCTCTCGCCGGACGGCACAGGAATGGGTGGACTTGCTGGCTCCCGCCGGCGCAGCCGTTGCCCCGGTCAATCGCGGTGCCGAATTCGTGAATGATCCGCACGCCACGGCGCGTGGTTCCTATGCGAACTGCAACGGTGTTACCATTCCGGCCAATCCGGTTCGCATTTCGACGGTGGAAGATGGCCAGCCGATAACGCGCCTGACTCCGGCAGTCGCTATCGGCCAGCATACCGCGGATATTCTTGCAGCCGCGGGGCTTTCTGCTGATGAGATGGCACAGCTTGAATCCGAAGGGGTCGTTTAGAACTTCCTAAGGGATTTCAAACCGCTCCACGCATTGCATCAGCCGATTCAGGAGGGCGGGGCGAAGCGCCTCGTCTTCCTGTATCGCTGTCTGGAGCAGCGCTGCACCGCGGGACCAGATTTCGCGCGAATGCACGACGAAGGCTTCCTTGCTCACAGGATCGTATGCAGGATCGTTGCGGCTAACGGGGTAAAGGCCGTTCAGCATACGCATGCGGCGAGCAAGGCCGGAAAAGCGGTTATTGCGCGCGGCCAGCAATCGAATCTCGACCTGACCGAGGAAGTAATAATCGCCCCGCAAGCCGCTGCCGCCGGTCAGCAGGTCGCAGCTGATCTCGCAGATCCGGCGCAGGTCCCTAGGGCCTGCCAGTGGGGGCGGTGCTGCCGAAAGGGCGGTGTTCACCATGTGCTGGCAAACGGAAGCGACAAGCACGTCCTTGCGACGGAAGTTCGAGGAAATCGAAGCGAACGTTCGTTGTGCGTGATCCGCAACGTTGCGGAAGCTGATTGCCTCGCTACCGTATTTCAGAACAATCTTCGCACCCGCGTCGAGAAATTCCTCCAACTCGGGCGAGACTTCACAATCGATCTCCTCGTTCTGGCGCGTGATCTCCGGGAGAAGAAGTGACGTGAACCAGAAGCGCTGCGGGGTTCTAGCATCGAGCAGCGCGTGGGCGGCGATCTCGTTGTTGGCGAGAGCTACCACCGGATCATCAGGCAGGCCGATGGAATCTAGCGCAAGGCCAAGCTCCAGCTCGAGCAGAAATTCGGCCAGTTCCTCCGCGCCAACCAGACGGCGCCAGCTTTCGATCCTTGCATCGCGCCAGCGCCTGGCGAGCGGTCTGAAATGCGGATTGCGGATGACAGCGAGCAGGAATTCGATGGCCGTAATTTGAGACGCTCTGCGAGCCGGGTCGGCAAGCAGGGTTGTCAGCAGTGACGGGACTGCATCCAGCGGCGGCGTCCTGCCCGCGGTTCGCGAAATTATGCTTTCCAGCGCTGGGTCTTTGCGCGAAACGAAGACGCCATACACAGCGTAGAGCAGTCGGTCCTTTGTGCCGAAACGTCGCTGGACGCTGGCAGTTGGCATTCCTGCCCGCTGCGCCACCGATCGAAATGTGATGGATCGCGGTCCGCCATCTTCAAGCAGTTCCAGTGCCGCCGAGATCACGCGGGTTTCGAGCGCGGATTTTTCGCTCTCGGGATCATTGCGGCGCTTCATGTTTCAGGAACTCATTGATCAAGCTGGATCGGTGCAACACGGCTGGCCAGTGCCCCGCGTCCGCACGAATTGGATGCCTCTCAAACAGATGAATGCGCAATCCTCAAGCCAGGATCGCCGTTTCAGTGCGGTGGATGCTCAATTTTCGGGGATTGTCAGATTCCCCAGCGTGCAAACCGATCATTCAGCCAGTCGATGGAACGCTGCAGTGCGGGCGCATAGCCTTCGGCCTCTATCGCGGGGCCGAGCAGCTCAATCTCGAAATAGCCGTTGTATCCAGCATCAAGCAAAAGACCGAGCAACCATTCCAGCGGGATGGAGCCATCACCCGGCACTCTGCGGTTGAACTTGATCGCCTCACCTACAAGGTAATCGCTGACTTGCGCGACACAGAAGCGACTAACATTTTCGCGGAACAGCCGCGGCAGGTCTGGCTCAAACCAGCAATTCTGGAGCTCAAGGCAGATGTCGATGTCTGCCGCGAACGCGATCTCGGCCGCGCCTGCCAGCGTGTGCACGAACCCCATGTCGCGCGAAGAAATGCTGTTGTGCTCAATCGCAAGGCGCACGCCTTTATCCCGGGCATAAGCAATGGCCTCCGGCAGGCAATCTACCAGTGCCACATAAGCATCGTCGGTGGGCGTCTGTGGAGGAGTTGGCCCGGCCAGGAAATAGAAGGAGGAACTGTTTAATGTGTGCGTAACGTCGATGCCCGGCTTCAGCGCAGCCAGCGTAGTTTTGCCGCTTTCGATCAGGCTGCGGTCGGCTGCGCCGGATACGGCGGTGATCGGGATGCCGGATGCGCGCAAGGCTTCTATATCTGCATCGATCGTGTCGCCGAATTTGGTCATCGGCACTCCCATTGCCGGGATGCCTTGCTCTTGGAAGAACGCGATATCCTGCTCCACGCTCCAATTCCATGTGCTGATCGTGGTGACGGAAATGCGGGGATGAACGGCGTTCTGCGTCATGGATTGCCTTTCAGAAAAAGTGCCCGAACCGTTCGGAATAGAATGCAAAGTCGGACCGAATTTCATCATCCGAAAAGCCGTACTCCCCGGCGGTGTAGCGGTGCGAGCCATGCGCGCCGGAATGGTTGGCCCCCTGCCACCGGGCGACGGCGTCAGCAAATGTGCCGGTGAAAGGCAGGTCCAACCCTTCGTACAGTCGCTCCAGCGTAGGAAGCGTATTTGCGTTTAACCGGCGTTGCGACACATCGACAAATCGCTCTTCACCCAGTCGGTGACGGCTGGCGACCGCCGTGTGCATGCCTTCCAGCAGGTGCTGGTACATGTCACGCGCCAGCTTTTCCTTACCGAACCGCTCGACCGTTCCCACCGGCAAGTAGTTCATGAAGAAGCTGAAATAGGATGGGATCGATTTCACAGGATCGCGATGAGTGAAGACGAACCGCACATCGGGATAGACCTCGTCGATCATCTCCATGTGAAACTTGTAGTGCGGGGCCTTCAGCATCCAGAGGTTGGGCGGCCTTGAGGATTGGAGCAATTGCAGTACCCGGCGGTGATAGCGATACGCGCCGCGCAGATCGGCGCCGCGCCACCATCGGCGATAACCCGGCACGGGCCATGTGTTGTGTTGTGCGGCAAAGGAAAGGCCCAGCACGTCATGGTCCTCCTCGGTCGCGTCAATATCGTAGAGGTGCATTTCCATTTCACGCGGATCGTTTGAGATCATCGCGGTTAGGCGGGAAAGCATGGTGACGCGCCGGGGATCGTTTGCCTCGCCGCCCAGAACGGGAGGCGGCACCGGACTGGCCTGCTCCCATGTTCGCAGCGGACGAAATTGCCGATCTAGCGAAAGCAGGTTGCCGAGTGCGGTAGTGCCTGTGCGCGGCAGGCCGGTAATGGCGATGGGCCCGCGAATTTCCGCTTGCGAGGCTTCTGGATTAGCAGCGTGCCAGTGTTCCACGGCTAGTCGGTTTTCCAGCCTGCGCAGCAGCAGCGTCAGAACATTGGTGCGAGGTGGGCCTTCAATCCCGGATTCCGTCCGGAGGCTCAGCAAAAGCTGTTCCAGTGCTTCCAGAAACTCAGTGCTGCCGAAATCCTCAAGGCCGGTTGTTTCCCGTGCCGCAGCCATCAGCGCCTCTGCGCCCGGCCATTTATCGGGGGAAAGCACCGGGTGGGAAACCGGCATGGTCTCCCGCGCCTGAAGCGCTAAATTCGCCATATCTATCGCAGCCTGCGGGCATAGGAATCTGCCCGTTTGAGAAGCTGTGCAGCGCGTTCCTTGGGGGTGAGGAAGCGGGTTCCTTCCGGCAGGTGGTCGCGCAGATCCTTGAACTTCACAATCTTGGTGTTCCGCACTGCACCTTCACCGTTGGATCCAGGCGCCATCGCCTGCCAACGCACCTGGAACGTTCCCGATGTAAGCCCGCTGGTATCCAGCCAGTTGTTCACGCCGGGATCACGTGGAGAAACTACGAACGTGACTGTTCCGTCATCGTTGGCGATCGGCTGGCTGCCATTGAAGCTGCCGGTGCGATGTACGTATTCCACCGCCTTGGTCCACGGATCGGAAATCTGGATGTCGAAGAACTTCGCGTCCAGCATATCGAGTGTAATGATCCACACTTCATCGTCGGCAAAGGCGAAGCGGCCTTGCTGGGTCATGCCCCAGCCTTGCACTCGCTTCCACGGGTGCACAATTTCATTCAGCGGCTTGGCATGAACATATGTCTCAAACCAGTTGAGCCAAAAGCGTGAATAGGCGGAAAGGATCTGCGTTGCATGGCGGATCATATCCGCCTCGCTGCGCGGCTGGACTTGTGCCGGCGCATCCAGCCGTTCAATTTCCAGTTCGAACGGAAGTTCCTGTGCCCAGTCTGCCAGCGAATCCCGAACCATCAGGTGCAACGCTGGCTCGTCGGCGGGAACCTGCAAGTGGTTTGGTCGTCCGTGTGCAGGGTCGGCATCGACCGTGATGGTGAAATTGCCGCGCGCGTCGAAGAACACGTCCTCGCTCTTGATCCCTGCCAGTTCATCCATGTGGCCTTCGGCATTCATGGTCTGGGTCACGCCGGGGATCGTACGATAGATCACAAACGTCTGCTGCGTGGGGCCAACCTTGTGCATGGTGCCGCGGATCTCATAACGGCCAGCGCCGTCCAGCGTTGCGTGGCGATAGATGTTGTCCGGACTGTCCAGCCCATATCCGGACGAAGGAACCTTCAGGCCCATCCATTCATGCGCCGCGTTCGTGCCCCATAGGATGTATGGGCGCACGGTGTCGAAATTTGCGGCATATAGCGCGGCCTGATAGGCAAGCGCTTCTGTCGCACGGTTTATGGTGGAGCGGCCGGCGGTGGTTTCAGCGAGCGTGCTTGCCCCAAAGCGCGCCTTCACTTCCGCAAGTTCGGCCTGAAGCTCCGCACTGTGATAAATGGTGAGGGCGATTGCCTCACGCTCACGCTGTTCAGGCTTGGCGAGGATTGGCGGGCCTTGGGTGGCCTTAGCCGTGGCATATGCGGCGTAAGCGAATGCGGAGACAGCAAGAGCAGCCAGAAAAGTTCCGCCACGACGCAGGAATTGATTGCCAGCCATTCGTTCACTCTCCCGTCTTTTGGTTTTCGATTATCGCTTAATGCACACGTCACGTTCGCTGCGATGGCTTTGGCACTTTCTGCCAGAAATCGCGGTTTTCCATGATCGTGGTGATGGCTTTGTCATAGAAGACGCGGTTTTTTGCATAGTTCTGGAAGTCGATGTCCAACGTGTGGCGGAACTCCAGCACTTCCACGCCGTCGGGCCCCGCGCGATAAGTATAAGGCGTGTTCGCCGGCACGAAGAAACTGTCCCCTGCCGAAAGCTCCTCCGTGCCCAGACGTGCTGAACCGGCAACCACGTAATATAGGCAATCGGCGCTGTGGCTGTGCAGGGGAAGGGGATAGTCCTTCTTGAACCAGGCGTGCATCAGTGTGAAACCCGGCAAGTTGCAAAGCATGGTGAATTCTGCCCCGTCCATCACCCCTGCATCGATCATGCGCGCCAGCCCATCTGCCTGCACTGGGGTGGGATCCGTTGTGAGCACCCCGTCCTCGCCAAAGACATAGCCGTCTCCACGACGGAATATCTGGAACTGTTTGTCCATGCTCACTCCCCGCTCCCATCGCTGCTTTTAATTGTTTGTGCAGCATGACGTATCAGTTCGCCAAGCCAAAGTGAATGTCGGCTCGTCTGGTCCGCCTTGCTTGCGGCGTTGCTGTTCGGTTGCTTTAAATTGACGAACGGACAAGAGTGCTCCCAAAATCTGGTGGAATTGGAGAATATGAGGATGGCTGATCTGCCGATAAGCCGGGATGCATGGCGTGATCAGATTGGTGAATCGCCGATCGATCCCGACTTTCCGATCATCGATCCGCACCATCACATTTGGCCGCAGCCGCCCATGGCCGATGCAGAAACCTGGGATACGGACGGCCTGCTGGCGTACAAAACGGGTGATGGACACAATATCGTGGCCACCGTTTTCGTTGAATCCGGGGTTGGCTACCGCACTTCTGGCCCGCCTGAACTGGCATCAGTTGGGGAGACGGAATTTGCCGAGGAAGTTGCAAGGGATGCGCAACGCCGGGGCGGTCTGGCGAGCGGCGCCGTGGCAGGCATTGTGGCGCGCGTCGATCTGACTTTGGGTACGCGGGCGGAAGAGGTTCTTGACGCACATTTGCAAGCGTCGCCGCGGCTGCGGGGAATCCGATCTTCCACCGCCCATGATCGAGATATGCCCTATGAACTGGGAACGCGTGCGGGAATGATGGCAGAGCCTTCCTTCCATGATGGGGCTGCCACGCTGGCGTCTCGAAATCTGGTTCTGGATGTCTGGGTGATGCAGTCGCAATTGGCGGAACTGGCTGACCTGGCGCACGCAATCCCCGATACCACCTTCGTGCTCGATCACGTTGGCTCGCCGATGGGAGTGGGCCGCTTTGCATGCGATCCGGAAGAGAGCTTTGCTGATTGGCGAAGACAGATGGCCAAGTTGGCTGAGCTTCCCAATGTCGTGGTAAAACTTGGCGGGCTTAACATGCCACTTACCGGTCTGTGCGTGCCAGAGGATGCTCCGCGTCCCTGGACATCAGAGGAAATGGTGCGGGCCCAACAGTGGCATATCCTGACAGCGATAGACTTGTTCGGCCCAACCCGCTGCATGTTCGAAAGCAATTTCCCGGTGGACCGCGCGCTCACCAATGGAACCGTGCTGTGGAACTCATTCAAGCGCATGGTCGCGGCGTTCAGCGCGGATGAAAAACACGCGCTGTTCCATGACATGGCGAACCGGATTTACCGGCTCGGTTTGACCTAAACGTTGGCAATAACCACGGCGCGAGTATTGAGATAGGCTTCCATCGCTTCCGGGCCGCCTTCAGTGCCGTAACCGGAATCCTTGATGCCGCCAAACGGCAATTCAGCGGTTCCCGCAGCTGGCGTGTTTACCCACAGCATGCCTACTTCGACCCTGCGGCTGAGCAGGTCTGCGTTTGCCAGCGAGCGGGTGAAGGCATAACCGGCAAGCCCAAAGGCAAGGCGGTTTGCTTCTTCAATCGCGTCTTCCAGTCGATCAAACCCGCGGATACCCGCAATCGGACCGAAGGGCTCTTCGTTAAACAAGCTCGCGTTCAGCGGCACGTCTGACAACACGGTCGGCTTCCAGAAATAGCCTTCTTCCCCGATCCGCTCTCCGCCCGTGAGCAGCGATGCACCCTTGGCGATTGCGTCGTCACCGAACGCGGCCATTGCAGCAAGGCGGCGATCGTTGGCGAGCGGCCCCATCTGGCTGGAGGCATCCATGCCGTCGCCCACGTGCAGGCTCTCCGCCAGATTAACGAAAGCCTGGGCAAATTCCTCCTTCACACTGTTGTGAACAAGGAAGCGCGTGGGGGCGATGCAGACTTGCCCGGCATTGCGAAATTTTGCAGCGCCAGAGCTTTTTACTGCCAGTTCCAGATCCGCATCGTCGCACACGATGACTGGAGCGTGGCCGCCCAGTTCCATGGAAACGCGCTTCATGTGCTTGCCTGCAAGGCCGGCGAGCAGCTTGCCGACAGGGGTGGAGCCGGTGAAGGTGATCTTGCGGATTACCGGGCTGGCGATGAGGTATTCCGAAATTTCGGCCGGGTTGCCGTAAACGAGGTTCAGCACGCCATCGGGAAGGCCCGCGTCTTGGAACGCCTGGATAAGCGCGGCGGGGCTTGCAGGTGTTTCCTCAGCAGCCTTGACGATGAAGGAGCAGCCGGAGGCCAAGCCAGCAGCGATCTTGCGCACGACCTGATTGATAGGAAAGTTCCACGGCGTGAATGCAGCCACCGGGCCGACGGGGTCTTTCACTACCATCTGACGAATGGCCAGATTGTTGCGGTGTGGAACAAGCCGGCCATAGACGCGGAAGCCTTCCTCCGCGAACCATTCGATCATGTCTCCCGCAGCCATCGCTTCAATCCGGGCTTCGGCCAGCGGCTTGCCCTGTTCCTGCGTGAGCAGTTCGGCAATAGCATCGGCGCGTTCACGCATCAGGCCCGCAGCCTTGCGCATGATGACGCTGCGCTGGGCCGGCGTTAGATCGCGCCAAACCTTGAAGCCCTTTTCCGCAGCAGCAAGCGCCTTATCCAGATCGGCCTGCCCGGCGTGAGCGATCCGGCCGATTTCTTCACCCGTGGCGGGGTTTAGTACGGGTATCGTGCGGCCGTCGGCTGCATCCTGCCAAACGCCATCGATCAGAAGCTGGGTATCGCGGTAGGCCATCTCGACAACTCCGTGCAGACGGTGAGCAGGGATATATCGGCAAGATAGCGCAAACGTTCAAGTTGCAAAGTTATTGATTTATCGGACCGATCATCGCTTGATCTCCACAATTCGCACCACCGGTCCTGAACTTTGGCCCGGAACGGGGTGGATGATCGCGCGCGCACGCCCGTTTTGTATGATGCTGTCGTACCGCGCGATCTGGGTGCCGAAGTGCTCAGGCGAGGCGCGATAGCGATCATAATTGCTGAGGACCGCATAGTCCGCTTGGCACGTGGACAGCTTTTGCTCATCGACATAGCCGATGTCCACGATGGGGCTGCTGCGGCGCTGCGTTTCGACATCGGCATAGCGAACCTTGCCACTCAGTGCCTGGCGCGCGTCCACGCATCCCGCAGAACCCAGCGGGAAGCGGAACTGCCAAGGGCCCGAAAGTAGATCAAGACCTGCGTGTTCGAGCAGGATCGTGCTGCCTGCCGGAACGTTCTGGGTAATCCATTGCGACGCGATCTGGCGTGTGTCGTGAGTGCGCTCCACGGCTTCAACTCTCGCGGAATTTGCCATCGGCAATGCAATGACCAAGGCGGCGAGCGGTTCAAACCAGCGCATCTGTGCACCGCGCCATGCCCTCAACCGGTCCGCAATTCCGCACAGGGCGCGGGCTGCGGCCAGGGCGAGGAATGGCAGCAGCGGCACGACCCAGCGTTCCCATTGCAGGGACTGCATGCAGATGACCACGGCGAACACGAAAATGCCCGGCATAACGGCGATAAGCCATTCACGACGCCCGTCAGCAGGCCAGAACAGACCGAGGGCAGCAAGGCAAATGCCCAGGAAGCCAAACGAACGCCCCAGTGGATGGGTTACGTACCAGGCCAGCACCTCTACAAAGTTACCGCCAGTCGCACCTGGATGGATAGGCCGCGCTTCGCCTGCAAGATTACGCATCAGAGCCGCGCTATCGAGGATCAGATAGGGTGAAACGACAATCAGTGTGGCTGCCGATGCAGCGCAGAACAGCGCAAGGCGGTGCAACTCGCGATGACCCAGAGAACGGCGATAGACCCCCGCGCAAAACGGGCTGATCGCGATAAGGGCGGCAGGCCACTTGGTCGCGCATGCGAGACCAACGAACAGCCCGGCGAGAAGATAGTCGCGCGTTCGGCCTTCGCGCAGTATCCGGATTGAAACTAGCGCACAGAGCATCATCAACACGCTGGCCTGCACATCGGTGCGGATGAGCTGGGAATATTCGATATGGATGGCGTTTACCGCGAGGAAAAGTGCGGCAATCAGTCCAGTCCGTTCATCTCCCAGCTTTCGCCCCATTCGCCATGTCAGCCAAACGCAAATAACACCGCAGGCGACAATGACCAGTCGCGCCGGTAACCACACCAGCGCCGGATCAGCATAGACGGCTGCGGCGAAGGCATCGACATTCGGAAATTGCCCGCTGCCGATGGCAAATCCGCCCACCGACAGGATCACCAGTGCAAGGCAATAGAGTGTCGTCGTGGCGGGATGGCCGAACCACCCGGGGTTGAGGCTTTGGTTCCGCAACATTTCCATCGCCGTCATCATAAACAGCGGCTCATCCGGGTCGTTCAGCGCGGGCAAGCCAAACGAAACGCCGTTCAGGCGCAAGGCCAGCGCGATGAATAACACTGCAACCAGTGCGAAGCGCCGGAACTTTGACGATTCATTCATGTTACGGTTTTGAGTTGGCGGGTCCGTCAAGTGCATGTTGTCCTAGACGTGGAGCTCAGATGCGAACCGTAATTCTTGCCGGTGGATTGGGTAGTCGCCTTGGTGAGGAAACCGCCGTCCGTCCAAAGCCGATGGTAGAAATCGGCGGTAAGCCGATCCTTTGGCACATCATGAAGATTTATTCTTCCGCCGGGTTCAACGATTTCGTGATCTGCCTTGGTTACAAAGGCTATATGATCAAGGAATATTTTGCGAACTACTTTCTCCACACGTCGGACGTAACCATCGATCTGCGCAATGGCAATGGAATGGAAATCCATGCCTCCCACAGCGAACCATGGCGAATTACGTTAGTCGATACCGGGGCCGATGCGATGACCGGAGGCAGACTGGGAGCAATCCGCGATTATCTCGACCCAGACGAACCATTCTGCTTCACGTATGGCGATGGTGTTGCCGATATCGACATCGCCGATCTGGTGAAATTTCATCGTTCCCACGATGCCGCCGCCACGATCACGGCTGTCGCTCCTCCGGGACGGTTCGGCGCACTGCAGTTCGAGGATGACCAGGTTGTCGATTTCCGAGAGAAGCCGGCGGGCGATGGCGGTCTCATTAATGGCGGCTTTTTCGTGGCAGATCCTTCCGTGTTGGACCTTATCGACGGGCCATCGACGGTTTGGGAATCGGGTCCGATGGAACAACTTGCCCATAGCGGGAACCTCATGGGTTATCGCCATGATGGCTTCTGGCAACCGATGGACACACTGCGAGACAAACAGTATCTCGAAAGCTTGTGGGATTCCGGAGAAGCTCCTTGGAAACGCTGGTGAGAGCAAACTGGTCAGGACGGCGGGTTCTCGTCACCGGTCACACCGGATTTAAGGGTGGCTGGTTATCGCTCTGGCTACATTCGCTGGGTGCGGACGTAACCGGTTATGCTCTGCCACCGCCAACAGAGCCAAGTCTGTTCGATGTGGCGCGGATCGGCGATGTTGTCCGTCATGTCGAAGGCGATGTGCGTGACCTTGCGGCCTTGCATCGAGTGGTTGCGGATGTGCGCCCGGACGTGGTGTTCCACCTTGCCGCGCAGCCCTTGGTACGGCTCTCATACGAAGAGCCGGTTGAGACTTACGCCACCAATGTGATGGGCACTGTGCATCTGCTGGAAGCGGTGCGACAGGTGCCGGGCGTGAAGGCAGTCGTCTGCATCACAAGCGACAAGTGCTATGAAAATCGCGAATGGGTCTGGCCCTATCGCGAAAGCGATCCGATGGGCGGTCATGACCCCTACAGCAGCAGCAAGGGTTGTGCGGAACTGGTGACGAGCGCATGGCGCAGCTCCTACTTCGCGAGCCAGGGGCCGCTGCTGGCCTCGGTGAGAGCAGGGAACGTGATTGGTGGGGGCGACTGGGCCGCGGACCGCCTGGTGCCTGATCTCGTGCGTGCATTTGAGGCAGGCCTCTCCCCCCTGATCCGCTCCCCCAATTCGGTACGGCCCTGGCAGCACGTGCTGGAGGCGCTGGGCGGCTATCTCATGTTGGCTGAGCGCTTGCTGGGCGGCGAGCGCGAATTTGCTGATGGCTGGAATTTTGGCCCTGCTGACGAGGACGCTCGCCCCGTATCCTGGATTGTCGAGCGGATGCGCACGGCATGGGGCGGAGGTGCTGGCGATGCATTACCCGATACCGGGCCAAGGCCGCATGAAGCGGGCCTGTTGAGGCTCGATTGCTCAAAAGCCCGGGCCGCACTGGGTTGGCGTCCGGCTTTGCGTCTGGAACAGGCCCTGGATTGGATCGTCGCTTGGCATAAGGCGATCGATGCGGGCGAAGATGCAAGGAAGGTGACGTTGGGCCAGATTGAGGCCTATCGCCAGCTGGCGCAGGTCTCACCTGCAACTTCGCGCGTTATTCCCGAGATGCTGAAGGAATACGCTATCCCAAGGGAGGAGGAGCATCATGCTCAAGAAACTGGCAGGGGAATTCACGCAGCGTAGTGATAATGAGGCCGAGGCCGATGCACGGCTTCGGCAAATTGCGGCATCACGTTATGCCGACGAGAGTTTTGGTTCACAGTGGAATCACCATGGGACTGTCTTTTTGAAGCGACAGGTGCTCTCCCGAATACTCTATCAAGACATGCTTTATCACCGGATCATCGATGTTCCAGGTGTGATTTGCGAGTTTGGCGTGCACTGGGGTGCCACCATGGCCACCTTGTGCAACCTTCGTGGCATTCATGAGCCCTATAACCATTCTCGCCGTATAGTGGGTTTCGATACGTTCGGTGGATTCAAGGGACTTGAGCAGGCCGACGGCAGCTTGTTGGAGGAGGGCGATTACTCCACCGACAGCGGTTACGAGGAGGAACTGGCCGAAATACTTTCGATACACGAAAGCTTTTCTCCCATCCCGCAAATCCGGAAATTCGAACTTGTAAAAGGTGATGTCGCCGAAACGCTGCCTGAATGGCTGGCGTCCAATCCTCACGCAATTGTCGCAATGGCGATCATGGACATGGATATTTACAAGCCCACGCGTGCTGCGCTGGAGCTCATCCTCTCCAGGCTCGTAAAGGGGTCGATGCTGGTGTTCGATGAACTGAACTGTGCGCATTTTCCTGGGGAGACGCAGGCCGTTATGGAAGTGCTGGGCCTGAACACCCTGCGCCTGGAACGGTTTGCTCACCAGCCCTATTGCGCTTTCGCGCGCTTTGAAGGCAGGACTTAAAACGCCGAACTAGTGATGCGGCGGGGGGGGCTTTGCAGTCAGCTCGACGCTGGCGCCGGTAGCCCCGTGAATGACATGGGTAAACTTGTCGGTGGAAGGACACATGAAACAGGCCTGCTACGGCTCGATTGCCCAAAGGCGTGCGCCGCACTGATTGGTGCACACATTGCGTCTGGAACAGGGCTGCCTTGCATCCTCGCCTAGCTCAAAATGGTTGACGGAGGCACCCGCAGCCTTTCGCTATCACTATTTGCAGCCGCCTGAGAGGGGGCGGAAGCCAGCGTCAGGATATTGCCGAGCCGCAGCGAGATCGGCGTTGAAGGGAGCGGCACCCGTTTCATGCGTAACCCCAGAGTCCATGCCGCCTGCTTGGCGAGGAAATCGATGGGGAAACTGTTAACGCTCCGCTCCACCGCCACGTCTTGGTAACCCGCGCGGTTCAGTAGTTTGCGCATGGTGTGCGGATTATAGATTTCGGGATGTTGCAGGCAGAACGGGGGCCACCGCACGCCGGTCGCTCGGCGCAGCAGCGACTGTTCGTTGTGGGTGACAATCATCAGCTTGCCGCCGGGGGAGAGCTTGGCGCGGATTTGCTCCAGCATCGCCAGCGGATCGAGCAAATGATCGAGCACGTGGATCATCACCGCAAGGCCCACAGAGCCATCCGGCACGGGTGAAAGATCTGTCATGTCCGCGAGCACGGCTGAAGCTCTGCCACCTGCTGCCGCGCCCAAGGTGTCGTGGATGGCCAAGTTCGGCTCGAACAGCCAGAAATGATCGAACGATCCCACGCGAGCCGCTTCGGAAACGATGTGCCCCACGTCCGGGCCGATCTCCAGATAACCGCCCTTTAACGGTGCTCCTGTCGCTCTCACCCGTTCGAAATACCCGCGCTGGGTGGCAACGATGGCGTCGTTGGACACAATGTCCATGTTGGGAGCCATGTCCGCATAAAGTGAGGCCAGCTGGTCATCGTCGAAATAGACGGGGTTATACAGCAACTCGCAATCGGCGCAGCGGTGGTAGCTGAAGAACAGCTTTTCCTTGAAGAAGCCGGACCAGAACGGACGCACCGCATCAATTTCCAGCGTTTCCGCCCGCAGGCGGCTGCTGACTTCGGGCTGCGATGCGTGCGAACCGCACAGCGGGCATGCCCTATGCGGGAAGCTTGTGGCGGTCATCCGTTGTTCCCCGCGGATCGAAAGGTTACGCGGCTGTGCCAGAAGTAGCTGCCTACAATGAGAACGGCGGTAAAGCCAATTTGCGCGATCGCTGGCGGTAAGCGACCCACTTCGACCATCAATGGCAGCGCTGCCCAGTTCGCCGCGTAATTAAACAGGTAAAAGCTCGAAAACGTGCTGAATTCTCGCAGGGTGTTGCCTCGCGTACGGAACACGCCGAACTTGTAGGTGGTATAGGCAAAACATAGGCACACCCCCTGCGCGAGGGCCAGTGCCACCAGATAATGCGTGCGCAGAAATGGCACGCTCCACAGCAGCAAGGGATAGAAGGCGAGGCCGAAGGCGGTATTGATTCCACCTGCCACCAAAAAGCGCATTGAACGCTCCCCTTCGAAAGAAGTGCGGGGGTTCATTGATCTTCCATCAGTTCGATCCGCATGTTCTCCCGCAGGACTTCGCGGGGGAGGAAGGGGGACAAGTCCTCCAGCGCGGGCGATGTGATGCGGCCATCCGGATGCGATTTGGCTCCCAGCTTCGGTGCAAAGGAAACGTGCTCGTCCACCATGATCTCGCAAACCACGGGACCATCGGCAGAGAGAGCCGCGCTTATCGCGCCGGGCAGATCATTGTGGGACTCTGAGCGAAAATAGGTGAAACCAAATGCCTCTGCCAGCTTGCCGAATTCCGGGAAGGTGACGTTGCTTTTCGGCCCACCGCCCACTTCAACGCCGTTGAAGAAATTGCGGTGCGTCTGGAAGATCGAGACATAGCCTTGGTTGTTTATGATGAAGACCTTTACCGGCATCGCGTTGCCGGCAATGGTTTGCATCTCTTGAAGGTTCATCATGATTGAACCGTCGCCGGCCACGGCGATGATCCGCTGCTTGCCCTCTGTTGCGGCATGGACGCCAATTGCAGCGGGGAGGTCATATCCCATCGTTGCGCAACCCGAATTGGTCCAGAGTCGTTGCCCACGCTTGATTTCCGCTGCCTGAAAGCTGACCACACACGCGCTGCCATTGCCGCAGACGGTAATGTCATCCTCTTCAAGCTGCCGGAACAGTTCGTCCATCGCCACGTAAGGGTGGATCTGCGGTCCGTGATCGCGATATTCGGGAAGAACTGTCGGAAAGCGCCGAACGCGCTCTTTGGACCATTCCACCCACTCACAATGCGTTTCATTCGCGCCGGCATAGGGCGCTGCATTGAGAGCGGGGATCAAGTCGGCCAAATCGGCCACCACCGGCATATCTGGCGAGACGTTGGGTTTCTGCAATTCCAGCGGATCGATATCCACCCAGATCTTGAATGCCTCCCGCGCGAAGCTTTGCCAGTTATAGCTGACTTGTCGGATATTCAGGCGACTTCCCAGAACCAGCAGCACGTCCGCGCTTTGCGTAACCATGTTGCCGCCCCGGTCTCCAACTGTGCCTGGCCTGCCGCAGTAGAGCGGGTGATCGTTCCACAGCACGTCATGCGCGTTCCACCCGGTTACGACTGGCACGCCAAGCTTTTCGATCAGCGTGATGAAATCGGCATGGGCGCCGGAAAGCCGGACGCCGCCGCCAGCAAATACCACTGGCCGCTCCGCCTTGGCGATGCGATCCAGGATTTCCTTCGCGGCCACTCCCAGATCGGTTTGCTTCCACGGCTCGTCCAGTTCCGTGGGCTCGAAACCGGGCAGCAGGTCGTCAGGATCGATCTTCGCTGCCTGCACGTCCAGCGGGATATCCAGCCAAACCGGGCCCGGCCTGCCGCTGGTCGCCAGATAGAGCGCCTTTTCCAGATGGTACCGGATCGACCGTGGATCAGTGACCATCGTGGCATATTTGGTGATCGGCGTGACTATCGGCTCAATGTCGAGTTCCTGATCACCATATTGGCGCAGGGGCAGCCCTGTGTGGCGCACTGTCGTTTCGATCTTAACCTGCCCGGAAATTACCAGCATGCCGATGGAATCGACAAACGCGCCATAGACGCCGGTAATGGCATTGGTGCCACCGGGGCCGGAAGTGACGTTCACCACGGCCAGCCGATTGGTCAGCCGGTAGTAAGCCTCGGCGGCCATGGAAAGCGCCTGCTCGTGATGGGTGAAAGTGGTCTTTAGAGAGGGATGCGTACCCATCGAGTGATTAAGGTGCATCGCCCCGCCGCCGGTCAACATGAAGACGTCGCGAATACCGTTTTCGACGAGCTTTTCGGCTACCCAATCGGAAAGTTTAACGAGAGTCATGGTTTCCATCCATTTGAAAGGGCGGTGCGCCGAATTGCTTCATCAAGGCCAACTGTGGGGACGAGGCCAAGTTCCTTACGAATAGCCGCCGTGGACGGAACATAGCGGCCGGGGTTCCAACCGGCATCGGCCTGTCCCAGTACTTCGACACCCGGCCCGCCCAGAACATCAGCGGTGCGGCGAGCAAGATCGGCGATCGAAACCTCTTCCTCTGACCCCACGTTAAACACCGCGCCGCGCTCTGCCGCCAGCAGCAGCGTCCACATCCAGACGGTCAGATCTGCTGCATAGAGATAGGACCGCACTGCCGTTCCGGCGCTTTGCACGCGGATCATGCGGCCTGCCATTGCATCGCGGATGAAATTTCCGGCGGCGAAGTGAATATCCAGCGTCAGCAGTGGGCCGAGCAGCGCGAAGATCCGCGCAGTCACGGTATCAAGGCCAAACTGCTGGCCATAAATCGCGCAGAGCGTTTCGGCAGCGCGTTTACCCTCGCTATAAGCGGACTTGGGATCACGCGGGTCAGGCCCGCCGTGCCAATCTTCGGCAACGTGAGTCAATTCCCAGGGCTGAACCCCGTATACTGCGCCTGAGCTCATGAAGAGTAGACGTTGCGCATCCCGCTCAACCGCAAAGTCGAGCACCCGACGCGTACCGGATACGATGGTGTCGAACATGCGGCGGGGGTCTTTTGCAGTCAGCTCCGCACTGGCATCAGTCGCGCCGTGAATAACATGGGTAAACTCGCCCGGCGGAAGGGTGAAATCCTCGATATTCCCGGCGATCAGGCTGCACTTGGCAGCGATGTGGGGGGCCTTGTTGGCGAAAGCTTGCGGATTGCGGCTTAACAACGTTAGTTCGACCGAAACGCCCGAACGCATCAGCGCTTCCAGCATCCAGCGGCCGATGAAGCCGGTGCCGCCGGTCATGAAGATGCGCGCGCCCTCCAGCCTGGGCCAAAGCGGTGCCAGCGTTTCGTTCACGACCGAAATGTCTTCTTCGAAAATCATGCCGGTGCCAGACCTAGAGAAGGGCGATGTTGCCGGTGAGCGCGCACGACCTCTGCAATGGTATCAAAGGACAGCGCCCATACGACCAATACGACAAGGCCGGGTCGCACAAAGTGGCCGAAGGTCAGCCCAAAGATGGGATTTACATCACGGCTGCCGAGCCAGCTGTTCAGTGAAAGCTCCATTATGGTTGTTATAGTCCAGTCACCCAGCAGAGAAAGCACGTAGGCGCACACTAGCGCAACAATCGGGCCGGGCCGCCGCCATGGCTCCAGAAACACCAGAAACAGCAAAAACAGCTGCGCATACCCACCGGGCGACTGGGTGACGATGTAAGTGCCGAATAGTATGGCTGAGAGCCGATAAATCGGCAGGGCGCGCGGTTGCAGCCAGGCAGCTGCCAAGGCTGCCAGTGCGATTACCTGCGTTGATCGGATCGCCAGGATGGCCACAAGCTCGATCGTCTCAACGAGTTCCGAAGAGACGAATTGAAGTACCGGAACATTCAATGTCCGGATCCTCAGCAGCGGTGCGAAGCTGGTCGAATAGTTCACCTCGTTCCAGACCTGCCCGCCCTGAAACTCAACCCATTTGGCAGTGTTTGTGATTATCTCTTCAGGTGTGCCACTGCCCACCAAGGCTAGCGTTACGAGGTAGAGGGCCACGGAAGCAATGCCCATCAACTCAAACGCGCGCCACTCCCGTTTCACTGCGTAGGAAAAGACGGGGACTACGAGATAGGGCTTGAAATTGATCGTGACGGCCGCCGAAAATACTCGCCATGCTCGCGATTTGGTGACCTCGCTGTGGGCGATAACGAAGAACGGGAAGGCTGCGATAATGAGATTGCCCCGTTCCAGGGTGAAAAGCAAAGGAAGGCCTAGTGCGATCGCCAGAGTGCGCATCGGCGCCGTGTTGGGGTTTGCCTTGCGGAACGCCAGCCACGCGACCCACACACTTATCAGGTAACATGCAAGAATAGCCCCACGCGCCAGCCAGTCGCAGTCGCGTGCGTAGAACGATGTTTCCAGATAACAGCCGGGCAGGCTGAGTGTGTCCAGAAATACGAAGGAAAGAGGAGGGTAAATCGTTCCCCAAACTTCAAACGCACCCCCGTTATTTGCCCAATACGCCGTGTTGAACCAGTCCATGAAAGTGTCATTGGTATCGAACACGAAGGGTTGGGGCAGAAATCCATTCTGGCGGAAAAACGCGAACGTCCAGATCACGCTGGCGACAACGGCGCCGGCAAGCACCCACTCTAACACTAATGGAATGAGGCGCGGTGCAGGCTTCATCCGCCGCGCAGCCCAACCGGCCTTGCGCGGTGCGGGGGGAAGTTGATCCGCTCTTCCTCGATCACGAGTGGCACGTCGCGGCTGCGTTCTGCCAGCATGCGCACTTGCTCCCCTAACAGGCCAAGGATCAACAGCAGCACAGCAAAGATACCGAACGCCACGGCAAACGCCAAGACTGCCAATGCGGGGCCATCCAGCGCCAAGGCAGCAAGCGTTCCGATCATAAGGAGCACGGCCAGCGCCGCAGCATAAGCAGATAATATGATAGGCAGCCGAAGCAGGGATTTGCTGGACGCAGCCAGCCCGGAGAGCGCGAAGGAAAACAGCTCGGCAAAGTTGTTTTTGCTCTCGCCTGCCATCCGTTCCGGCCGGTCAAACGGGATCAATGCGCATTTGAAGCCGCTTTCCACCAACATTCCGCGAAAGAACGGTTCTGGTTCCCGCCAGCGGGCCAGCTCGTCAACTACTTTGCGGTCATAAAGGCCAAAGCCGGTTGCGCCCGGAATTACAGGATAGTCACCAAAGCGATTGAGGAAAGCATATCCCAAGTCACGCGCTATGCGTGTTGACCATGACGACTTTTCGCTTCGCCGTTGGGCCAGAACGATCAAGGCCCCCTCGCGCCAGCGGCTGACGAACTGGCCGATCATCTCTGGCGGGTCCTGAAAATCGGCGCACATACCGATCACCGCTCGACCCTCCGACTGATAAATTCCGTGAGTGGGTGACCGCATCTGGCCATAATTTTGATTGTTCAGAATAGCGCGAATCCGCGGGTCTTGTGCGCACAATTCGCGCATGATTGCCCGCGTTTCATCCGTCGAGAAGTTGTCGATCAGGATAATCTCATGCGAAGCGGCATGTTTCTCTGCCTCTGCGGTTACGGCAGCGCAAATTGCCCGGACATTCTCCTCCTCGTTATAGCAGGGAATGACGATGGAGAGTTCGCAGTTGGACTCTCCATCGGTCATGTCAGGGTATCTCCCGGAACCGGATCGCGCGTGCGGCGCAGGCGTAGGTCAATGCCAGTTGCCGGAGCATAGATTTCCGTAAACAGCGCGCAAAGGATTACCAAAGCCAGCAACGCCACGGCGGGAATGTTGTATTTCCGGTCAGCATCGAGCCGCGTAGCTTCGATGACCTGAACGTCGGATGCCGTATCGCCGGCCAGCATTTCGACGGCAACTTCTTCCGATGCGCGAGAATAGACCTCGTAAAGAGCCTGCGCGAAGCGGTAGTCGCGATAGAGATCAAAATACTCGCCCGAAACCTGGGAAAGCCCGGCCACATTGGGCCCCGCGGCGCTTGTCGCGGGCTGTGCGGTGCGGGCTATCTCGGCTTGTAGCGATGCAATTGCGGATTGAACTGCGCGTAGCTCCGGATTTTCCGGTCCCTGAAATTCCCGCAGGGTGTTCAATTCTACCTGCCTGGCCTGAAGCTCTGCTTGCAGTCCGGCGCGGATAGAAAGTGCGGAGCCAAGCTGGGCCTCCGGCGAGGCAAGATTGTTGCGACGGCGAAACTCGCTGAGTCTCGCTTCCGCTTCTGAAACCCGGTCCGCCGCCTGCTTGAAGCGATCCATTACGATCTTGCGCTTGCGATTGATGCGGTCATTGCCCAGATGAATAATGCGATCGCTGATCGATTGGACATAGGCCTTGGTCAGCGCGGTAGCCTGCTCGGCGTTGTAGGTGCGCGTCTCTATTTCGATTATGCCGCCCGTTAACGAATGAACGTCAACCTTGCGGCTAAGCGCCTTGCGCGCTTTATTCATGGTGGAATAGCCATCCGGCCCCACCAGCTTCAGATCCTTGATGACGCGATCCGCCACTTCGGAACTGCGCCCAACTGCAAGGTCGACATCGATGGCCTGACGCGATCCGCCGAACAACGAGGCAAGTCCCTGAAACTGTGCGCCCAGTGCGCCCATCATTCCCCCAAGACCGATGCTGCTGGGATCTTGCGGCATGACTTTTGCGCGCGCCACGTAGGGTTGCGGAAAGACGCAGAGTATCGCCAGGATTATCGCCAGTCCGGCGTAAACACGTCGGCGCTTGCGCGGATCATCGATTACGGCTGCAACCTTGTTTTGGATAGTCTCCGACCGGCTCATTCGCTCAGCACCTTGATCGACGCTGCAGCAGCAACACCGCTGAACAGAACGCTGGTGATATCGCGCAACCTTGCCCAGAATTCGCCGCGGCCAATTGCGATTGGTACGAAGACCAAGTCACCCGGGAGTGCCTTCTGACTGAGTGCGCGCTTGGAAACGACGGTCCCATTGGCCCGAACAACGAACAGCCGCTTCTTGTCACCCAGCTTTTGCACGCCGCCTGCGGAATCCAGGTACTGGCGGATCGTGCGGCCAGATTCGTATGCGAAGGATGCGGGTGTGGGAACGGCGCCGAATACGCCCACTGTCACCGGTTGTGGAGGCACGTAAACCGTGTCGTTATTTTCAAGGATCAGGTTGTTAGGCAGGGTCGTTGCATCGACTGGCATGTTGAACACCAGACGACCGGTTGGTTCCCGTTGCCGCAACTGATCGACGACTGAGCGCACTAGATCAAGGTTGGTCCCCTGGACCAGTTCAGCCCGATTGGCTGAAGTGGCAGGCTGGGCGGTCAACAGGAATTCCACGTCTTGCATCGCACGATTGAAACTTTCGCGCTGCTGCAGCTTCACGCTTTCACGGGTTATCACGCTGGCATAGGGGAAGGCTTGCGGTGTAAGCCCGCCCGCCGTGGCGATAAGATCCGCCATGCTGGTTCCCGGCTGGAAATAATAACGGCCCGGCCGCATGACTTCGCCGCCGATAGTGACCAGCACGGACTGTTGCTGCAAGGGGCGGGCGATACCCACGCCAGACAGTACGCGGATTATATCACCGCGCCGCGCCTTGCGTGATTGCGCATCAAATGCTGCGATCTGTTCCCAAGCGGTGTTATTCTGTCGCAGAGAGTCCAGCACCATAAGGCGCGTGCTGTCCGCCACTGTATTGATCCCACCTGCATATACGACTGCGTCGTAAAGCGTCTCGTCGGGGCCAAGCTCAAAGATGGCTTCCTTATTGACGCTGCCGATTACGGCCACCTGCTCTCCGGCGGGCGCAATGTAGATTACGTCGCCGTTCTGGAGGGCAACGTCGCCGCTTTTGTCGCCCTTAAGCAGGAAGTCATAAAGGTCGAAATCCGAAATCAACCTGCCGCCACGCCGAACCTGGATTGAACGGAAACTCCCGCCCGCCGATGGTCCGCCGGATTCCAGCACCGCGTTGATGAGCGTTGACAGGCTACCCACCGTATAGGAGCCGGGCGTCTGGGCGAATCCGGTCAGGTAAACGGTTATGCCGTGAAGGCGCGCGACCGTCACTTCCATTTCGAAGCTGCGATACTGACGGGAAACCTGGCGCCAAATCAGATCGTACAGATCACCGTACCGCACGCCGGCTACCGTGACTGGGCCAACGCGCGGGATGAAGATGCGTCCCTCGCGATCGACCCTCAGCCGCACGTTGGACGCCTGCACCGATCCTGAAAGATCGAAGCGCAGTTCATCACCTGGATTGATCCTATAATCGAGCGGGATCGCAACAGTTGCCGGTGTGGTAAAATCCCGTGCTGCAGGAATAAGCAGTTCGGATCCGAAACGACGAAGAGGTTTGCCAACGATATCGGAAACGAAGGTTTCATACTCGCTAGGCGGAGGAAGAGTCTTCAGCCGGGTTTCCGGCTCCTGTTCGTCATCCCGTTCCCGCTTCGATTGCGTCGTCAGGACAGGGGGAGACGGATCCGAGGGGATGATAGCGGGTTCAAACGTGCCAGTCTCAGGCGGGATGGCCACCTGTCCGGAAGCGGGGCCGGTGGGCATCTGTCTTGATTGGTTTTGTTCCCCCGGCAAAACGGGAAGGCTGAGTTGTGCCGATGCAGGTCCTGCGCAAAGCAAAGCAGTCGCCGCTGCCCCCGCAAGCAAGTGCCCCAATTTAAATTTCACGAAGCATTGCCCCCTGTTTCGATAAGTCCAGCTTCCGACCCCAGCAGTATGTCGGCGCCGAACTCCCACATTTTCTCACTCGCCGCGCAAAGTACACCTTTACCCGGACCACCTACCCGATAGGGGGTGGAATCCCAGTGTGTAATTGCTCCGCCCGCTTCCATCAAGAAAAGCGCGCCGGCCGCGTGATCCCATGGCAAAATACGTTGGAAAAGGGCGATGTCGTCATTTCCGAAAACCAGGCGCGGATAGCTTGCCGCCGCGCAGCGCGGGATTGGCACCAAATCGAAATGCTGTGTAGCATGTTCATGCACTCGCGCGCGCTTGCCTTCGGCCAGAAACTGTGTGCCGAGCGCAGCGACAGGGGGAAGGGCGCTCCGCGGTTTTGCGAACACCCGCTCTCCATTACAGGTAGCACCCCTGCCTCGCTCGGCGGAGCAGAGCCTGCCGCTCAGCGGGTCGAGTATCCACCCTGCCATAGGCTCGCCATCTTCAACCAAGGCGATCATCATGCCGAAGGGTTCTCGTCCGGCTGCAAAATTCGCTGTGCCATCGAGCGGATCTATCAGCCAAACGGCACCGTCGCCAATGCCGTGGAGCAGCCCGGGATCCTGCTCCACGGCTTCTTCCCCGATTATGCGAGCGCCCAGATTCAGCGCCGCAAGGCCGTCGTACAATCGCTGTTCGGCTTCGCGATCAGCGATTGTAACAACCTCCCCTGGACTCTTTTCGGATATCTCATCCGCGGCAAGCATACGGAAACGGGGCGTCACCACTTCGGCGGCGACACCACGCATGAGTTCGGACACGTGGGTACTCAACGGCACAGATTTTTAATCGGCAATCAGGCTGCAACGCTGGAGATGGACTGCTGTTTGTTGGCTGCCTGACGATCTTCGATCATCTTGATGCGCGTCAGATCTTCGTCAGCGATAGTTTGATAATATTCGCGCTTGTTCTTGAGCCACGCCAGTTCAAACTCCACAGCGTTGGCTATTCCAGAACTGAAATTGGGATCTTCGACTGCTGCGCCGTCAAAAATCACCTTGCGCGTTTCAAACCTGTCCAGCCTGACGCGGCGCATCTCTTTCAGGGCAGGGGCGGATTCCAGGGCAACCGAACCGCCGACCACCAGGTCGAGATCGTGCTCTGCACAGCTATGCGCCGCGAGCAGTACGGAATCCGTGATTTGCCGCTGATTAATCGCGCTGCGTTCCAACCCCAGTGAGAGCGTGAAGTCAACGCGTCCGAAAACAACGCCATCCACGTGATCGCGAGCGAGCGGAATCATGGAGTCCAAGTTGTCGAGCGTAGTTGCAGTTTCGAGATTGAACAGAAACTCGGTATCGCCGCGGTCCCCGCAATATACCTTGTCCTTGGCTTCGATGAATTTGGTCAGCGCATATGATGTCTCTACCATGGGCGCGATGATATAGCTGGCGCCATAAAGTTTCGCGGCGTGCAGGTCTGAAACAGCTTCGCAGCCACCGATCTTCAGCGCTAGCTTCAAGTCGGCTCGGAAAGTCAGTTCAAGCAGGCGCTGAAGTTCATCTGGACGCGTACCTTCAGCTTCGAATTCAGCCTTGATCGCGACGACTCCAAAACTGTCCCGTCCGTTCTTGAGCATGTCCAGCATGCGCTGTTCCGTAGAATTCATCGTCGGCTCCTATTATTCAAAGCTCCACTGCAAGGGAAAGACGGAGTGAGGTACCTAGTTCCGCAAGAGCAGTGCGATATAAAATGGTTAGGTCGCAAAGCTTACGGAATTGTTGTATTTACTAAGTCATGGATGTCATGGCCTCGTTCCGATCCCGCGCACAGCTTGCAGCTCTGCTGCTTTTTGCGCCAATTTCAATGCCCTTGAGCGCAGAGACGCAGGCAGCGGCCGAGCTTCCTGACAGGAACAGTTTTCACGAGAAAATGTTGAGTTGGTCGGCGGAAGCCGAAAGCCAGCAAAAGCTGCCGGGACGGGTCGTGCAAAAAGCGGGGTCGGCGACCGGTTTTTTGCCGCGCCTTTCGTCAAGATTCGGTCATCGTAACGATCCATTCGGCGGACGAGCACGTCTGCACGCGGGAATAGATATTCCCGGTGCACATGGAACCCCGGTGAGTGCGTCGGCGGGGGGTATCGTCAGTTTTGCTGGAACGGCAGGCGGCTATGGAAATATGGTAGAGATCGATCACGGTGGAGGATTGCGGACGCGCTATGCACATCTGTCGCGTATCCTTGTCACCGGAAATTCGCCTGTCGCTAGGGGGCAAACCATTGCTTTGATGGGTTCCACGGGTCGTTCGACAGGAAGTCATCTGCATTTTGAAGTGCGCAGGCATGGCAGGGCGGCCGATCCACTTGCCTATATGGGCGGGAGCGCGCCTGATATTACCAGCTACACGATCTGGAATGCCAAGGTTGAGCCGCATATTTCGCAGTTCGCCCGCGCCCGTGCGGCCACACGCATGTAGAGGTTCGTTAACTTGGATGGTTCCGGTTGCCGCCGAAAAGCCACCGTCCCGGGGTAATTTGTGCAAAATCGTACACTTGCCTTGACGGCGGAGGAGTGGATCGTTTTATCCGGCGCTTCACCTCGCGTGGCGGGGGCACAAAAACAGGGCGTTTCGCGGAATATGGGATCTGAGGAGTATACGAACGGACTCCAGCGAATCGTGTTGAGCGAGCGTGCCCGTCTGTCGCGCTTTCTTGCCGCGCGCGGCGCCGGCGATGAGGCAGAAGACCTGCTCCATGAACTTTGGCAGCGGGTTGGGGCAGGAACCGGGCAGCCGATTGCGGACCCGGTTTCCTATGTGTTTCGCGCGGCCGAAAACCTGATGCGCGATCGACGTCGGTCCACTCTCAGTCGGGATCGGCGTCAGTTCGAATGGCATGAAACGCGCCCTTCGGCCCAAGAGCATCCGGTGGGTGAGCGTGTATTGATCGCGCGGGAAAGGCTCCGCGAAGTGCAACAGACGTTGGCCGCGCTCGGCCCCAGGGTGGAAACTGTCTTTCGCAGATATCGCATTGATGGCGTCGGGCAGAGTACGATTGCGCGGGAACTGGGCATCAGTCTCAGTTCAGTCGAAAAAGATTTGCAGAAGGCATACCGAGCCTTGGCTCAGTTAAAAGCGAAGTACGATACGGAGTAGCGGCATCCGTTTCGTCATCTATATGGGGCGCGTGACGGAGTTGTAATCCGAAATGATACGAAATCGGAATTTTCTGTAATGCGGAAGTGGGGCTGCGGCTTCGTCATGACAGGGGTATGAGCACGACTCACAACATCGCATTGGACGAGGTGGCACGCAATTGGGCGATCCGCGTCCAGGATCCGTCATTTGCGGATTGGGATGAATTTGCCCAATGGCTGGAAAGTGATGACAGTCATTTGATGGCGTATGAAGCTGCGCTGGAAGAAGGTGATTGGGCGGCCGATCTGTTATCCGCGCGGTCGGACAGTGAGCCGGACGAATTCTCTTCGGATTTCGAATCAGAGAACGTGGTCCCGCTGCGCTCAAGCAGGAGGCGCTGGTTCGCAATCGCCGGAGCAGTGGCGGCGGCCTTGGTCGGCGTTATCGGCTGGTCAACGCTGGATCGCCATCCTGCAATGGATATTGTTACCGGCCCCGGTGAACACAGAACTGTGGCGTTGGACGATGGTTCGCGCGTGATCATGAACGGTGGCACGCGGATCACCGTTGATCGCGATAATCCGCGCGAAGTTGTGCTGGAGAGCGGCGAAGCGTTGTTCGACGTAAAGCATGATGAGAAACACCCTTTCGTCGTTATGGCAAATGGCACGCGCCTGCTTGATGCCGGAACGGTGTTCAACGTAATCAGCGAGGGCGGATCGCTGGATGTAGCGGTGGCCCATGGCGCCGTGATCTATGAACCGGGCCAAGCAGATATCCTTCTTACGCCAGGCGATGCGCTTTCGCGGGCAAACCGCAAGGCGCAACCGGTGCTTCGCAAGGTCAACCCGCAAGCAATTGGCGGCTGGCAGTCGGGTAGGCTGCAATACAGCAATGCTCTGCTTAGCCAGGTTGCGCGCGATCTTGGCCGAAATCTCGCCATAGATATACTCATTGGCGATGGCATGGAAAACATGCGTTTCAGTGGTACATTGATTGTCGATGGATCGCCGGAGGTCATACTTTCGCGAGTGGGACCATTGCTTGGCGTCAATTTTGCTGCGAATGGAGAAGCATGGGTCATGACTCCGGTAAATGGTGCGGCAGCTTACTAGCTTATTGACGGCAACGACAATGCTGATCGCCTCTCCTGCATTTGCGCAGGAGCGGGCTGCGCACGTCAATGTACCAGCAATGCGGCTCGATCAGGCAATTCAGGTTCTCGGCAGGCAGAGCGGCGTCAGTATCGGATTTCGCGATGCGCGACTGGCAGGCGTCAACGTAAAGGCGGTGCGGGGACGGCATACGCCCAGTCAGGCGTTGGCACGGATGCTGAAGAACACCGGGGCGCGTGCCCGGAAGGTTGCGAACGGAACATTTCTTGTTGAGGCGGTTCCCGTGCCGCGTCGAGCGGCGCAGCCAGTTCAGCCGCGGGATGCAGGACTTTCGCCCCCCCCTCCAGCTCCGCCACCGAAAGAAATCCTGGTTACAGGCACGAAGCGGGATATCCCCCTCGGCGCCTATCCTGGCGGCGTGCAGATTATTGACGGCGAGAGCTTGTCTCTTGCCGATGGCGCACGCGGTACGAACGCGATCGAGGCCCGAATTGCAACTGTCGCGTCCACTCATTTGGGGCCGGGCCGTAACAAGCTGTTCATCAGGGGCATTGCGGATTCCAGCTTCGTTGGTCCCACTCAAGCGACCGTTGGGCAGTATTGGGGCAACAGCCGCATCACCTACAGCGCGCCCGATCCCAGCCTGCGGCTCTACGACATTCGCAGTGTAGAGGTGTTGGAGGGGCCACAGGGCACCCTTTACGGTGCTGGTTCTTTAGGCGGCGTGGTTCGTGTAGTGCCGCGCGCGCCAGATACGAAAAGTACCAGCGGCTCGGTCTGGGGCGGCATTGAGGCTGTGCAACACGGCGATCCTGGCGTGGATGGCGGACTTATTCTCAATCTGCCGATCACACACGATCTGGCGTTTCGCGGCGTCGCCTTCGGGTCGAAGGAAGGCGGCTATATCGACGACACTTACCGAAAATTGCGTGACGTGAACAAGGTGAACACCTTCGGCGGCCGTGCGGCGCTCCGCTATTTACCGGATAACCGATGGACGATCGATCTTAGCGCTGTGGGCCAGCAGATTGATGGCAAAGACAGCCAGTACGCCACACGCGGCGGCGATGGCATCAGCCGTTCCAGCTCTGTCGCTCAGCCCTATCGTAACGATTATTGGCTGATCGATCTGGTCGCTAGCAAGAAGTGGGGCGATTACGAATTGACCTCGTCAGTCGGCTACGCAGGACAGTACGTATATGAGCAGTTCGACGGCATAGCTGTAACGAACTCTGGCAATTTGCTGATGCCCGAAAACGATAATACGAACCTTTTTCCACCCGCTGTAAACCCTGTGGGCCAATGGCCGCTCACCCCCCCCGTGGGCGCGGTGCAAGCTGATCTGAGCCAGTCGAACCGCATTCGCATGTTTACGGCAGAAGCCCGGATTGCGAAGCGCGGTCCGAATGGTACAGGTTGGCTGCTGGGTGTGAGCTTGTTGCACAATGAAGCGCAGGTGAGGCGGCGAATGGATTCGCTGTTCATTAATTCCAGCCTCACCGGTTTGACCAACCGAGCGGAGGAGGCGACAGTTTATGGCGAAGGGACCGCGGAGGTGGTCGATCGTCTGACCGTTACATTTGGTGGGCGACTGACTCATTCGCGGCTTTTGGGTCGTGCCAGAGACAGTCAGGATACGCTGGCCTTTCGGATCTATCCTGGGGCGCAGAGCCTGCGAAGGGAGACGCGACTTCTGCCTTCCGTCGCCGTGGCCTATCGTCCGACGCCGCAACTCACTCTGTTTGCGCGCTATCAGGAAAGCTTCCGCCCGGGTGGCCTGGCCGTGCGGCGCGATTTTATCCAGCGGTTCAGGGATGATCGCGTCACCACCACAGAGGCGGGAGCGCGCTACAGTAGCCGCGAATTCGACATTGCGGTGAACGGAGCGTGGACTCAGTGGACCAATATCCAGGCCGATCTGATCGATGGCTTCGGGTTCCCCACTACGGCCAACGTCGGCAATGGGCGGGTGCTTTCGGTCGGGGCGGTGGCGCGCTGGCGGCCGATTGCCGGGCTTGAGATCGACGCGGCGATCCATTTGAACAAAACCAAAGTGACGGAACGTACTAAGCTGGAGCCGATCATTGTCGAAGCCATCGACGGAGGCCTGATTTCCAGCGGAACGATTGAGGCCGAAACCAGCCTTGCTAATTTCACTCAGTTGCCGAATATCGCCGATGTCACGGGGCGCGTGGGCCTTTCCTATAGTACGCGCCTGAATGACAGGTTCGACGCTGAATTCAGGGGATTTGCCCGCTATGTTGGTAAATCCACGCTTGGCGTAGGCCCCATCCTTGGCCAACCGCAGGGCGATTATGTGGATACGGGGATGGAACTGCGTGTCGGTAATCGCGGACGGGGCATCAGCGTGGCGGTGACCAATCTGCTGGACTCTCGCGGCAACCGTTTCGCGCTGGGCTCGCCATTCCTTGTGCGTGACCGCAACCAGATCACGCCGCTACGGCCGCGCACCGTGCGGCTTGGCTTCGACGTAACGTTCTAGTTTCTGTTGCCGCGTTCCTGCTGCGCCTGGAACCACGGGATCAATCGTTCCAGCGCTTGCTGAACCAACGGCGTGGAGATCGCGAAGCTGAATCGGATGAAGTGATGTCCGTCCACAGGATCGAAATCCACGCCCGGAGCAGTGGCAACGCCCGTTTCGCGTAGTAGCCGTTCGCAAAATCCCAGGCTGTCGTTGGTAAGGTGGCTGATGTCGGCATAGATATAGAACGCGCCGTCAGGCGGGGCCATGCGCGTTAGCCCCATCGCCGGCAGTGCATCCAGCATCAGCGCCCGGTTGCGTTCATAGCTGTGCAAGTGGCCTTCCAGTTCATCGCGGCAGTCGAATGCAACGAGCGCCGCATGCTGGGCTAGTACCGGCGGGGTAAGGAACAAGTTGCCCATGCGCGCCCGTGCTGCTTCGATCAGATGCGGAGGCACGATGAGCCAGCCAAGCCGCCATCCGGCCATGCTGAAATACTTGGAAAAGCTGTTCACGATCAGCGCCGAGGGATCGTACGCCAGCATGGACTGCGCGGGCTCTCCAAAGCTGAGGCCGTGATAGACCTCGTCAGAAACAATGCGGATGTTCCGTTCACGGCAGACTTTGGCGATGGCCTTCAATTCGTCCGGGGGAATGATCGTCCCTGTGGGATTAGCGGGGCTGGCGATGATTACGCCATCAGGTGCCGGTTCCATTGCCGCCAGAGCCTCTGCCGTAACCTGAAAGCGTTCTTCCGGTCCGCAGGCAAGTTCCAAGGGTTCAAGGTAAAGGGTCTTGAGCGTGTTGCGATAGGCAACATAGCCGGGTCGGGCGAGGGCCACCCGCGCTCCCGGTGCGAACAGGCAGGACAATGCCAGCACGAAAGCGGGTGAGGCGCCGCAGGTGAGGATCACCTGCTCTGTCTCCACATGAACGCCATAGGCTTCGCCGTAGTGTTGGGCGATGCGTTCCATCAGCCCGACGTTTTCCCAATATCCCATGGGTTCGGTATCGAGAATGCGATGCGCAGCTGCGATTGCCTTGGCCGGCGCACCCGTGGACGGTTGGCCGAACTCCATATGGATCACGTCGCGGCCTTCCGAGGCCAATTGGTGGGCAACGCGGCTGATGGCGATCGCGTGAAACGGCTCGACGTTGGCTATCATCCGGCGGACTTAGGGTTACGGCCGATCCCGGGCAAGTGATAGCGATGCGGTTAATGCGAAGGCGCGCAACTCTTCGCTTTTCCTGCGGGCTGGCGGTGCGCGGCAAGGCAGCTCGTTACCCCGGCAATCAGGAACACGAATGCGAGGATTTCAAAGAACGTCGGCAGTCGCTGCTCCCAAGTGAAGGCATAGAGCAAGCCAAACATCGTTTCGAACAGGATCAACTGGCCCGAAAGCGTGAGGGGCAGAAGCCTGCTTGTGCGATTCCACAACGCATTACCGGCGATAGAGGCGAGCAGCGCCACGCCAATCGATACGCCTGCAAATTGCAGCCAGCCGTCTGCGTCATGCTGGAATGATCCGGCGAGCAGGGCGATCGGCACCAGAAGAAGCGCTTGTGCCCCGGCCGAAAGCCCTGTCAGCAGGCTCCAGTCATGGACGGAAATCCGCTTCAGCCGGGCAAGGCTGCGGCTGTTGCTCACTGCAAAGGCAGTCCACGATGCCAGTGCGCCCAAGGCGCAGAGGAAACCAATCAGGCTGGAGCCTCCGGAACCTGATCCAGTGCTATTCAGCGCCTGCCAGCCGATGCAGGCGGCTCCGGCCGCACACAATGCCAGCGAGGGAGCCAGTGCGGAAAGTCGCACGGCGCCACGCTCAAGGCTGCCAATTACCGTGATGGAAACGGGGATAAAGCCGATGATGATCGTGGTCATGGCGATCCCGCCGGTTTGCACCGCGTTTGATAACAAAAAGTAATAGACCGTGTTGCCCATCAGGCCGAGCCAGCCAAGTGTTAGCCAGTCGCGCCTTGTCAGCATACTGGTGACGGCAGACCAGCGCGGTGCGATCAGCAGCAGGGCAATCCCGCCGTAAGCCAGATAGCGCCCGATCGAGAGTTCCAGCGGCGTGAAGGCCCTCGCCAGCTCCGGCGCAAGAAACACCAGCCCCCACAGCGCACCTGCGCCCATTGCGCTGATAATGCCTTGGTAAGTTGGGTCTATGCCGATCCGGCGGATGACGGTTGATGCCATGATTGTTCCCTCGCTGATCTGAGGAAATAACACTATCGACCCGAGATTTGCGCTCTTGATTAGGTCGGGAAATGCAACAAATACTCGTTCATGTCCCGATCTTCCCCGCCAGCCCGCATGCTCGACAGTTTTGATCGGGCCATCCTGCGAATCCTCCAGCGGGATAACAAGACGCCGCAGCGAACGATTGCAGAGGCTGTAAACCTTTCTGCGGCAGCTGTGCAGCGGCGGATCGCCGCCATGGAAGCGGCCGGCGTGATTGAGGCGAATGTGGCGATTGTCGCTCCCCAGGCGCTGGGCATGTCCATCACCGCCATCGTCGAAGTGCGGCTTAAGGACGAACGGTCCACAACGGTGGATGGCGCAAAGGCGCTGTTCCTAAGCGCGCCGGAAGTTCAGCAATGCTATTACGTGACTGGCGGAATCAGCTTCGTGCTGGTTATCGTCACGTCCGACATGGTCGAATATGAAGCGATTACGCGCCGCCTGTTTGCCAACAATGATGCAGTCTCCAGCTTTCAGAGCCTGATCGCGCTGGACAGGGTCAAGGCAAGTGCGGAAATCATGGTGCCCTGACGCCGGTAGAGGCGGTTCACACTTGCGATCCGTTTCAATCCTCTCGAAGAAACGAATAAAATCACAGGAAAGGAATACCCACTTGAAGCTGAATGTCGGGATCATTGTTGGGTGGGGGTTGATCGGGGTGGCTGCACCCGCGCTCGCGAACGAGGGAATGTGGATGCCCCCGCAGGCGGAAGAGATTGGTGCTGCGATGCGCGCCGATGGGCTGCAACTTGATCCGCAGAAGCTTGGCCGTCTGGATGCCGCGCCGCTCAACGCCATTGTTTCGCTTGGAGGGTGTTCAGCCTCATTTGTCAGTCCGGAAGGACTGGTGGTGACGAACCATCACTGTGTGCTCGGCTCCATCCAGTACAACAGCAAGGAAGGGCAGGATTACCTGACCAACGGCTTCCTCGCGAAAGGGCTGGGCAATGAAGTGCCCGCCGCCCCCGGCACGCGCGTGTTCGTGATCGAGGATTTGCGCGACGTGACGGCGGAAATGACAAAGGGCGTAACGCCCCGAATGACGGGCGGCGCACGCTATGACCGGCTGGACGTCAACCGCAAGGCGCTGATTGCCGCGTGCGAGAAGCAACCCAACCGTCGTTGCGATGTGAAGCCTTATTTCGGCGGATCTTCATATTACCTGCAACAGCAGCTCGAGATTCAGGACGTGCGGCTGGTCTATGCTCCTGCACAGGGGATCGGCACCTTTGGCGGCGATACCGACAATTGGATGTGGCCGCGCCATACCGGCGACTTCGGGTTTTACCGCGCTTACGTTGGACCAGATGGCTCATCACGCCCTTATGCGGCGGACAATGTGCCCTATCGTCCGAAATCATGGCTGAAGATTGCGCAGCAAGGCGTGAAGGACGGCGATTTCGTGATGGTCGCCGGTTTCCCCGGCACAACCAACCGCCTGCGCACGGCGGAGGAAGTGCGCTTCAACTTCGCGGAATATGAACCGCTATGGCAACGCTTGCTGACGGACTATTCGGCGCAGATCAAGCGCGCCACTGCGGGGGACCGCGAGGCCCAGATCCGCTACGCCTCGATCCTGCAAAGTTCAGAGAACTACGAGAAGAAGCTGGCAGGCGATCTGGCCGGCGCCGACGCCATCGGGCTGGAAGCGCGCAAAGCCGCGGAGGAAAAAGCTTTTCGCGACTGGGTGGCAGCTGATCGCACGCGGCAATCTCGATATGGGCGCGCCATCGCGGATCTTGACGCCGTTGTGGCGGAGAACAATCAGGCGTCGCTTAAGGGATTGCGCCATTCTGTCCTTAACCGTGCACAACTGCTGTCATCGGCGCGCACGCTCTACCGCTGGGCAAAGGAGCGCGAGAAGCCGGATGCCGAGCGCGAAATGGGCTTTCAGGATCGCGACCGCCAGCTGATCGTTGAGCGGCTGACGCAAGTAGAGCGGCGTTTCCTGCCGGCCATTGATCGCAAACTGTTTGAAGGCGCGCTGGAAGAATACCGGCAGCTTGACGCCAAAGATCGCAATGCGGCGTTTGAGAAGCTGCTTGGCGATATCGGGTTCGATAGCCTCTATGCCGATACGCGGCTTGGTGACACCGCTACGCGGATCGGCTGGCTGGATAAACCTGCTTCCGCATTAGAAGCCTCGGATGATCCCTTTATCCGTCTGGCAATAGCGCTCTATCCCGGTGACATCGCGGGGGAGCGGGCAGAGAAGGAGCGGGCAGGCCGCACGCAAGCTGCCCGATCGCTGGCCACACAAGGCCTGCTTGCCTACCGGGCATCGCTCGGCCAGCCAAGCTATCCCGATGCCAATGGTTCGTTGCGTCTGACATGGGGCAAGGTGACGGGACGCAAGGTGGATGGGCAGATATGGACGCCATTCACCACCGCCGAAGGGCTGCTCGCCAAACATACCGGCAAGGGTGAGTTCAACGCGCCTGGAAATGCCGTGGAGGCGATCCGGGCAAAGGATTATGGCCCTTATACTTCGCCGGAGTTGGGCACGTTGCCCGTAGACTTCCTCTCAACCACTGACATCACCAACGGCAACAGTGGCTCGGCCACACTGAACGCGCAGGGCGAACTTGTGGGCTTGGCCTTTGACGGGACGCTGGACGGTGTGATTTCAGACTGGGCTTTTGTGGCAGAGCGCAATCGTTCCATCCATGTGGACAGCCGCTTCATGCTCTGGACCATGGACAAGATCGACGGCGCCCATCGTCTGTTGGAGGAGATGGGCGTGGGGGCCGCGTCGAAGCACTGAGCGCCCGCAAGTCAGCCGGTTTCGGGCATTACCACCGCCTTGATCGCGGCGCCCGAACCGACTGCGGCGATTGCTTGCGCCGTTTGTGAGAGCGGAAACCGATGGGTCACGAGGTCTGCGAAGCCGAGGCGTTCGCCATGATCGCGTGCCAGATCGACCACGGCTTTGATGTCCTCAATCCGGGCAGGGCCAAGGCTGCCGATGATGGATTGGCTGAAGTTGTTCAGCTTCACTACGTTGATGTTAGCGTCGCCGGGCCCGGAATAGAGGCCGAGGATCAGGTATTTGCCTTCGGGGCCGAGTAGCTCGATCCCTTCAGCGAACGCACCGATCTTGCCTGCCGCTTCGATCACGACATCGGCCATGCGCCCATCGGTGAGTTCGGAGATCTTTGCCTTCCGCTCTTCCTGTGTGGTGGTCTCCAGTGGCAGGGTGGCAGAAGCGCCAAAACGCTCTGCCACGCGCAGCCTTTCATCCGGCGCGCCGATCACGATGATCTGTCCAGCGCCCCCCAGCGATGCCAACAGGGTGGCGGAAAGGCCCACCGGGCCGCAACCTTGCACGACCACAGTTTGGCCAGGCTGTACGCCGCCGAGACGCGTCATCCCGCCAATCGCGGTTGGCATTGCACATCCGAATGCGATCACCGCTTCCGGCGACGTTCCTTCCGGGATCCGGAAAAAGGCGATGGATTTCGAAAGCCACGCCCAGTCCTGATAAGTTGCGACGCTGGGGCGGTCTGCCGGAACTGGCCATACTGCGTCCTTACCGGAAGAAGATGCTCGACCGGACGAGGGAATGCTGCCCACTGCTGCAGGGGTGAAGTAAACGAGATCACCCACGGCAACGGGTGTGCCCGCTGTGTCGGTTGTCACACCTTCGCCCAGCGTTTCGATGCGCCCGATGCCTTCGTGTCCAAATGCGACTGGCGCGGCCGGGCGAGGAATGTCGCCGTTGAGCCGATGCGCGTCAGTGCCGCAGACGCCGCCGATAACGATGCGCAGCAGGACGCCGCCGGGTTCGGGCGCGGGCACTTCGACCTGACGGATTTCCAGCGGCTCGTCCGGGGCGTGAAAGGCGATCCTCCTGCCTGTGACTGTTTGCGTGTCGCTCATCCTCGTCCTCTCCAAGGGTGTATGTGGTTGGCTTGTTGCGCTCAGCTTCTTAGCTTGGGCGGTCGAGCGTCACTTCCACCTTGCTGAAGCCATTGATGAAAACATTGCTCAGGCGTTCGACATGGCCGGTTACGCGCGGCCGGATGCCACGGGCGATCATTTCCTCGATGAGGATGCGAAGCTGCAATTCAGCAAGCCGAGCGCCCACGCAGCGGTGCACGCCATAACCGAAAGCAACGTGCCTGCGGGCATTTTCGCGGTCTACGATCAAGCGGTCCGGCTCATCGAATGCACTCTCATCCCGATTGCCGGATTTGTACCAGAGTATTACCTTCTCCCCCTTGCGGATCAGCTGACCTTCCAGTTCATAATCTTCCATCGCGGTGCGGCGCATGTGCGCCACTGGCGTTACGTAGCGGATACATTCCTGCACGGCGTTGGGGACCAGCGAAGGATCAGCCTCCAGCTTGGCGCGCTCTTCGGGGTAGCGATCCAGCGCCTCCACAATGCCGGACATCGTGTTTCGAGTAGTGTCATTGCCACCGACGATCAGCAGAGACATGTTCGCCATGAATTCCATTGCGTCCATTTCCGGCATCTCTTCGGAATGTATCATTCGGGAAAGCAGGTCTGGCGCTGGAGGGGCATTGAGCCGCTGATCCCAAAGCTTGTGGAAGCAGGTAGCCATTTCGATCATGACTTCGCGGCGTATTCTCTCCAGATCTGGAGTTGCGCCGAGTTGAAGGTCGCTCATCCAGTCAGACCAGAACGGCAGAACGTCGCGGCGCTCCCAAGGAAAATCGAAAATGGTCGCCAGCATCCCGGTTGTCAGTTGCACCGATACCTTGGTGGCCCAGTCAAACTCCTCGCCAATCGGCAATGATTCCAGCAAGGCCACTGTGCGTTCGCGGACGAGGCCGGAGAGGCGGACCATTTCAGCAGGCGTGAATGCCGGGGCGACTGTTCGGCGGCGCTTGGTATGTTCGGGCGGATCCATGGCGATGAAGCTGGCCCCGCGACCTTCAGCTTTCGCTTGCTCGGTCGGGTCTTGAATGACCATGCCGCCAATCCGGTAATCCGACGTGAAGATTTTCGGCAGCGCTTCCACATGCTGGATCGCCTTGAGCGTGGTGATGTTCCAGTAATCGCCGTGCGGTGTGCCCGTCACCTTGTTTACGGGAGCTTGTGCCCGCATTTCCCGAAAGATCGCATGGCAATCCTCATTGGCGAAAATTTGCGGATCGCTAACGTCCCAGCGTTGATCGTGAACGACCTGCTCGTCCGCATGCGCACCAAGATAGGTATTGAGGGCATCCTGCGCGCTTGGCTGGATGCGATAATCAACATTGGCAAGAACGTCTGCGTAGTCGTTCATCAGGATCCTCTCTGTTCTTCGTTGTAGTTCGATAGACCGGATAAGCCGCAATAGCGCTGCTATCCGGTCTCCTCGATCAAGCTACTTCGGCTTCTTTCGTAGTCGATACTGGCGCGTCGTTCCTGTTGGTGACGTAGTGGGTCATGTCCGGTTGGCGGAGCATGGCCCAGTAAATCACGTTGGCGTAGGGCAGGCCGAGCACGATCTGGCCGGTGTGGTGCCGGTAGTAGCCGTGGGCAGTGCCGCTCTGAATCCAGATTGTCTGTTCCAGATCAGCCTGCAACTTCTCGTTGTAGGCACGGCAGGCTTCCTCGCTCACTTCCACGGTTGCGAGATCGTTCTCCACCATGATCTTGAGCATTTCGACGATGTAGTGAACTTGCTGTTCGGCCATGGCCGTGTGTGATGAGGCAAGCGCGCTGTTTGGCCCGGCGGTGATAAAGAAATTCGGGAAGCCGGGAACATCAAGGCCCTTGTACGCGAAGGGGATTGGCGTCCACACGTCCTGCAGGTCGATCCCGTTGCGACCCCGAATGTCGAAGTCTTTGAAGTATTCCAGCGTATAGCCGGTGGCGAGGATCAGCGCGTCACATTCGATGCGGGTGCCGTCGCTGAGGATTACTGCGTTACTTTCGCAGGATTTCAGTTCGCCCTGCACCAGATCTACGTCGGGCCGCAGCAGCGTGTCGTAATATCCGCAATCGAGGATGGGCCGCTTGGCGAAGAACGGGAAATCTGGCGTGAGCTTTTCGGCCAGGTCAGGCCGGTCGGCAAACTTCTGCCTGAGATAATTCAGGCTCATTTGCCGTGTAGCTTCATTCGATTCAGAAATGCCGCCAGTACGGGCACGGAATTCCGGATCGATTTGCGCGGGAGACATGGTTCGCGTCATCATGCTGGAGAACCATTGCAGGCGCTGCCACTGGGTGACGAATGGGATATTCTCCAAAGCCCACAGTTCGTTGGGATCGACATTCTGCAAAACACGCGGATCGGGCAGCATGTAATTCGGTTGGCGCTGGATGACGGTGAGGTGGCCGGCACGTTCGGCCAGCCCGGTCACGATCTGGGCCGCGCTCGCGCCTGTGCCTACCACCACGATTTTCTTGCCCGAAAGGTCGATGCCATCGTCCCAATGGCCGCCGTGCATCACCGGGCCTTTGAAACGGTCCAGTCCCTCGACGTTGGGGAAGGAGGGGCGGGTGAGGAAGCCCAGCGCCATGATCACGGCTTTGGCGCGATAAGTCACTTCCTCGCCATCGCGGCTGCAGGTGACGACCCATTCGTTGGCCTGATCGTCCCAGGCTGATCCTTCGAACGAGGTCTCAAAATCGATGTGATCAAAAATGCGGAACTTGCGCGCCACGCCATCAAGGTATTCGCGGTATTCCCCGCCGCGCGGATAGTACTTCGACCACGATGCGTTTTGCGCGAACGACAGCGAGTATTCCACGCTGGGCGTATCGACCGCGACGTTGGGATAAGTGTTGACGAACCATGTGCCGCCCACGCCGGAATTACGCTCTACAACACGGTAGCGGAAGCCTGCAGCCTTCAGCTTGATGGCAGCGATAATGCCCATCATGCCCGCCCCGACGATCAGCACTTCAAAATCATCGGGCGGTACGCGTGTGGGTTCAAACGCGCCTTCATCCTGCGAGAAGCCGCACTGTTCGCGGCCCATCGCAAGACCATCGGCGGAAATCTCTCGCCCGACGCAGAACTGCGCCATCTGGTTGAATAGCGCGCGGTCTGGCTGGGTGATTACCGGGGTTGGATCAGTTTCCATTTCCGCGAGGAGCCGCTGACGGATTTCTGCTGCAACTGCAGGATCCAGCTCCTTGGGCTTCTGTTCGGCCTTTGCAGAAAAGGATGAGCCGCCCTTGCGCGGTACACCGTCAAAGGCTTTTCCGAGGGTGGAGAGAAGCGTCCGGTCACCGGTCAGGTGCACCAGCGACAGCAGAGCCACAACCGGATCAAGCGCATCAATGGCGGCGCGCAGCCGCTCGCCATATGAACCGCCCACTTGCGATCCTGCAGTTTCCGCCATGTTTCTCTCCTAAAACTTATTCCACATCTTAGTGCGGATTGAAAAAGTAAGTAAATCCCCACTGTGGGCGCGAGTGATCGTCCGTAGTCATACTTGGTCGAACAGCTTATGCGCGAACAAGCCCGCGAAGAATAACGTCGCCGCGGACGATTGATTGCGGGAATGACCGACGTCAGGTTGTTTCTGGCGAGAACTGCGAACCGCGGATCGCCTGTCCCGGTTCCGTAATAGCAAGGCCCATATCTTTCAGACGGATTTCCAATTCATCCATCATCGAGGTGGGGGTGTACTTGGTTTCACGCGACAGCATCATCGCATCGAAGCCCGCCCATGCTTCCGGCGTGTCAGCTGCGTCGACAGTGAAGGATTCTCCCTCCGCCATAAAAACCGGAGCCGCACGCCCGCCGCCTGCTTCCAATGCACAGCAAGTGATGGTCGTGTCTTTGTGGGTCAAATAGCCGATCAGTCCCGCCACGCGATCCGGCTGAAATTCCTTTTCCAGCAAGGTGATCAACTTGGGGTCGGGCATCCTTTCGGTAAGTTGGCTTATCGCGGTGGGAAGGATAACGTTAACCCGCACGTTCTCGCTTTCGCCTTCCATCGCCCAACTTCGGCTCGCAGCAAGGATGGCGGCTTTGGCCGCGACATAGGCGCTAGTATAGGGAGACGCGAAGGCCGCAGTGGAAGCGGTGTTAACGATCCGGCCGTTGCCGGAAGCGACCAGATGTGGCCACGCTGCGCGGGTCAGGGCGAAGGTTGAGCCGAGGTGGGAATTGAGCACAAGGTTCCAGTCTTCGGCCTTGTGACGATTGATCGGCGAACCAGCGACCAGCCCTGAGCTGTTCACGACTACATCGAGCCTGCCCCAGGTTGTGATGGCAGTTTCTACCAGTTCCTCTGCGCGCTCGAACGAGGAGCCGATAAAGGCAATGGCCTCTCCTCCTGCTTCTCGGATCTGGTTGGCTACTTTGTTTGCAGTCTCGCTGATATCGTTGACGATGACCTTGGCGCCGCGTGCTCCAAACATGCGGGCATAGGCGCCTCCCAGCGAGCCACCGCCGCCAGCCACGATGACGACTTCCCCGTCAAACCGCATTTCCGTTGCCATCGATTCTCTCCTCGCGGTGCCGTCCCTGTTATCAGGATGATCGTCTGCACCATGTTGAGCGCAAATTTATTATAAGTGCTTGCTCACACATGCGATAGATTTGCGCGGAACTGGCTGTCAAGCGAGCGGCAGAATTTCGTCCCGGAACTAAAGCTCTGGAAAACCCGGTCTGGTCGCGTGGAACGAATCGGTAGCTTCTTGTAGCTCGCGCGGTGTGAGCGCACCCATCACCATAGGCGTAGATCAGAGCAATTCGCCGGTCACAATCGACGTGAGGGAACTGTTGGCCACCCGGCTGCTGGTGCAGGGTAATAGCGGGTCGGGAAAGTCGCATCTATTGCGCCGCATCCTTGAGGAAAGCGCCCCTATTGTTCAGCAGATCGTAATCGATCCGGAAGGCGATTTTGTTTCGCTGGCAGATAAGTTCGGCCACATCGTGGTGGACGGGGCGGCCTATTCGGAAACTGAGCTGGTCCGGCTTGCTGCGCGTATCCGCCAGCACCGGGCCTCTGTTGTACTAGCGCTCGACGAGCTTGAGATTGAGGCGCAGATGCGCTGCGCCGCGCTGTTCCTTTCGGCTCTGTTCGATGCTCCACGTGAGCAATGGTTTCCCGCGCTCGTCGTAGTGGATGAAGCGCAGATGTTCGCGCCCGTGGCAGCGGGCGAAGTCAGTGACGAGGCAAGGCGGCTCAGCCTTGGGGCGATGACCAACCTGATGTGCCGTGGCCGCAAGCGCGGACTTGCGGGAATCGTCGCAACCCAGCGACTGGCCAAGCTTGCCAAGAATGTTGCGGCCGAAGCGTCGAACTTCCTGATGGGCCGCACGTTTCTGGACATCGACATGATCCGTGCTGCTGACCTTCTGGGCATGGAGCGGCGGCAGGCAGAACAAATTCGCGATCTGGGCCGTGGGCAGTTTCTTGGCCTGGGACCGGCAATCAGCCGCAGGCCGGTCGCGGTGCAGGTTGGTGCAGTGCAAACCGGTGCGAAGACCATGGCGCAGGATATGGCGCCGCCGCCTAATGCAACGCCTGATCAGCTTCATGCGCTGCTTCACGATGGACTGCATCTGGATGACGCACCGGCCAATGCGCCGCCGCCACCGCCGCCTGCAAAGCCGGATGCCTCAGAGCTTCTGGAACGGATTGCCGCTGTCCAGTTGGACGAGGAGGAGCCGATAGAGCAGCCAGAGCTGTTTGCCCCGGACCAGAGCGAGATCGATGCTGCCGTCACCGCGATCCTGATCGACATGGCGGCAGAGCCCGAATGTACGTTTCAGGCTCCAGCCAAACTGTTTCAGGACTTTTCGATCCGCTGCCGGATGCAGCGGCTTACAGCGGGCCATGTCGATATGGGGCAGTTCCGCCGCAGGTTCGCTATGGTGGTGGCGGGGGTTACTGATGCCGCTGTTGAGCCTTGGCCCACGATACTGCGTATTGCCGCTCCGTTATCCGACGATCTACTTGCCCCGTTTCTCGTGATCGCCCGTGCCGCGAACGAAGGGGAGCCATGCCCTGACGACGACGAATTGGCGCGCGTATATGGTACGAACTCACTTGGGCGCCTACGCCGCCTGCTTGAGCATTATGAACGTGCCGGGTTGATTGTGGTGCGTACAGATTTCAGTGGTCGACGTTCGATCACGATTCCAGAACTGGGACTTGCAACGCAGCCCTTGGAAGTTTGAGAAGAACTGAGAGCAGGGAGCGGCCGCTTCTGCGCTTACTTGATCATAGCGCTCCGCTCTGAAGGTGTCTCCACATCCAGGCTTCGAAGTAGCAGCCAGGTAACGATTTTCGCAGTTTCCTGTTCGCATAGGTGAGGGCCAGTGAACTCGCGGTTCCCCAAGCCGAACAAGCAGGCGAGCAGCAGTTCCGCAAAGCCTTCGATTTCTGCCTCCGATATGTCCGAGCGGAGGCTCGCGGCCAAATCCTTGAACAATCCTCGGAATTGATGGCTTATCCTGACCACGACTTCCGCCACTTCAGGATTACGATGACCTTCCGCGACGATCTCGTATTCAAGTGCGTCGGTCCGCTTCGATATCCAGCCACATATTAGCTGTTCAACTGCAGCTGCCCCGGTAATCGTTCCGTCCCGCACTTTGCCGATATTCTCGCGCAAGTCTTCAAGCGTATCGCGGGTGTCAGCCTCTGCAATAGCGCGCACGATCTCTGACTTGTTGGCGAAGGAGCGGTAAATGGTGCCGACGCTTACTTGGGCGTGATCGGCCAGATCGGCCATCGCGGTGCGATGGAAACCCCGCTCTGAAAAGAGTTTCCGAGCAGCAGCGACAATTCGGGTGCGAGTTGAAATCTTTTGCTGCAATGCCGCATTTCCCTTGGTGATTGCTCGTCTTCCTCTTGCAATGGTTTCGCACAGCTTCTAATAAGCTGCAAGCGGAATGAACGTTCATTCCGGACTCCTAACGTACCCGTGGTGAAAATGAATAGTTCGCGAATTCGCGTTGTGCTTCTCGGTCTGACAGCTTTTTTGGGTGCGTGCGGAGCCGAAACTCCTCCTGCGCCGCCGCCTCCAAGCGTTGGCGTAGTCGTCCTGCGTGAAGAGCCAGTGACCATGACCACGGAGCTTCCGGGGCGCATCTCTGCGTTGGAAACCTCTGAAGTAAGGCCGCAAATCTCTGGAATAATCCGGCGCCGCCTGTTTACCGAAGGCTCCATGGTGAAGGCCGGGCAGGTGCTTTATGAGATTGACGACGCCCCCTATCGCGCGGCGCTGGGAACGGCTCGCGGCAATCTTGCTCGGGCGCAAGCGTCTATTGAATCGACTCGGCTTCAAGCAGAACGCTATCGCAGCTTGATCGGTATCAATGCCGTCAGCAAGCAGGAACTCGATAACGCGGAAGCAGCAGCGCGCCAGGCGCAGGGTGATGTTGCGGCGCAGCAATCGAGCGTTCAGGCGGCACAGGTCAACCTGGATTTTACACGTATCAGGGCACCTATTTCAGGCCGCATCGGGCGCTCACTATATACTCCTGGCGCGCTGGTTTCGGCGGGCCAGGCTGATCCGCTCGCAACAATTCTGCGCAGCGATCAGGTCTATGTAGACGTTACTCAATCCGCAGCTCAGATCCTTGACCTGAAAGAGGCTCTGGCTGCAGGCGGGATCAGTCGCGAAGGGCAGCAAAACCTCCGCGTGAAGCTGCTGCTTCCGAACGGCATGAACTATCCCTTCGAAGGTCGTTTGCAATTCTCCGAAGTCGCCGTCGATCCGCAGACGGGCAGCGTGACGCTTCGTGCCATCTTCCCTAATCCGGAAGGTTACCTGCTGCCGGGCATGTTCGTGCGCGCACAAGTGGTGGAGGGTGTTCGCCAGAATGCCATCCTTGCTCCGCAGCAGGGCATCACGCGCGATCCGCGGGGACGGGCAACCGCACTTGTCGTCAACGCGCAAAACAAGGTTGAGCAGCGCCAGGTGACGGCAGCGCGCGCGATTGGTGACAAGTGGGTCATTACCGACGGGCTGAAGGCAGGCGACAAGCTGATCGTCGAAGGGCAACTGCACTTGCAGCCCGGCATGGTGGTGAAGCCTGGCACTCCAAAGCTGATAGCTGCTCAGCAAGCAGCGGGGCGCTGATCCATGTCGCGCTTCTTTATTGATCGGCCCATTTTCGCGTGGGTGCTGGCCGTCATCGTGATGCTGGCCGGGGCAATCTCGCTCAGTCGTTTGCCGGTCGCCCAATTCCCGACGATTGCCGCACCGGCCGTGCTCATCCAGACACAATATCCCGGCGCCGATGCCGAGACGCTGGAAAACACGACCACGCAGCTGATCGAACAGCAGATGAAGGGCATCGATAACCTTCGTTATTTCTCTTCGACCAGCGATTCTGCAGGTAACTTGTCTGTCACTTTGACATTTGAGCAGGGGACCGACGCGGACATTGCGCAGGTTCAGGTTCAGAACAAACTGGCGCAGGCCACCCCACTGTTGCCGCAGGAAGTACAACGCGCCGGTATCCGCGTGGCCAAAAGCTCCGCAGACTTCCTGATGGTCGTCGCGCTCTATTCCGAAAACGGTGCGCACGACCAGATCGACATCGGTGATATCGTTTCATCCAAGCTGCTTGACCCGCTCAGCCGGGTCGCAGGCGTGGGGGATTCGCAGCTGTTAGGTTCGGCCTACGCCATGCGGATTTGGTTGGATCCATTCAAAATGGCCAACCTGAACATCACCGTGCCCGATGTGATGGCTGCGGTACAGGCGCAGAATGCGCAAGTCTCTGCAGGCCAGATCGGCAGTTTGCCGACGCCAAAGGGGCAGGCGCTCAACGCAACTGTGACGGCGCAATCCCGTTTGCGCACGCCTGAAGAATTTAGACAGATCATCCTGCGTTCCACCACGGATGGGGCCGTTGTGCACCTTGCTGACGTCGCCAAGGTGGAAATCGGCGCAGAGCATTACGGCTTTCAAGCGCGTTTCAAAGGCAAGGAAGCCGTCGGTGTCGGCCTGAAACTGGCGCCGGGCGCCAATGCACTGGACACCGTTGAGGGCGTAAAAGCGGAAGTCGCGAAGTTTGCCAAAGATCTACCGGCCGATATCAAGGTGGATTACCCGGTAGACAATTCGACGTTCATCAAGCTCTCAGTCGAACAAGTTGTGAAGACGCTGATTGAAGCGATCATCCTTGTCTTCATCGTGATGTTCGTTTTTCTGCAGAACTGGCGCGCAACGCTGATCCCGATGATCGCCGTTCCGGTGGTGCTCTTGGGCACATTCGCGATCCTGCTGGCCGCGGGTTACACGATCAATACGTTGACCTTGTTCGGCATGGTTCTGGCCATCGGCCTGCTGGTGGACGACGCGATTGTCGTGGTCGAAAACGTGGAGCGGCTGATCCAGGAAGAAGGCCTGAGCCCCAAAGAGGCGGCCTATAAATCGATGAATGAGATCAGCAGCGCGCTGGTCGGCATTGGTCTTGTTCTATCCGCCGTGTTTCTACCCATGGCGTTCTTCGGCGGATCAACCGGAGTTATTTTCCGCCAGTTCTCTATCACCATCGTTTCGGCCATGGTGCTGTCGGTGCTGGTGGCGCTGATCCTCACCCCCGCTCTGTGCGCGACGATATTGAAACCGGCAAAGAAGGACCACGGCGAACGCGGCGGCTTCTTCGGCTGGTTCAACCGAACGTTCGACAGCGGGCTGGGCCGCTATGCCAAGGCGCTGCGCACGGTTGAACATCGTTGGGTCCGCGCCGTGATCGTCTATGTGCTGATCATCGGCGGCATGTCGTTATTGTTCCTGCGCTTGCCGGGCGGTTTTCTGCCTGATGAAGATCAGGGCATCCTGTTCTCGCAAGTTGCGATGCCAGCTGGCACCAGCATGGAAGATACCGAGCGTGTGATGGACGCGGTGCGCGATCACTACATGATCACGGAAAAGGCTGCCGTGGAAAATGTCTTCACGATCAGCGGTTTCAGCTTTTCCGGTCAGGGCCAGAACGTCGGCAACGTATTCGTTCGGTTGCGGCCTTGGGATGAGCGGAAAGGCGATGAAAACACGCCTGCTGCCGTCGCTCAGCGAGCGAATATGCACTTCGCCGGTTATAATGTCGGCCAGGTCATCGCATTTGCTCCACCCGCAGTGATGGAATTGGGCAATGCCAATGGCTTCGTGTTCGAACTGAAAGACATGGGTAATCTTGGCCATGACAAGCTGATCGAGGCACGCAACATGCTGCTTGGAATGGCGGCCCAGGACCCCCGTCTGGCTCAGGTGCGCCCCAATGGCATTGAAGATAACCCGCAGGTGAAGCTCAAAGTGGATCAGGCCGCTGCGGCTGCGCTTGGTCTATCTCAGGCTGATATCAACACCACCGTCGCTGCGGCTATGGGCGGCACGTATGTGAATGACTTTATCGATCGGGGCCGCGTTAAGCGCGTTTTCCTGCAATCCGATGCCGAATTCCGAGCCACACCTGAAGCCTTGGGTAACTATTACGTGCGCGGCTCGTCTGGCCAAATGGCTCCATTCTCGTCTTTCGCGACGGCGGACTGGACTTACGGCCCGGCCCGACTTGAGCGGTATAACGGCGTGGCTGCAGTTCAGATCGCGGGCGCTGCTGCTCCGGGCTACAGCACGGGCGCGGCGATGGAAGCGATGGAAGAGCTGGCTGCCAAGCTGCCGCCTGGCTTCGACTATGAATGGACTGGCATTTCTTACGAGGAAAAGACCTCCAGCGGACAGGCTCCCGCGCTCTACGCCTTGTCGCTGCTGATCGTGTTCCTGTGCCTTGCCGCGCTGTATGAGAGCTGGTCGGTGCCAATTGCGGTGCTACTGGTGGTGCCGCTGGGCGTGGTTGGTGCCGTGTTGGCGGCGAACCTGGTTGGGCTGAATAACGATATTTACCTTCAGGTTGGCCTCATCACCACGATTGGCGTTTCCGCCAAGAACGCGATCCTGATTGTGGAATTTGCCGAGGAGAAGATGCGAAGCGGCCTTGGAGCGGCTGAAGCTGCGCTGGAAGCAGCGAAGTTGCGGTTGCGTCCCATCCTGATGACCAGCTTTGCCTTCGTGTTTGGCGTGCTGCCTCTTGCGATTGCATCGGGTGCGGGCGCAGGTGGCCAGAACGCAATTGGCTGGGCCGTGGTGGGCGGCATGCTCTCGGCAACCGTACTGGCGATATTCTTCGTGCCGCTGTTCTTCTTTGTAGTGAAGCGGCTGTTCCGTCAGGACAGCACTCACGCTTCCGCGAAGATCGACGCTGATGGCATTGCGGACAACACCCGTCCGCAGGAGGCATAATTTCCATGAACCGCAAATCTCTGCTTCTCGTCGCATCGCTGGCGCCGATCTCGCTCGCTTTGGCTGGGTGCAATATGGCGCCGAAATACGTGCGCCCGGAACTGCCTGTGCCCGGTGCTGCGCCAGAAGGTTCGGCCTATGCTCAATCCGGTGAAATCGCCGCCACGGCACTGGCGGACACCGCGTGGCGTGACTTCTTTACCGATGCACGCCTGCGTGACGTCATCGCGCTTTCTCTGGAGAGCAACCGCGATCTGCGGCTGGCACTCGCCAATGTAGAGCAGGCTCGCGCGCAATACCGTGTGCAGCGTGCCGACGTGTTCCCGACGATTGGGGGAAGTGGCAGCGCCGTCGCACAGGACGCGCCTGCGTCTGCAGGCAGTGCGGGCCGGGTCGATACCTATTCTGCGTCCGTTGGCGTTTCGGCCTGGGAGATTGACCTGTTTGGGCGGGTACGGAACTTGTCAAAAGCTGCGCAGGAACGGTTCTTCGCAGTGGATGAGAACCGCAAGGCTACGCAGACGGCGTTGGTTGCTGAAGTCGCGACGGCATGGCTCACCCTGGCAGCTGATCAGGAACGGCTTGGTATGGCCCGCAAAACCGCCGCTGCATTCCAGAAAACCGTTGATCTTACGCAGGCGCGCTTTCGTGCCGGCATAGCTTCGGAGCTTGAGGTGCGACAGGCTCGCACCAGCCTCGATCGCGCGACGGCGGATATTGCAGCGCTCACCACGCAGGTTGCGCAAGATCAGAACGCGCTGAACCTGTTGGCTGGCACCACAGTCCCGATGGAATTGTTACCCGACGCTTTGCCTTCTGCCGGGGCGACGCTGGGCCGGCTTCCGGCAGATCTGCCGTCAGAAGTCTTGCTGCGTCGGCCAGATGTCGTTGCTGCCGAGCATCGACTGATCGCCGCCAACGCCAATATTGGCGCGGCGCGGGCCAGCTTTTTCCCGCGCATTTCGCTGACGGCGGCACTCGGTACGATCAGTTTCGGGCTTTCCAATCTGTTTTCTGGTGGGAGCGATACCTGGTCGGTGTCAGGTGGGGCAGACGTGCCGATTTTCGATTTCGGACGTAACGCTGGCAATCTGGATGCTGCCAAGGCCGAGCGCGACGGAATGGTGGCGCAGTATGAAAAGACGCTGCAAACAGCCTTCCGTGAAGTGGCGGATGCCTTGGCTCGGCGCGGGACGATTGACGATCAGCTGGCCGCGCAGCGTTCGCTGGCGGACAATGCCTCAGCTACTTATCGACTATCAGAAGCGCGGTTTCGCGCGGGCATTGATGGGTTCCTGACGACGCTGGATTCGCAGCGTGCACAATATTCTGCTGAGCAGGAACTGGTTGTTACCCGATTAATCCGGGAAACGAACGCCGTCGAACTTTACCGCGCGTTGGGTGGCGGATTGCGATGAGGTGTGTTTCAGGCAATCAGGTGCGAATAAAAGATATACAGCATACCGATCCAGCAAAGTGCTGCGCACGTGCGATCACCTACAGTATCTACGCGAAGCATAGTCCTCTCTCCTTATGGGTCTGCGCCCTTTCGCAAATTGTAACACAGGTTTGCTGGAGATTTCAAACGGCTCTTGCTGACCTGGGTTAGGGTTGGTGCGGGTGTCTCGGTTTCAATAAGCCTGTTCCGGTGCACGGTTTCACTTGCGTTCAGGGCCAGAGTGAGGAACGTTCAGCGCGCGCAAGATTATTCATAAAAGCAACTGCGCAGGTGTGGCGTATTATAAATTCGCCATCGCGGGAGTGAGCCGACGTGAAGATTGCATTCATCGGCCTTGGCAACATGGGCGGCGGCATGGCCGCAAACATCGTGAAGGCGGGGCATACGGTGCGCGCGTTTGATGTTTCGCAAGAGGCGCTGGATCGTGCGCGCAGCAACGGATGCGAGCCTTTCAGTAACATCAGCGAAGCGATCGAGAGTGTCGATGCAGTTGTATCGATGCTACCCAACGGTGCCGTAGTAAAGAACGTCTATACAGCAGACGTGATCGGCAAGTCTCCGGCATCGGCGCTGCTGCTCGATTGTTCGACCATTGATGTTACGACGGCGAGAGACGTGGCGGGATTGGCCAAAGATGCCGGGTATGAAATGGTCGATGCTCCCGTATCTGGCGGCATCGGCGCGGCAGAAGGCGGCACTCTGACTTTCATGGTAGGCGGTAGCGATTATGGGTTTGCCCGCGCGAAACTCGTGCTCGATCCCATGGCCAATACGGTCATTCACGCTGGAGGGATTGGGGCCGGACAGGTGGCCAAGATGTGCAACAATATGCTATTGGCGATCCACATGATCGGAACATGTGAGGCGCTGAAGCTGGCCGAGAAGAACGGCCTCGATATGCAGACATTCTACGAAATCAGCTCAAGGGCTACTGGCTACAATTGGTCATTGAACGACTACACGCCCGCGCCGGGAATTGGTGCTCCCAGCCCGGCGGACAATGATTATCAGGGCGGATTTGCAGCAGCGCTTATGCTCAAGGATCTGGGAATCGCCATGGCCGCTGCCCGGGAAGCCGGCGCCAGGGTGCCACTCGGCCAGCATGCGACCGAGATATATGAGGCATTCAACAAGGCGGGCCATGGCAGTGAAGATTTCGGCGCGATCTTCACGACACTTTGAGAGGGCGAGCATGCCGCGCAGGGGCTTCTCAACCATCCCGCGCGAAGGGAACCACCATCGGCACGCCCTCAATGATCCGCACCGCGGCGTTGATGCCATAGACGTTTAGCAATCGCTGGGGCGTCAGCACTTCGAGAGGTGCGCCATCCGCCGCCACGTGTCCCCCGTTCATCAGCACAATTCGGTCACAATATCGGGCGGCCATAGTGAGATCGTGGAGGACCGCGATCACTAGCGAGCCACTTGCAGCTTCCTGCGCCAAGAGTTCCATAACGTCCATCTGATGGCCGGGATCGAGCGAGGCGAGTGGCTCGTCAGCGATGAGGCCGGGCGCGCCAACCGCCAGCGCACGGGCAAGCAGCACGCGCGCTCGTTCGCCTCCGGACAGCTCGATTGCAGAGCGGCCGCGCAGGTGCGCGACATCGGCGCGCTCCATGGCATCTTCCACGATCTTCAGATCGCGGGCCGAAATGCGCGATAATGGCCCCAGATGCGGCAAGCGGCCCAGTGCGACCAACCGCTCGACATTGAGCGGCCAGTGCAGCGTCTGCCCCTGTGGAAGATAGGCGATCGTTCGGGCGACATCGCGGCGGTGCATCTGCGCAAGGGGCTTGCCATCCAGCAAGACCCTGCCCCCGCTTGGAGGGATCAGTCCCAGCAAAGCACGGATCATTGTGGATTTGCCGGCGCCATTGGGCCCGATAACGCCGATCAGCGAGCCGGGTGTGAATGCGGCATCCACGCCACTGACGACAGCTCGTCCACCAAGGTGCACTTCCAGAGCTTCGAGGGTGACTTTCACCACAGGCGCCGCTCCCGCATCAGGTGAAGGAGGAAAACTGGTACGCCCAGAAATGCGGTCACCACGCCAAGCTTTAGTTCACTTTGCGTGGGAATTATCCGCACGGCTATGTCAGCCAGCGTCAACAACGCCGCCCCCCCCAGCATTGAGGGCACTAGCACGGATGAGGGGCTGCGATCGGTTAGCGGTCGAACGAGATGCGGCACAATCAGGCCAACAAAGCCGATCGCGCCAGACACCGCAACTGCGCCGCCAACCCCGATGGCAACCCCCAGCAACAGTCGCAGCCGCGTGCGGCGAAGGTCCACTCCCAGCGCACTGGCGCCGTCATCGCCCAAGGTCAGCGCGTCGAGCGACCGGCCGTCCATCAGCAGAAGCACAAAGCCGATTGCGATGCAGGGCAGGGCGATCCAGACGTGCTGCATCGAACGGTTCTCGATAGAGCCGAGCAGCCAATTCATGATCTCCATCGCCGCAAAGGGATTGGGCGAGAGGTTAAGGGCAAGGCTGATCCCCGCGCCAGCCAGCGTACCAACCGCGATCCCCGCAAGTATCAGCGTCAACGGGCTTTCGGACTTGCCAGCAAGTGTGAAGAGCAGGAGGAGTGCCATCATTGCCCCCGCAACAGACAGGGCGGGCAGAGCCAGCAGGTGCCATTGGGCAAGCCCGAAGTAGATCGCCGCAACTGCTCCAAGCGCGGCGGCATTGGAGGCACCTAGTACGGATGGTTCGGCCAGAGGATTGCGCAGGTATCCTTGCAGCGCGGCTCCTGCCAATCCCAGCATTGCACCCACGCCAAGGCCAACAAGTGTGCGCGGCAGCCGTAGCTCCAGCAGAATGGCGCTCGCAATGTGATCGCCTTGCCCTGTGACGACGGCAAGCAGACGATCGATGGGGATGGCGACTGCTCCCAGCGCCAATGATGCCAAGGCTGCGATCACCAGCAGCACCAGTAATCCCGGTATCAGCCAGTGATTGCGGGCGGGGGAATGCGTATCATCAGGACGGGCAATCGGCACGGCTACCTCGCGATCGGATTGCTTGCCCGGTGGCGCTTGTTTCCGGGGTGCGTGTTGTTATGGGTGGCATCGCAATGCCGTCCATCAGAAACCTTGCATTCGGTATCGCCGTGAGCGCCGCAGTTGTCATCGGTCTCGCCGCGGCCCGCCCATCGGCAGAAGCTGCCCAAAAGGCGGACCGACCGCAGCGTATCGTCTCGCTCAATCTCTGTGCCGACCAATACCTTGTCGAATTGGCCGACCCGGAGCAGATCGCCGGTCTCTCGCGGAACGCCGCTAATCGTGACATGTCCGCTGTGGCGGGTAAGATTGGCGACATTCCGATCCTTGATGGCTCTGCCGAGGAAATTCTGGCGATAGAGCCTGACCTGGTCATCGGCATGCCGGCGAGTAGCGATCCCGCTGTCGTTGCCGTAGCGAACCGGAATTACCCGACGCTCGATTTCACCATTGCCGATAGTTATGCTGATATCGTTGCCCAGGTTCGCCAGTTCGCGACTGCCGTCGGCCATCCGGAGCGCGGCGAGGCGCTGATTGCGCGCATGGACCGGGATCTTGCTGGCCTTCCGCGCCCCGGTGAGGGCAGGGTTGCCGCCTATTACCAGCGACGCGGCTTTCTCACCGGAACGGATACACTGGTTGACGATCTCATTGCGCGGGCGGGGTTGGTGAATCTTGCTGGGAAACTCGGCAAGCCGACCCTTTCCTCCATGAGCCTTGAAGAAATGATGGCGGCGCAGCCCGATTACCTGATCGTCGAAACTGCTACGGATCGCGTGACCGATCAGGGATCCGAGATGCTGCACCATCCGCTGCTGAATGACATCCCTCGGCTTCGGGTGCCAGAGGCGTGGACCGTATGCGGCGGACCCGCCTATGTGGATGCCGCGCGCAGTCTCGCGGCACAGATCGCCCGCCACTAGCACCCGATGCAAGGCGCACACCGCACTGTCGGCGCAGGCCGACAGTGCGGTGACGATATGCTCGGAAAAGGCGAGCGCTTGATTCATCAGAAGTTGACGCGGACCCCGCCATAGGCCGCGCGTCCTGCAGTCGCGAAGCTGAACACTTCCTCATAGCGCTCGTTGATGAGGTTCTCGACCCGCCCAAAAACGGTCACGGCAGGCGTGATTTTGTATTCGGCGTTCAGATTGACCAGCACGAATTCGTCCAGCGTAACCGACACCGGGATATAGCTGGGGTCGATATAAGCAACGTCTTCCTGGCGGCCATTGTATCGTACAGTCAGTGTGCCGGAAAACCGCTCGTCATTGCTGAAGATTGTAGCGTTGAAGCTGCCGATATGTCTCGGCCGGCGCACTTCGACCACGCCGTTCTCGCTCGCTTTGAGGTAAGTGTAAGTCGCATCCAGTCGCAATTGCGGGATCGGGCGGGCACTGGCGAATACTTCAAAACCATGCTGGCTGGACCGGGTATCGCGGTTTGCAGGCGTGGCGATGAAGTTCGGGGCGGGATAAGTGATGAATATCTCATCCTTCAGCTTGCTATCGAAATAGGTGACGCCGATCGTGCTGCCTTCGTCAAGCTGCTGTTCAATGCCAGCTTCCCAGCCTCTCGACTTTTCGGGACGCAGGCCGGGGTTGCCGATGTAGTTGCCATCGGAATAGCCATAGAGGTCAAAGTACCCCGGGTTCTTCACCCCGGTGCCGTAGGCAGCGCGAACGCGCGTTCCGGTTGAGAAGGCATAGCTACCTTGAACCCGCCAAGTGGTGGGATCATCGAAGCGATCATTCCGATCATGCCGGATGGATGCGCCAACTGAAAGCGCATCATTCACCAGCACTTCGTACTGGCCGACCAGGCCGAGATTTTCGGTATGACGCTTGCCCACAAAGGCATCGAACGGAGATCCGGTGCCGGGCGTCTTGTTCTGGAATTCCTCCTGCTCAACGTCCACGGCAGCGGTAAGGCGATGACCGACAGTATCGGTACCAAGGCGAAGGCTGGATTCAAGCGATCCCTTCAGACGGCGGCCATTGTTGCCGTAATTGAGGCCCGCCTCATTGTAGCTCCGGCGCCGCGTATCGGCGATCTGGCCGGTGAGGGCGGTGGTCCAGAGGCCCTCAAGCGCAGAGAACTCTCCGCGGAGGAGACCGTAGAATCCTTTTAGCCGGAAGTGGAGGCCAGGACTGTCGACGATATAGCCGAACAGCGGGCTGGCCGGATTGTCTTCGGTGGTGTTCTCCTCTGCCTTTGCTTGGCTGTAGCGAGCAACGGCGATGAGCTTCAAGTTATCGGCCGGTGTCCAGATCAGTTTGCCGCTGACCCCGGCATTGTCCGATGCGATGTCGCGGGTGCCGTTTCGGGCAGTCGGCCATCCATCGGTGTGAAAGTACGTGCCCGAAAGCGCATAATCGAGATCGCCGGAAACACCGGCAACCCGTGCGCTGCCAGATAAGGTTCCGAAGGAGCCGCCCTCGGCGCGGGCGCTCACCCCCGGTGCTTCCCGGCCCGTAAGGGTGATGTATTGGATCACGCCGCCGATGGCGTCGGAACCGTAAAGTGAGGACTGTTGGCCCCGCAGGACTTCAATGCGCGCAGCGGGATCGGCGATCAGCGTGCCGAAGTCGAACTCCCCCTGATAGGGGTCGGAAGCCTCAATGCCGTCGATCAGGACGAGCACGTGGTTGCCTTCCGTCCCCCGTAACCGCACCTGCGTGGTGCTGCTGATCCCGCCCACACGGCTGACGGCAACGCCGGGAACATCGCGCAGAATGTCGGAAACCACGCGGGTCTGGCGCTGTTCAAACGCTTCCGCATCAAGAATGGTGACGGATGACCCCAGCTCTTTGACGAGCACCCCATCGCCTGATCGCGAGGCCGTTACGACGATGGAATTAGCAGAGCCGCCCCGGTCCTCTGCCGACAGATCAAAGGGTGCTTCTTCGGCAAAGGCTGGCGTTGCCAGTGCAAGCAGCGAAACGAACGAGATATAGTGTTTCATGGGTATTCCCATGGCGCCCGAGCAACATAATGGCGGGGCGTGCCGGCGATACGATGCTAGCATGCTGCCAGCTTTCCGAAACGACGGTCAGCACGCGACGACGGACAGGCACCATGCACCAGCAACCGCGCACCGATGCGGCCCCAGCCGCACAGTTCGTCGCTCAGACGGAGAGTTACCGTGCCAAGACCATCCCCTGGACCAAGGCAAGAGCGACCAGTGCGCGGGCAGGTCTCCTGGCTTGCGGGTCATCGCGTGATATCTGCCTTCCCGACCCCCGCATTGATTAGCGTTTGGCTCAGTGACTGCCCATCGTTGGGAACGAAGGGCGATTGATATCTTGCTCACCGCTCACAGTTGCAGGGACAGCCGCGGAATAAGATAGCTTCGGCGTAAGCCGAAGGCATCCGCACCGCGTTCCCGTTTTAAGCCCTTGCGGGCACCAGCGCGATCTTGAGACCAATGGAATCCATCAGGCTCGACGCGCCCATATACCTCTTCAGCGGGCAGGCCAACGATTTAGTTGCGGTGGCTGGTCAAGCCCGGCAGAGCGCATGTACTTACCTGAATGACGCAGGACGATAGCAATGGCGCAAGCCACCCGTGCGACAAGAATGCTGGAGAAGGCGGGCATCGCCTTCAACTTGCGCAGCTATGATTACGATCCGTCCGTGGACAGTATTGGGCAGGCCGCAGCGGAGGCAATCGGAGCCGATCCCGCGCAAGTGTTCAAGACGCTGATGGTGCTGGCCGATGGCAAGTCTGCTTGCGTAATTGCGCCCAGCAGCGGCGAAGTATCCATGAAGAAAGCCGCAGCGGCTTTCAGGGCGAAAAGCGCAGCCATGATGAAGCCCGCCGATGCCGAGCGGCTTACCGGCTACAAGATCGGCGGCATCAGCCCGTTCGGGCAAATGCGGGCAGTGCCGGTGGTGATCGACGAGACAGCCATCCTTTGGGATGCCATCTTCATCAACGGCGGGCAGCGAGGTTTACAGATCGAAATCGCGGGATCTGATGCCGCGAAAGTTCTGGATGCAAAGTTCGCGGATATATCTGCCTGACCCCGTCAAACGACCGGCGCGGCGCGGTGTCCCCGGTGATGCAATAGCGTGTCCAGCAGGAGCAGCGCGCGTGAAAGGCGATCGCGGCTCAGGCCGCCGCCGATAGAGACTCGGATTCCGCGCTCCGGGGTCGTGCGGTCCGCAGCAAATGTCTCGCCGGAAACCGCCAGCAGGCCAGTGGGAGCCAGCGCACTGACGATCTCTGCCGGGGCAATGTCTCCCGATAGCGAAATCCACAGATGGTATCCTTCCGGGTGCGCGCGATAACACCCGTCCGGAAGTATTTGCTGGACGATCTTTTGGCGGTCCACGCATTCGCGTCGTACTTCGTCAACCAGTTCGGCCCACGTGTCCTCGCGCAGCCACTTTGTGGCCGTTGCGACGTTAAGGGGCGGAGCCATGATCGACGTTTCGTGAACGTCGGCCGAAAGCCGCCATGCATCGCGCATTGTTGGCGCTCGCAAATAGGCGACGCGCAGCGATGGCGAGATGCTCTTGGAAAGGCTGGTGATGTGCCAGGTGCGTTCTGGAGCAAGTGAAGCAAGCGGTGGCAACGGATCGGAAGGAAGCAGCCCATAGGCATCGTCCTCGATAACCACGATGTCGTGCCGCCGCGCCACGTCCACGATGTCTTGTCGGCGCTTCGCTGTCATTGTCGTGGCGGTGGGGTTGTCGTTGGTGGGCACAAGGTAGACTGCGCGGATCGTCTGGTTGGCACAAGCTTCGTCCAGCGCATCAGGCAGCACGCCTTCATCATCGGAACCGATCGGGACGATGGACAGGGCGCGTCGCCGCGCTACGGCCAGCCAGCCGGGATAGACAAAGCGGGCGGTGCAAACGGCGTCGCCCGGTTCAAGTACGGAATGGGCAATGGCGTGTAGGGCGGTCTGCGCTCCGCTGACGACGAGCACCGTGTCTTCATGGGCGTCGATCCCGCGGGACTGCAGCCATGCGGCCCCGGTTTGCCGGTCGATCGGGGCGCCGCCGGTTGGCTGATATTGCAGTCGATTAGATGCGGAGGGGCCGGAAAGGATTTCCCGCACGTCAGCCGCAAACCGTTCGGGCAGGCTGCTGCGAAGCGGCAGAGGCGGTAAATTCATTCCCGTATCGAACGGCGCAATCTGTTCTGCGATCGGGATTGCCGCGCCGGGGCTGCGTACGAAGCTGCCGCGCCGGCCATCGGCTGCTATCAGGCCCAGCCGACGCGCTTCGGCATATCCTCGCGTGACTGTGCCCAGATCGACGCCGAGGGCTTCGGCAAGGTCGCGTTGGGGTGGCAGCCGGTCCCCTTCGCGGAGCCGCCCGGCTTCAATGTCGCGACGCAGGGCGCTGCTGATGGAAAGGTATTTCGGGCCGGCGACGCGGTCAATTTCAGGCAACCACATGTCATGTCCCAGATTGCTTCGGATTTTGATGTTGTTTTATATGCATACAAAATCCATATGATGTCCATACAGGATTTGCGGTGCGTGAGTCGTAAGTCAAAACCTGCCCCACAGAGGTTGGACATGGAAAAGAGCACTTTCGGAGCTGATGAAAAATCACGCTGGATCTTCCGTTGCGGCTGGAAGGGTCTTTGCCCGCGTTGCGGTGAAGGAAAGATGTTTCGCAAGTGGCTGAAACTCAACGATACCTGTCCGAACTGCGGGCTGGATTACAAATTCGCGGCTCCGGATGACGGGCCGGCGTTCTTTTCGCTGTGCATAGTGGCCTTTCCGCTGATCTTCTTCGTGGTCTGGCTGCAGGTTGCTTTTGACCCGCCGTTCTGGGTTCACCTGTTTACATCGTTCCCGCTGCTGGCGATTGGCTGCGTCTATCCGCTACAGCCGATCAAGGGTTGGCTGGTTGCCTCGCAATTCGTCAACAAAGCGCAGGAAGCGGGCACGGAGCGTCTGTGGGCAAAACTGGATGCACAGGACGCAGCCAAGCGCGATGAATGAGAAAGTGATTGGGAAGGCCCGCACTTTTGCTGCGGCCTTCCTTGATGGCATGCAGCGTCAGGATCTTGCGGCGATGGTGCGGGCGGGTGATGGCGATGATTTTCCCGAAGTGCTTTCCGCCGCAGCGCTGCTGCAAGGGGTGGTGACTAACGTTGCCCACCACGAAGAAGCCTTGCGTATCTATGCGGATGATGGGTTTTGGGATGACGAACTGCCCGGCGGCTCGCTTGCGTCCCACGACAGGGGGCAGATGGCGCGCAACGCGCTGGCGGGAAGATCGCCTTTTCATATGTGCGAATGATGCGGTTCTCGTCGAATTGGAGCTCACGCATTACCCGGTGATGATAAGATCAGCTCACTGATGTGACATTGAAATTTCCTCTTCTGCAATCGCTGATGGAACTGCGGTTCCGACTGCGACAGGTGGAAGACCGGTTGGTTTGATTTCAGCGTCGAGCTCGCGTTGATGCGATCGGATCGCGGTATTGCGTTGAGTTGGCTGAGAACTGGAGATGTGCCGGGACAATGCAATACCATGGCTGGTCCTCGTTGCCGTCGCAGCGAGCATGCCAATTCTGAGGCGTTTAGCCTCATACATCAGCATATCGGCCGCCTTTAACTCGACATCGATGGAGCGCCGCCCGGGTGGCAGGATTAACACGCCAAGGCTGCAGATTAGCGCTGTCTGCTCAATACGTGGGCCATCGACGTTCAGGGAGTAGTTAAGTCGTTGCGCCACCGCAATGCCAGCTTGTTCATCCCGAACATTCATGACGATCACGAACTCGTCGCCGCCCATGCGCGCGAACAGGTCTTCCGTGCGAATGGCGGATCTTACTCGCTCAGCGAATCCCACAATGCTCCTGTCGCCATATTTGTGGCCCAGGCTGTCGTTGATCCGTTTCAACCCGTCCAAATCGGCATAAAACAGTACGGACCAGCGTGGCGATGCATCGCGCAAACCAACCTCTTCAAAGAAGGCCTGGCGATTCAACGCGCCAGTAAGATGGTCTGTTCGGGCGAGCGTCCATTCTCTCTCAAGAGCTTTTCGCGCGTTGCCCAGAAGAAGCACGACGCCGATTACCGCTGTGGCCTTGATAGAGAGGTTCAACAGGGATGAGTTCGGCTCGTAAGGAAATTGGCTGGCAGTACCGAGCAGGAAATTGACCGTCATAACGGCGATCCCCAGCACCACTGCACTGATCCGACCCAACATCCATGCGGCATATCCAATCACAAGCAGATAGACCGGACCGAACCAGAGCGTTGGCGGGGTCAGGACATCGCCAACTATCGCTAAACCCCAAGCCATCAGGAGAAGGGGTAGCGACAATATTGGTGGCAACTGCAGGAAATGCGCACGGCGCCATTTTAGCCTGTTGTAGCCCGCTCGCCGTTCTCGTCGTATGCCCCGTGTCATGCGCGGAATCTACCTTGAGTATAGATAATGATTTGTTAAGTTTGGCGACGATTTGCCGAACTTCCGCATCAGGCTGGTTGACGGAACTCGCACGTGCGAAAGGAACCGCAGCGTTATCCGCACGTTGCCCCCCATAATACCACGATGGGAGAGCAAGATGAGCGATGTTGCAAAGGTGATCGAGGTTGTCGGAACATCTGAAACCGGGATTGAAGATGCCATACGAGGGGCAGTTTCACGCGCAAGCAAAACGGTCGACAATCTGCAATGGTTTGAAGTGCGAGAAATCCGAGGGGCACTGGATGGCTCGGACATTGCCCGTTTCCAGGTAATCATGAAGATCGGATTTGGCCTCACGGACGATTGACAGGCAGCGACATTTCAAAAATCAGCAAGGATCAAGTATGATTGGAAAGATCATCGGCGCAATTGCCGGCAACCGCGCAGCAAAGCACGTTTCAGGCATTAGTGGGCCGGGCGGAGCTGCTCTGGGCGTCGGAGCGGCCGCATTGGCTCGTCGCCTTGGCCCCGTGGGTCTCGTTGCTGCCGGGGTGGGGGGCTACTTCCTTAAACGCCACTTGGAAAAGAGGCGGCCGGAGCAAGGCGGGGCGAGGCGTCATATCTGAGTTGTAAGGTTTGGCTGGAGCGAAATTGAATCGCTCCAGCCACGGCTCTTGGAAGGCAGCTATGCCGCGGCGGGTATCCGGCCAGACTGCTGATCCATCCACGACTGAAGTTCATCGGGTGTCATGGGGCGTCCCAGAAGCCAGCCTTGCAGTCTGGTGCACCCCGCAGCGACAGCGATTTCTAATTGCGCCTCTGTCTCAACGCCCTCGGAACAGACTTCGAGATCGAAAGCATGAGCCAAGGCAACAATCGACATCAACATTTCGCGCGACCGGGGGTCATGTTCCAGAGGCGCAATAAATGCCTTGTCGATCTTTATACGATCGAGATTTAGTCGCTGAAGATAGCCGATGCTTGCAAAGCCGGTTCCGAAATCATCCAGAGCGATCTTTATTCCCATGTCGCGCAGCCGCTCGATGATATCCGCCGCACGTTCGGGTTGGCGGATCATAAGCGCCTCTGTGATTTCCAACTCTAGCCGTTCTGGTGGAAAACCAGTTACTTGCAGAACCTCTTTAACGTCTTCGATCAGATTTCTGTCCCAGAACTGCGCCGGTGACAGGTTGATTGCCAAGCTGGCGTCCACATTCCTCATCGCCTTGCACGCTTGCATCAGCATTTGTTTGCCGATGGCGCTTATCAGGCCGTTCATTTCCGCAATCGGGATGAAGACGTCAGGCGGTACCTTGCCATGTTCCGGATGATCCCAGCGTGCCAACGCTTCGAACGAGGCAGGACGCAAAGTGTCAGCATGAACTATCGGTTGGTAGGAGACGTAGATGTCGCCATCTGTGACCGCTTCCTGAAGAGCGCGTTCCAGCCGCATGCGCATGACGTGCCCGTCATCGAGTGAGGGATTGTAGTGGCACGCGCGGTTCTTGCCCTCTGATTTTGCAGCGTACATCGCGATATCTGCGCGGCGCATTACTTCGTCTTCGTCGCCCGCCCGCTGCCTGGTGAACTCCGCGCAGCCTACACTTACGCCAAGCGTAATGCGGTATGCTCCAATCTCGAAGGGCGTGCGGAACCGCTGGAGTATGGCTTCGCAGGCTATGTCAGCGTCTTCGCGACTGGCGGCGTCAACGACAACGGCAAACTCGTCTCCTCCGGCGCGCGCCACGAACGAGCCGGGCACCGCCGCCTGAATGCGGGCGGCGGCCTCTCTTAGCAGAAGGTCCCCTGCCGGGTGCCCATACACGTCGTTGGCGTCCTTAAAGCCATCGAGATCCATGTAGAGCAGATGGAGCGGCGTATCGTCAGCAAGATGGCTGGACAATTTTTCAACGAGCGCTCGGCGGTTAGGCAAACACGTAAGCAAGTCATGAAACGCGTAATGGCGGGCGCGTAGCTCGCTTTGTTGCAAAGCTTCGATCGTCAGGCTGCCGCGGCGCACGATCAGCCCCGCTACCAGGATGGCAAAAATCGCAAGTACCGCCAACATGGGTACAAGTTGGCGCAGCAACATGGATCCGGGACGATGGGGGACCCATTCCACCCATGCGATGGGATGACCGTTCAGATCTTTTAGGGCAACTGCGGGGCCACTGCCCCGGTTGAGGTGAAGATGCGGCTTTTGGGTTCCACTTTCTGTGGGCGTGGAGGCGAGCATGGAAGCGTCCACCTGTCGCGCGATCACAAGGAGCTTCGTGGGGCCGGGCCTGATTTTTACCTTGTCAGTAAGCGGGACAATGGCTGCTGTCGAATAGATGTAGATGCGCGTGCCACTGCGGCTGAAGCCGCTTACAATCGGCCCCGAACTGATCGGCATTTTTCGTATAGCCGGGATGGAGTCGGCGAATGCGTCACCAAGCAATGCTTGAGGTGAGCCGTTTGAGGGTTGCGGACCAAAGCCGAAAGCCGGACGGTCCTGCTCATCCAGGATGTACAGATGCGAATAGTCCTGGATCCGCCCCAAGTAAGAAACGATGTTGTCATTGATCCATTCATTGTCGACGCCATCCGCCGTGTGCCGGATGGCGTCATCCCATCGGGCATAATCCTGAAGATCCCGCGTCGCCATGTTGGTGGCGTTTTGGATCGCACCCTTGAGTGTTTCCGCTTCTCGCTCAAGATGAGCTGCGTCTTGACTTCGCGTCGAAGCGTAAAGCAGCAAGAACATGCATCCAAAAGAAATGGTTAACAGCCAAAGCACCGGCCAGGAATGCTGGGGTGGCAAATGGCGGCGTATATTGAATGCGCGTGGGATTTCGGAGGCGACCATGTCACCGCCGTAGATGAATTGTATAAATGAAAAGTTGGCATTTTTTCAAAAAGGTTGGACCGCGCAGACGAATGACCGGACAACTAATATTGCCCAATTGGCGCGGATTTGGGAGCTTAGGCCGCCGGCACGCGATGGCGCCCGGCGACCAGTAAGCTCATCACCCTAACGGCCTGAAATTTTCTTCCCTGCCGCGACTCCCAAAACCAGGAAAATTGCGACCAACGCCAGTCCCACGAAGAACAGAATCTTGGCGATACCAGCAAACGTGCCTGCCATTCCGCCGAAGCCAAACAACGCTGCGACTAAGGCAAGGACGGCAAAAATCAACGCCCATTTGAACATATCAAACTCCTCAAATTCCCGTGTTAAATGAACGGAGGTAGGGGAGTTTTGTTCCTGTGCTAATGGTGCAGGGGGACATTCGTTTTGGCGAGGGACGCTAACGAACGACTTCCCACTGCGGGATGAACAGCTGCACATCATTTCTCTTGTCGTGGGCTTCTTCAAAGATAACACGCACGACAGCGCCGATCTTCACGTCCTCTAGCGGCACGCCAATGGCGTTGCCCACCACAAGCAACCCCGGCGCATCGTCTACCGAAACCAGCACGATGGCATAGGGCACAACGTCCTTCATGCCAGGATAGATCGGGTGATGGTTGACCGCTACTGAGGCGACCCTACCGGCACCGGCGCTATGGAAATAGCCAAGGGAAAACCCCTGACATTTGCGGCAAACGTCTTCGGGTGGGTGCTGGATATTGCCGCATTCTTCACATTGCTGGAGCATCAGCTTGCCGCTGGTGAAGAAGATGCTGTTGAGGTGATCAAGATTGGGCAGCAACCAGTTTTCGCCCAGTACCCGCTGTTCAAGCCGTTTCATTCCGATGCTCCCAGCACGAGCGCGCTTCCCGGCGCATAGCCTGGCCCGCCGACGACCAACGCATGCTCAACATTGGCAACCTGACAGGTCGATTGGCCCCTGATCTGCCGGACAGCTTCGTTGATAAGTTCAAAACCGTGAATGTAGGCTTCTGCCAGATTGCCACCGCTGGTGTTGAACGGCAGCTTTGCATCCGCTCCTTCCAATGCGCCGTTTGAAACGAACTCTTCGATACCTTCCGGGGGCGCGAAACCCATTTCGGCCATGGCGATGAGTACCGCCCCGGTGAAATTCTCGTAGAACTGAACAACGTCCATGTCCGTGGGTTTGAGCCCCGCATAGTTCCATAAGTTCTGTGCAACCGGACCATAAAACGACGATTGGTAATCTCCGGGCGTATATTCCCCGAAGCTGGGGCCATTGCCTTGTGCCGTGGCCGTCACATAGGCGGGCTTTGCCGAACGGTCCTTTGCTCGTTCAGCCGTAGTCACGATGCAGGCGGCAGCACCGTCGTTTTCCGGGCAGCAGTCATAGAGGTGATAGGGCGTCACGATCCAGCGTGACGCGTGATAAGCTTCTCGTGTCAGGGGCTGGCCATGCTTCAGCGCCCGCGGATTGTGCTGAGCGTTGGCGTAACAGGCCAAGGCAATATCGCACAGCGCCTCCTGCGAGATGCCGTGCGCATGCATGAAAGCGGCGGTACGAAGGGCGCATTGCTGTGCGGGGGTCATCAGACCGTATGGGCCGTTGTAGGAGAACGAGCCGCCCAGCACGCCGCCCGTGCCAGACTGTGCTTGCCCAAACCGACCGAACTGCCCTTGCGCGATGGCGCGAAAGACAACGACGTTATTCGCGTAGCCGGCGCGAACTGCGGCATCGGCGATCTGCATTGCACCTGCCACGCTGTTGCCGCCGCCGGGCCATGTCGTGGCGGCAAAGCGCAGGTTCTTGATCCCTAGCGCCGCCGCAAGCCGCGTGGGGCCATTTCGGCTATCACTGTATGAAACGAACCCGTCTATTTCCGACAAGGCGAGGCCAGCATCCTTCGCGGCGGCCATGATGGCGATACAGGCCAGCTGGAATTCGGTGTGGGGGGATTCGCCGCGCTTGTAATAGACGGATTCCCCGATCCCGCAGATCGCGCTCTTCTGGCTCACTTCCAACTCCCGATGGTCCGTGCTTTATCACCACGTTTCCGCAAACGGTTTTTCACAGCGGAAGCGGTATGTCCACCGATTACCGCCGCTTCTCTGGTTGATGCGATTCAGTGATTGAATCCGGAACGCGCGCGTGCAACCTCTCGCGAACAAACCGTTCCGGAATGGCTCGTTTCAGAAGTCACGGGTGGTGGGGAGGATAGCTACGTGACAGGTATGCCAGAAACGGCGGACGTGGAATTCAATGTGCGGCTTCAGGAAAGCGTCGCGCAAGACAAGGGGCACGAAACGCGATCGGCGCACCAGGTCAATCAAGCCATGATTTCGATATGGGCCGATGCGATGATGGACGATAATCCCGTTTATCGTGACGAAAACGCCGCCCTTGCGTCTGGACGTTCGGGCATCATCGCACCGCCCACGATGATCCAGGCATGGATGATGCCGCCGCTTTCGAAAATGGCGCTGGGAACTCGCGATTGCCCAGGCATGGCACCGTGGATTGCCCATGCGGCGGCGAAGGGCATAGATCGTTCTGGTGTGGGTAAAGAACCGACGCTGCCCACTACATACGCCATTCTCGGAGAGCGCGGCTATGTGAACAGTGCCGCAACTAATTGCCGCCAGATCTACCATCGGGATTATGCTCCGGGCGATCACATCACCTGTATCAGCAAGGTGGATGCAGTTACCGCTGAGAAAAACACCGCCATGGGCAAGGGGCACTTCCTGACGACGCGGCTGGACTATGTGGATCAGAACGGTGAGGCGATCGCCACTCAGTACTGGACGCTGCTGCGCTATCGCGAAAAATCGAAGGAAGCGGGAGCATCGGACGACAGCGCGCCCAAGGCCTTGGTTCTGCCCAAGATGGACAAGGTGCCGAAAAGCCGCCCCGGCGACGCATTGTCCGGGCGGCCGGAAGTTGGGCAGGTTACAGAAGCATCGGTATTTCCGATTACGCCCAGCTTCGTGATTGCCACAGCGCTGGCAACCCACGATTTCTATCCCATTCATCACGATGTCGATTGGGCGCGCAGCCTTGGGCAGCCGAATATATTCACCAATATTTTGACGACTACAGCACTGGTCGGTGGTGTTGCCACGAAATGGGGCGGCCCGAAAACCCGTCTGAAGTCCACGGACCTGCGGCTGATGGTGCCCAATTTTCCCGGCGATACTTTGGTACTGCAAGGTGAAGTGACGGCAATTGATGGCGAGGAAGTCACCATTCGGGTCGTGGGGAAAAACAATCTGGGAACGCATGTCGATGCCGCCGTCGTCGCGCTAATTCCGGCGTGATGGCCAGTCAGCTTGGCGCATAAGAGGGGGAGGTTGTGTCTGTGAGTGAAGATAAAGTTATTCTGATCCAGCGGGATGGTGGCGTGGCGACGGTAACGATGAACCGTCCTGATCGGCTGAATGCGCTCAATTCCGCTTTGATTTTACAGCTTGCCGAAGCGATGGAGGAAGTCCGCGCAGATGACACTGTTCATGCTGTCATCATCACCGGAGCGGGACGTGCCTTTTGCAGCGGTGCCGACCTTGGAGACATGCAGGGCACGAATACGCGCTCCCCCGAAGATGCAGCCAGAGCCGATACACGCAATATTTTCGTACGGCTGGAAGAAGCGTTCGAGACTTTCGACAAGCCTCTGATTGCGGCGGCGAATGGCCTTGGCGTAGGCTTCGGCTTTACCATGCTGGGTTACTGCGATTTCGTGTTCGTGGCCGAAAACGCAAAGTTCCGCACGCCGTTCAGCCAGCTTGGCCTGTGTCCGGAGGCTTCGGCAAGCTACACCTTCCCGTTGAAGATGGGGTGGGCCGAGGCTTCCCGTGCTCTTCTGCTTGGTGAATGGTTTGCTGCCCAGGAAGTTGTGGCATCCGGGCTGGCGCAAGAGGCCGTCCCGCTGGATCAGCTGATGGACCGAGCACGGGCATTCGCGCGCAAGTTTGAGGATTGCCCGCTGCAATCGCTGCGTGCCACCAAGCAGCTTATGATGTCGGCGCATCTTCCTGCGATCCAGTCCATCCGCGATGCCGAAAACGCGGCGATGCGGGGGCTGCTGGGCACCGAAGCCAACAAGCAGGCCATCGCTGCCTTCTTTGCGAGGGAATCCAAGAACAAGAAATAACAATAACTTTGAAATGGGAGAGACATGGATGGACGCATTGCACAGACCGCCGACCCCTGCCGAGATGATCGCTCATGCGCTTTCATTCGATCTCGACCGTTCCGTAATCATGCTGGAAGATGGCATGGTTCTGACGGCGCGCGACATTCGCGACAGCATCAGCCGTTACTCCCAGTTCCTTCTGTCGCTCGATCCAAAGCCGCAGCGTGCTGCTCTGCTTTCCAAGAACAGACCCGAAGTTCCCGGTGTATCTTATTGTTTTCGTTTTGCAGATTTGATTTCGACGACTCTACATCCGATGGATCGCTTGAGGATTATCTATACGTCATCGAAAGTGCGAACATCGATACTCTGGTGTACGATGATGCGAATTTTGAAGAGATTGTCAGCGAGCTGAAAAGCCGGGCGAGCTGCCTTCGGCATGTGTTTGCAATTGAATATTCCGGCGTGGGAGCATCGTTGGCTGAGCTATCGAGCACGTTCACGCCCGGACCTTTGCAGCCCAAGCCGGGCAACCCGACGGATGTTATCGGCATTGCTTTTACCGGCGGTACAACTGGAAAGCCAAAGGGCGTGCTCACCACCAATCGCTCCAGCTCGATGGTGACGCAGGTACTGATGTCTGAGTTTGAGTGGCCGGAGGAGATACGCCACCTCGTCTGTTCTCCGCTGAGTCATGCGGGCGCTTCAGTGCTTGCGCCGATCCTGCTGAAAGGCGGATCAATGTTTGTGCTGCCCGCGTTTGAGCCGGTCAGTTTCATGGACGCCATCCAGAAACACCGCATCACCACCACGCTGATGGTGCCCACGATGGTGCTGGCGCTGATCGATCATCCCCGGTTTGCAGAGTTCGATCTGTCGAGCCTTGAGACGATCTATTACGGTGCATCTTCGTTCCCACCTTCACGGCTGAAAGACGCGATAGGGAAACTGGGGCCGATCTTCTTCCAGTTCTACGGCCAGTCCGAAGCGCCGCTGGCCATTACGGTGCTGCGCAAAGGAGAGCATCTGGTCGACAACCCGCTGCGGCTCGCCTCCTGCGGCAAACCACATCCTTATATCCAGTGCACACTGCTGGATGACGATTGCAATCCAGTACCTGATGGAGAGCCGGGGGAGATCTGCGTGCGCGGTCCGCAGGTTATGGCCGGGTATCTCGATAAGCCCGAGGAAACCAAAGAAGCCTTCAAAGGCGATTGGCTGCACACTGGTGACATCGCCGTGCGCAATCCGGATGGGTATCTGCGGATTGTTGACCGCAAGAAGGATATGATTGTCTCTGGCGGCTTCAACGTATTCGCGCGTGAGGTTGAGAATGTGATCAGCAAGCATTCGGGCGTGGCGCAGGTTGCCGTTATCGGCATTCCCCATCCGAAATGGGGTGAGGCAGTCACAGCGCTGGTGGTCAAGATTGCAGGCGCTGAAATCGATCCCGAGGTGTTGATCGCGATGGTTCGTGATGAGAAGGGGCCGGTTCAGGCGCCAAAGACGGTGCATTTCATTGAGAGCATTCCGCTTTCCGCCGTCGGGAAACCGGACAAGAAAGCACTGAAACAACAGTTCTCGAAGTGATTGCTGCTTGATCAGCTGTTGCTTGGCCGCCGCGGTTGTGACAGCGCGCTGCCGAACGCGATGTTGGGGGAGATCGGGGCATGAGCCGCGCGCTTGAAGGGATCACTGTGCTTGCATTGGAACAGGCGGTTGCAGCGCCGTTCTGCACCGCGCGGTTGGCCGACGCCGGAGCACGCGTCATCAAGGTGGAACGCGAGGAAGGCGATTTCGCTCGCGGGTACGACACTGCCGTTCATGGCGAGAGCGCCTATTTCGTCTGGATCAACCGGGGGAAGCAATCGCTCGTCGCAGATCTCAAGAAACCGGAAGACCGCGCGCTGATCGAGCGGATATTGGAAACCGCCGACGTGTTCATCCAGAACCTGGCTCCGGGTGCAGCGGACCGTCTTGGGCTTGGAGCCAAGCAACTGCGGGTGCGCTATCCAAAGCTCATCTGTTGTTCAATCTCCGGTTATGGCGACAGCGGGCCTTACGCAAAACGCAAGGCCTACGACCTGCTGATCCAGTGCGAATCCGGCGTTGCCTCGCTGACTGGAGCGCCAGAGTCTCCGGGCCGGATCGGCGTTTCGGCAGTCGATATCGCGTGCGGCATGAATGCCCATGCAGCCATCCTTGAAGCGCTGATCGCTCGTGGCCGTACAGGTGAGGGGGCAGAGATATCCGTCTCTCTGTTTGACACTATGGCCGAATGGATGGCGGTTCCGCTTTTGCAGTACGACTATACCGGCAAAGCGCCCACGCGCGTCGGCGTGGCTCATCCGACTATCGCTCCTTATGGGGCCTATGCGACTGGAGATGGCGCGACGACCGTGTTTGCAATCCAGAACGAACGGGAATGGGCAGATTTTTGCCGAGTCGTGCTTCAGAATCCCCTGGTCGCGACCGATCCGCGCTTTGCCGACAATGTTGCCCGTTGCGACAATCGCGCCGAACTGGACGCTGAGATCGATGCAGTTTTTCAGGCAATTGATGTCGACGAGCTCACCCGGCGGCTGGATAAAGCAGTAATTGCGTTCGGGCGTCTCAACGAAGTTGCGGACTTGTCCAATCATCCGCAGCTCCGCCGGATAGTCGTGAATACGCCCACCGGCCCGGTCCAGCTGCCGGCGCCTGCCTCTATCCACAGTGGCCAGCCGGCAAGTTATGGACCTGTTCCAACAATCGGGTCGCACAGTGATGCGATCCGCCGCGAGTTTGCGCCCGAACCGGAACTACAGCGGCCCTGAAAACAGAAAGAGCGCGGCGTCCAGAACGTGTTCTCGGACACAGCTGATGCGAGTCGGGTGCGATAAATTATGTCCGGTCATTTAATCGTCGGCACACGACTGACATATGTTTGGCGGACCAAACATTATGCAATAATAAAAACAACATCGCCCAAGCGATATGGCGTTACCTAGGCGCAACACTGCTCAAAATATCAGCCGAGTTCATAAGAAAACTACGGTCAACTCAGCCAATTACGAGTTGATTGGTATCGAATTCTTTCCTAGCCGAGCACCACCAAATCGCAAAAAGAGCGCCGCATCGAGGGCGTTATGCGGTGCAGGGAGGAGCTTAACTTACATGAATACGAATAAGTCGAAGCTGCTGGCAGCGGTTGCTGCTGGTGGACTGATTGCTGCCGCCGGTCAGGCCCATGCACAGGCCGCGTCCGAGGGCGGTCTGGCAGAGATCGTGGTTACCGCGCAGAAGCGCGAACAAAGCCTCCAGGACGTTCCCACCTCGATCAGCGCGATCACCAGTGAAGCGCTGGAAATCAACCGCATCAATAATGTGCAGGATCTGGATTCCATCACTCCGGGCCTGTCAATTTCGACGATGCCCGCCGGTAACTCGAGCCCGATCTACTCGCTCCGCGGCGTATTGAGCTACGGCACTGCTCCCGGTGCGGACAAGGGCGTCGCTTTGTACATCGATGGCGTTTACATTGGTGCCGCATCCGGTTCCGCCAGCGATATGGCGGATATTGAGCGCATCGAAGTTCTGAAGGGCCCGCAGGGCACGCTTTTCGGCCGTAACTCGACCGGCGGTGCGATCAGCATCACCACTCGCGGTCCGCGCGGCGAACTCGCGTTCAAGCAGAAGCTGAGCTACGGCAACCTTGATCAGTTGCAATCAGTCACGCGTATTGACACGCCTATGATCGGCCCGTTCAGCGCTGCATTTACCTATGCTCATAATGAGCGTCGCGGTGAAACTCGCAACCTGGGCGGCGGCACCGTCTGGAACGGGACCGGGAACGGCCTGCCGGCGCGCCTCGTGGCTGCAAAGTGGCTCGGCAACAACAATTCGGAATCGTTTGCAGCCTCGCTGCGCGCGGAAATTTCGCCTGATTTCGACGTTGTCTACAAGTTCGACAAATCGAAGGGTAAGTTTTCGGAAACGGCAGTTGGTCAGATCGGTCCACACCCGATTGCATCCATCGACAATCTGAACGCGGGAAGCGGATCTCCGCTGTTCATTTCACGCGAACGTCCGGGCGCAGTGAACAACTGGGCAACAGTTCCCAGCCGCGTTAGCGCTGAAGGCCATGTTCTTACCGCTTCGTGGCAGCTGTCAGATGCCTTCCGCTTCAAGAACATTCTTGCTTTGCGCAAGAGCAGCTACTTCGCGCCCCTGAACGATTTGTTCGGCACGGGTGGCCTTTTTGCTGGTGTAAATACTCCGTTCCTCTCGGTCGTCACCCTTTCGGGTGGTGAGGACAAGCAGTGGAGCGAAGAATTCCAGATCGACTACGATTCTGATCTGCTGCACATCACTGCCGGTGGCCTGTGGTATGAGCAGGAGAACCAGAAGGGGCAGGCGGGAACCGGCTTCAACCAGATCAGCTTTTCGGCCATCCCGGGCTACGTTCTGCCGGCTCCGGCAGATGCTCCGCTCCAGCAGAGCGAAGTCGACGTTCGTTCCTGGGCGCTTTACGCACAGGGCGAAATTCACGTCACGGAATCGCTCGATGTGGTCGCCGGTGCGCGTTACACAGACGACAAGAAGCGCGGCATCGATCGCACCACTTCGCTTGGTGGCGATCTGAATTATGACGATGCTCGCTGGACCTACAATCTCGGCCTCAACTATCAGCCGAACAGCGACGTCCTGGTCTATGCCAAGTATTCGACCGGCTACATTTCGGGCGGCAAGCTTGCGACCATGATTTATGCTCCGGAAACGGCAAAGTCTTGGGAAGCCGGTGTAAAGGCTGATCTTTTGGGCCGTCGTCTGCGTACCAACCTTTCGGTTTACACCGTGAAGTATGGTGGCTTGCAGGTTGCGCAATCTGGTTTGTCGTACGACATTCCTGAAGCATCGCAGGTGCTTGTGAACGCGGGTGATGCGCGTGCGAAGGGCTTTGAACTGGAAGTCACGGCAGTTCCCGTGAACTCCGTTACGCTTGGTGCCAACGTCGGCTACATGAACTTCAAGTACACCAAGCTTGATCCGCGTTTTGAGGCATCGGGCCAGACGGTTGCCGCGCTTCGTCCCGAGTGGACGGTGAACCTGTCCGGTCAGTACGACACGGCTGCGCTGTTCGATGATGCCTATCTGACGCTGCGGGCCGATGCGAACTATCGTTCCGCACACCCCGGCACTGCTTACACCAGCTATCAGGTTGTCGGCGAAGTTCCGTCCGCTTGGGTGGTCAACGCAGTAGCTTCCCTCAACGATATCGCTTTCAGCGGTGGGAACATGAGGGTCGCCGCCTGGGTAAAGAACCTCTTCAACGAGGATGGCATTCGTTACGTTTTGGCTCAGCCGTTTTCGGCCGCTGGTTCGTATGAACGCGCCCGCACTTATGGTGTGGATCTGACGATCGAGTTCTGATCGTCGGAATGAAAAGGCCCGCGGCGACGGTATGTCGTCGTGGGCCTTGCTTTTTCGGGGATTGAGCATCGTTGTTCGAAATGACAGTGTGGCGTGATGCGCGACAATGCCAATGCCAATGCCAATGCCTGGCCGGGACGCCCCCGCAATCCTGAGATTGACAGGCGCGTTATCTCAGCGACCCGGGAGATTCTTGCCGAGGCGGGCTTTAATGCCACCACCATTCAGGCGGTTTCGCGACGTTCGGGGGTGCGCCCGGCAAGCATTTATCGCCGCTGGGCTTCACGCATCGAAATGATCGAGGAAGCAATCTTTCCTGGTCTGGATGCCATTTCGCTGGAGCCAACGGGCGATCTCGCTCAAGACATCACGAAATTCGCGGAAGCCTACCGCGAGACATTTTCCAACCCTGCAACACTGGCTGCACTACCAGCCCTCGTTTCAGAGTACCATGCAGCGGCTTCCTCGCCCAAGCGTGGCGAACGCCCATGGCAATCCGCCCGGCCGCAATTCAGGGCTATTCTAGATGCTGCGCCGGAAGGAGCAGTGGATCCTGATCTGGACCCCGACGATGTATTCGACATGTTGGTTGGAGCGATCCTTTACAAGATTCACAATGCATCTCTTGGAAACCGAACCGATGCGCCCGATCGCCACGTGGATTTGATACTGCGCGCGCTTCGCCCCTGATCGCTGCGGCGATGGGCAAAGTGCCATGCTTGCCCATCTTCTAATTTCGATTCATATCGACTCGAAATAGGCTGGAGTGTGGATGATGCGTGCAGCGGTGCTGCGGGGCCTCAAGGTGCGGTCGTCACACGGACGATCTCACACAACGGCTGGAAAGTTGTTGAACGGATCAATTCAAATCTGGATGGAGCGGAAGCCTCTCGTCCGCTGCTGGCTCCCAAATCAATTGGACAGGACAAGGCATAATGAAAATCGGTTGGGTTGGGCTGGGCGAGATCGGCATGCACATGGCTCTGCGCGCGCTTGCGGCAGGACATGAGTTAACGGCTTACGATCGGGGAGCCGGCAAGCAGCAGGTTGCTGACGCGGGCGGAACGCTGCTGACTGATTACGCCCAGATTGCGCGCGATGCTGATGTTGTCGGGCTCTGTCTGTTCAGCGATGCGCAGGTGCGCGAGGTGATGTTCGATGATGGTGCTCTGGCGGCGATGAGACCGGGTAGTGTGCTGGCGATCCATACCACGGGGTCCCCCGTGCTTGCGCGGGAACTGGGCGTTAAAGCACCCGAAGGCGTTTCGGTGATCGACGCGTGCTTCAGCGGAGGCCCTCAAGACACAGAACGCGGCGACCTTACGCTGATGGTGGGGGGAGATGAGGCGGCGTTGGAAATCGCCCGCCCCGTGCTGGAAACTTATGCAGCGCGGATCCATCACCTGGGGCCGCTTGGCGCGGGGCAGACCGCCAAGCTGCTCAATAACCTGCTATTCGCAACCAACCTGAAACAGGCAGCAGAGATTATCGGGATCGCGAAGGCGCAAGGGCTGGACCCGATGCTGGCTGCCAAGGTCATTTGTCAGTCGAGCGGGGGAAGCATGGCCATGGGCCTGTTTCAGAATGCCCCGGCAGAACAGATGCTGGCCGGTGCGCGCAAATACATGGTCAAGGACGTGGAAGCCGCTGCCACTGCGGCGCGCGATGCCGGTCTGGACATCACGGAATTTAAGCCCACGCTGGACTTTTTCAGCTGATCCGGCCGGGCTGGAAGGGAATGTCCAAAGACTGCATGGCGAGGGGCGCTTCGTCTGCTCATCGGCGATGCATTCGTCAGCAGATGCAAGCAAGGCGTCCGGTATAGCGGCTATTGCCTTTCCACCGTTCCGGACGCCCTTTTGCTGTGCACTGGCAAACAGGAGACGAGGGCCGGCGCTTCCGTTCAGGCTCATCGCACTTTCCCCAACCCTTGCTCGCATCCGCACGATGTTTTTTGCGACGTTAAGCTGCGCGCTTTGCATGCATGTCGAACATCTTCACGATATCGCCAGACGTAACCGGGCGCGGTTCCTCGCCCGCTGCCAGCGGAGCTGCTCCGCCGCTCGATTTGAAGGAAACGTCCACGTTGGCTTGGGCGGCTTTGTCGCGCAGGGCACCTACGGTAACTTCTTCACGCGGCAGCACACCGAACAGATCGAAGTGGAAATCGCGCAGGGCATTGCCGTGAGTAATCTTGTCGATCTGCGTTTCCGTCAGATGCTTGAGTGAATCCCACAGGAATTCGGGAGACTTCGGCCACAGCGTGTCGGAGTGCGGATAGTCACACTCGTACGCGATGTTGTCCTCGCCAATCCATTCGATGTTGTGGAGGCCAAACTTGTCATCAATGAAGCAGTTCAGGAAGTGCTGCTTGAAGACTTCGCTGGGCTTGCGCTCGCCCATGTATGCGTTCGAATTCGTCCATGCGTGATGCTGCTGATGGGCGAAGTCAGCGCGCTCCATGAAATAGGGGACCCAGCCGATACTGCCTTCGGAAAGGGCAATCCGCATGTTCGGATACTTGTGAAGCGCCGCGAGGTTGAGCCAGTCCGATGCGCCAACGGCGATCGACATAGGCATCGTGGTGATCCAGGCTTCGATGGGCGATTCCAGAGAGGCGTGCGGGGCGGGGTGGCCGCCGCCGATGTGCAGGCAGATCGTGGTGCCATTGTCGCTCACTGCTTTCCACAGGGGCTCCCAATAGTCGTTGTGGATGGCTGGCAGGCCGCGATTGGTCGGGCTGTCGTTCATGGAAATTGCGTGGCAACCTTTGTCTGCCAGGCGCTTCACTTCGGCAACGGCGGCATCCATGTTCCACAGCGGAAGCAGGCCGAGTGGGATGAAACGGCCGGGATTGCTGCCGCACCACTGATCGATGTGCCAATCGTTATAGGCCTGCATGTGCTGCAGGCCGTGCGCACCCTGACCCATGTAGAACACGCCGCCGTCAAGCCCGGGGAAGCTGGGGAAGTTGAGCGAAGCCGCGATGCCGTTGACGTTCATGTCCTTCACGCGCTCGTCAGCATTGTAGCAACCGGCGCGCAGTTGGGTGAGCGAAGTTGGCTCCATGCCATATTCCTCCGGCGGACGACCGACCACGGCGTTCAGCCCGACGGAGGGAATGTCCTTGCCCATGTACTGCCAGTAATTCGTGCCATCTTCCGCCGTGCGGAGCTTTGGAGCGGTTTCGTAAGCTTCGCCTTTGAGATGAGCATCAAACACATCGCCTGGTTCAGTGATGTGATCGTCAACGCTGACAAGCACCAAATCATTCATGTTCATCGCTCTCACCCCAATATTATTATGACGCTTCTTTTATGTGCGTCGTTGGCATTTGAATCCTTATACTATTTGAGGCGACAAGGCGACACTAGTTGGCGACGTCATGCCATCGCTCAGGCGTAGCGACCGCGAAGTTCCGTTTTATAACCCTCTTCGGTGAACGACCGGGCGGTGAGGTAGCCTGCTCCCATCCAGCCGCGCCGGGTCCATTGACCGAACGATATGCGGGTTCCGGCAGAGCCGCTGGCCGCCGGGATCATCTTCACTCGCTCCAGCGCCTCTTTCACGCCGCGGGGCGAAAGAGGCTCTGCATTTGCGATGGCGCGCACGACGCAATTGGCGAGATCATGGGCCAGTACCGGCATGTAATATTCGGGGCGCCTGCCATATGTTTGCTCAAACCGGTCGAGAAATGCCTGGCCAACGGGATTTTCCTCGTCGTACTGTTCAAGGCCGACCCAGCCGAGGAAATGGTGGCGTATTTCTTCGCTGGCATAGCCGCATTCAAATGCGGTGCCGCAATATCGGGGCGGGTTCCAGCCGATTTCCGCCAACGCGTCATTGAACCCGAACAGCCCGAATCCGAAGCCCCAGTGCACGACCGCGTCGCAATCGGAAGCCTTGAGTTGCGCAACGGCGGCGCGTGCATCTATCGAGTTTTGCGCCACGACCGTTTCCGCAACGATGGCAAGCCCTTCAATTTCGCAGAACGTGCGGAAGAAGGAGAGGTACTCACGCCCGATGGTCGACCGTTCGACGACGACGCCAATCCGCTTATGTCCGTTGCGTTGGCATTGCTGGGCAATGAAGGCCGGCTCGTCTGACATGGAACCATTGCATAAGTTGAAGGTCCATTCGCCGAGCCACTTGTCGCTGCCCGCCATAGTGATGGCAGGGACGCGGAATGTCCGTTCGATCTCTTCCTTAACGCCCCCGGCGTTCTCGGAGATTTGCGGCCCCAGAATGATGACGCAGCCTTCATCGACAAGGCGGCCAAACTCATCGATCACCGCCTTCACGGACCCGCGCGGAAGGCCCTGTGCCTCGCCGCAGACCAGTTCGATCGGTCGGTCCAACACGCCCTGTTCCACCGCGTCTGCAAACACCAGCTTGAGCGCATCTGTGAGGTCAGGCGGACGTTTGGCACGTGCTTCCGGATCGGTAATGATATCCATCAGCATACCGACTTTGACAGGCTCGACATCCGTTGCGACTGCCATCAACAGTTCCTTCCCCGATTACTATTCTTGTTTTGCCCGGGGTGTATCAGACTTTTGGCAAGGGCGCACGTACCCAGCCGAGCGAGACCTGGCGCCAATCCGGAAAGCAGGCTGAGAAAAGGATCAACCCTCTTCGGCGCAGGCCTCCAATGCTTCGCGATCGAGAATAATGATTGCGCGCCTGGTAGGAGTGGCGATCACGCCTGCGTCACGCAGCCGGGTGATCTGGCGGCTGACGGTTTCGATCGTTAGGCCAAGAAGATCCGCCATGTCCTGCCGTCCGAACGGCAGATCAAATCGAACGTGCTCATCGCCCGGTGCACTGTCCCCAGGCGCAGAGAGGCGAGCCGCCATTGCCAGCAGGAAGGCGGCCAAACGTGCGCTGGCGCTTTTGCCGGTTTGCAGCAGCATCCAGTTCCGTGCGCGGTCAAGCTCGGTAAGCGTACGTTCTAACAGCGCGTGTTCAAGCTCGTAGTGCTCGCGAGCGAAATCATCAAACGCCGGGCGGGGGAATGTGCAAATCCGCGCATCTGTAAGAGCTACGACGGAATGTGATGAAGTTGGCCCGAACGGACGGCCCACAAAGTCCGAAGGGAACATCAGGCCAAGTGTCTGCTCTCGGCCATCTGCGGTCGAAGCGCACAGCTTGAACACGCCGTCGATGATGTTGCCTACCATCCGCGATTGGTCGCCTTCCCATATGAGGGTTTGCCCGCGCTCAATGGTGCGGTGATGCCCCAGCCGGTTGAGTGAATCGAGATTATCCGATGCAAGCGAATGGCAAATCGCCGCTTCGCGAACGCTGCATTGAGCACAGGTAGTCATCAATCACCGGTCATTTCTGAGTGTCCGTCCATATGCCATTCCGCCGGAGCAATGCGGTATCCGTAATTTGCCGAGGTAGCCTGTCTCTTCTGGGGTGTGAGCCAGAGCCACCTTTTGCGGGGATGTCATATGCCGGATAATTGATCCAGATCAATGACGGCCGCGGCCCTGGATCGCATCATTATGGAAGGTTCAAATAAGGAGTCGGGCGATGTCGGTTTCGATCGCACAATACTTTCCTCAATTGGTTGTCATAGTATTTTCGCTGTTCGCAGCGGTTCTTGCCATCGCAAGTATAAATGACAATTTAAGAGGTCCAGTAGATTGATATGCATGGCCGTATCTGTCCCAACACGGAGTAGTTGCGCTGATCTGCAACGAACGCCCAAAGGGCGGTAAGGTCAGCGCTACCCTGTTGGAGGAGGTGCGCCTCGTAAATGGGGCAGTAATAAAAAGAAGCCCGAAGGACTAACTGAGAGTCCTTCGGGTTCGTTTTGCTTGGTCCATCAAGGAGTTTCAATTGCTCCTGATGTCATAGGTCAACGTTGCCAGACTGGCGCCTTGGGTGCCGGCAGCCCGGTGTCTGCGAGGCAGTTGGCTCGCAGTGTTTCGATATCCGGTCCAAGGTTGAACACCGACACTTCGCCGCGTTCTGCCCGCATCTTTGCCCGCAGTTCCTCAGTCGCTGCGGTATCAACTTGATCACCAGAGATGACAACGCCGTGGCGCAGCGCGCCTTTGGCCGTGACCAGACCTTGCACGATTTCCTTGGCAACCAGTTCCGGATCGCGATCAAGCGGATCGCCCCAACCGCCACCGCCCCAGGTGATGAAGTGGAGCATGTCGCCGGGTTCGACCGGGTAATCTTCCAGCTTGTTGCCCAGTACGATCTCGGTCCCGTCGGTCTTGACCAGCACCTTGCGCGCGCGCGCGCCGGGCTCGCCGCCGTTGACGCCCCACGGAGGCACAAACCAGCGGTCGTCGTGGATCGCGATCACGCCGGGTTCAAGAAAGCGATAGACCATCTCGATGCCGTTGCCGCCGCGGTGGAGACCAGCTCCGCCTGAATCCGGCACGGTTTCGTACTTTTCGATGACCAGCGGGAAATAGCGTTCCAGAAACTCGTTCGGTACGTTGGTGAAGCCGGGAAACAGCGAGTGGCCATCGGGACCATCGCCCAACGGACGGCCCGGAATCCCGCCGAAGCCGATCTGGAAGAGCTGGAACCACTTTCCGGTCTTGTCGGTGCCGGCGTAGAACAGGTGTGGCGAGGAGGAGAAACCGGCGGCGTTCAGGAACTCCGGTGTCTTCTGGCCAAGCAGGCCGCCCATGATGTCAAACAGACGACCCAGAACGTGGGTGCGGCCCGAAAGAGCAGCCGGGAAGTTTGGCTTGAGCAGCGAACCTTGCGGAATGCGAATGTCGATCAACGGATAGTAGCCATCATTGAACAGGATCTGCGGGTCGAAGATCATGATCATGTAGATGCCAAAGAACATGCGCATCATGTTCTCGTTCAGCAGCATGTTGATCGATGCCTGGCTCTGCGGATCGGTGCCGTCAAAATCCAGGATTACGCGGCCATTTTCACGCCACATCGTGCACTTGATCTTGTACGGGCCGTAACCCATGCCATCGTCGCAGATGTAGTCTTCAAAGCTGACCTTTTCCTCGCCGATCGAGGTTTCGATCAACTGCTGCATGGCGCGATAGTTGCGTTCCAGCAGCAGGTCGGTGGCAGAGACGAACACATCATCGCCAAACCGCTCAACCATTTCGATCACGCGGTGCGACGCCACGCGGCACGAGGCGATCAGCGCGTTAAGGTCGGCCTTGCACCAGGCAGGGATACGGGACTGGTGCATGACGAGCTTGACCAGATCCTCGTTGTATTCGCCCTTCTTCCATATCTTCACGGGCGGAATGCGCACGCCTTCCTGGAAGATTTCGGTGGCATGGATCGGCATCGATCCCGGCACCATCCCGCCAATGTCGCTCTGGTGACCGAACATCGAGGTGTAAGCGATCAGACGGCCGTCCTTGAACACCGGAAGCAGCACGAGCCAGTCGTTGCAGTGACTGATCGCGCCGCCGACCGAGTACGGGTCGGACAAGAAGATCATGTCGCCTTCTTCAACAGTGCCATCGTACCCTTCAAGAAAGGGCCCGATGTAGCTGCCGAACTGGCCCACGATCATGCGGCCTTTGTGGTCCGCGATCAGAGGGAATGCGTCCCCCTGTTCACGAATACCGGGCGACATGGCGGTGCGAACAAGCGTCGCATCCATTTCAATGCGGGCATTGCGCAGGGCATTTTCGATAACTTCAAGTGTAACAGGGTCAATCTCGACCGTGTTAAACGGCTGTTCGTTCGCCTGGATAATCCGTGCGGGCATGAGAGTCGTTCCTTCAGGCCAGATTGATGAGAATGTTGCCGACGGCATCGACAGTGCCGACGCAATCGCCTTCGATAAGGGTGGTGGAATCCATCTCGGTCACGATGGCCGGGCCGTGGATGACGTCGCCTGCCTTCAGCTTGGCGCGGTCATAGATTGCCGCCGGCATCATCGCGCCGTTGAACCACACTTCATGATCGCGGATCTTCGCCTCGATGGGATCGCCGTTGCCTTCCGGCAAGCGGGCGGCCTGCAGTTCAAGCAGCGGGCCAAGTGCCACGGCGCGCAGGTTCACCAGCTCGTGCTCGGTGTCCATGTTGAATGTGAACAGGCGCTCGTGCTCGGCATCGAAGCGCAGCTTCACACCGGCGAGACCATCGGCCTTCAGTGTTTCCAGATCGATGGACAAGGGGACTTCGAAAGCCTGCCCTTCATAGCGCACGTCCAGCTCGAACTGCACCGTCACGTCGGCATCTGCGATGCCTTCGGCCAGCAGTTCGGAACGGGTCTGTGCGGCCATTTCCTCCAGAAGCGTGAGGACTTCGGACTCTTCCGTTTCGGAAAACCGCTTTGAGAAGGAACGGGCCGTTTCTGTGCGCATCCGGGTCGTCGCGTCGCCCAGCGCACACAGCACGCCCGGCGATACGGGGGAGACGGCGGGCCAGCTGCCCATCAGTTTTGAAACGGCGTTTACGTGGAGCGGACCTGCGCCGCCAAAGCCCATCACCGCGAAGTGACGCGGATCGTAACCCTGCTGCACCGAAATCATGCGCAGCGCACCGAACATGTTTTCGTTGACGATATCGATGATACCGCGCGCAGCTTCCATCAAGCCAATGCCGAGCCGGTCAGCAATGGTTTGCACAGCGGCCTTGGCGCCTTCGCGGTCCAGCTTGAACGTGCCGCCCAGAAGGTTCTCCGGCAGGTAGCCAAGCACGACGTTGGCATCAGTCACGGTGGGCAGGGTGCCGCCCTTGCCGTAAGCGACCGGGCCTGGCACTGCGCCCGCCGATTGCGGGCCAACGCGCAGCGCGCCGGTAAGTTCAGGGACATAGGCGATCGAGCCGCCGCCAGCGCCCACGGTCTTCACGTCCAGCGCGGAGGCACGCACCGAAAGGTGGCCCACTTCGGTCGTGCGAACGCGGCGCGCCTCAAGGTTCTCGATCAGCGCAACGTCGGTGGAGGTGCCGCCAACGTCCAGCGTCAAAATGTTCTTGATGTCCGCATTCTTGCCAACCCACAGAGCGCCTGTCACGCCGCCTGCAGGACCGGACATCAACAGCGAAACTGGCTGCGCTTCTGACTTTTCCGAAGACATCAGGCCGCCGTCGGACCGCAGTAGTGACAGCGATCCGGTCATCTCTGCCCCGCGCAGTTTGTCACGCAGGTTGCGAACATACTTCCCAACGACCGGACGTACGGCGGCGTTCGCCACCGTTGTCAGCGTGCGTTCGTATTCCTGCATTTCGGGCAGAACTTCGTGGCTGAGCGAGATCGGCACGTCCGGCATAATCTCAGCTGCAAGTTCAGCCACGCGCCGCTCATGCGCACCGTTGAGATATCCGTTCATCAGGCTGACGGTCAGTGCTTCCACGCCCTGCTTCTTCAAGCCTTCGAGCGCTGTACGAATGTTTGCATCGTCGATTGGACGCAGTTCCCTGCCCTGTGCATCCATGCGGCCCTTGATCTCGAAGGTATCTTCCAGCGCAGCCAGCGGAACCGGCTTTGGCCAGACGATCCAGCCAGCCAAACCGCCGGGAACGAACGAACGGGCAATCTGCATGATCTGGCGATAGCCTTCGGAAACGATCAGGCCGACGCGCGCCCCTTTGCCTTCCAGAACGGCATTGGTGGCAACAGTGGTGCCGTGCAGAAGATATTCGATATCGGCAGGGGTGATGCCCGCCTTTTCGCAAATCGCGGTCACGCCGCTTAGAATACCTTCCGAGCTGTCATGCGGCGTGGAAGGCGTCTTGTGACGCCAGAACGCGCCTTTCTCCTGATCGAGAAGCAACAGGTCAGTGAATGTGCCACCAACATCGACGCCAAGACGATAAGTCATTCGCAGGTACCTCGAAGTTCATTGAAATTGCTTAGGTTCATCATCAAAGCGCCGGCCTTGAGACCGCTAGCCTCCGGAACAAGGGCGGCGAGGTGGAAGGCGGCGACACGCCGTTTTCCGGCTTCAAAGTCGGATGGTCCGGTTGCGGCGCGGGCAAGCCGGTGCATCAGCCATCCCTCGACAGCGGTTGCGAGCATGGTGAGCAGGGGAGCGCTGCCGAACAGCCTTTCTTCGGGAGTGGCGGCGGCAAATGCGCGGCAGACTTCTTCTATGTCATCGACCAGCGACGCCAGCGTTGCGGGCACTTCATCGCTACGGATATCGGCCAGCAGGCTGGCCAGTACGGCGCCGTCTTCCAGCGGCAACTTGCGGCTGACCAGATCAGCTGCCTGGATTCCGTTGGTTCCCTCGTAGATCGCGGCGATACGTGCATCACGCAGATACTGGGCAACGCCGGTTTCCTCGATAAAGCCAAGGCCGCCGTGAACCTGAATGCCAAGGTTTGCGACTTCGATGCCGACGTCGCTGCCGCGCGATTTCACCAGCGGCACAAGCAGGGCAAGGCGATGTTTTGCAGCTTCGTCACCCAGCGTCACACGATCAAAAAGACCTGCGGCATAGTATGCCAGTGCGCGGCTACCCTGCGTCAGCGCCTGCATCCGCAGCAACATGCGCTGCACGTCAGGCTGCCGGGCAATGGGAACGCCGAACTGAAAACGCATATCCGCATAAGCGAGGGCAGCCTGGGTGGCGCGCTCCGCAACGCCAATGCCCTCAAGACCTACGGACGTGCGGGCATTGTTCATCATCGTGAACATGTTGCGCATGCCGCCGTTTTCGGCGCCGACCAGCTCACCAAGACATTCGCCACCTTCCCCAAAGGACATGACGCAGGTGGGAGAGGCGTGGATGCCCATCTTCTTCTCGATGGAAAGGCAGCGCACATTGTTGCTCGTGCCGTCATCGCGGAAGCGGGGGACCAGGAACATCGAGATACCGCGCGTTCCCGCCGGGCTTCCCGGCGTGCGGGCGAGCACGAGATGGAGGACGTTTTCGGTCAGGTCATGCTCACCGAACGTGATGAAGATCTTCTGCCCGCTAATGGCGTACATTCCATCATCGCGGGGCGTGGCGGTGGCGCGCACAGCGCCCACGTCCGATCCGGCCTGCGGTTCGGTAAGGTTCATGGTCGCGTTGTATTCGCCAGTGATCAGGTATGGCAGCCAGCGTTCCTGTTGAGCCTTGCTGCCGTGGGCGATTAGCGCTTCGACACCGCCTTCGGTGAGCATGGTGATCAGGTTGAATGCCATATTGGCGGCGTGGAGATTCTCCATCACCGCCGTCGCCAGTGACCGGGGCAGACCCTGGCCGCCGTATTCGACCGGAACGGCAAGCGCACCCCAGCCGCCTTCGACATAGGCGCGGTAGGCTTCGGCATAGCCTGCAGGCATGCGGACGCCGTCGGGCGTCCATTGGGCGCCCTCATGATCGCCTGCTGCGTTCAGCGGGGCAAAAACACCACTGGCGAAGTCGCCAGCGCCTTCGAGAATGGCGTCAGCCAGTTCCGGCGTGGCTTCGGCAAAACGGGGATCGGCAGCGAGCTCCGAAAGGCCGGAGACATGCTCCAGCAGAAAGCGCTGCTCTTCGATGGGGGCAATATAGGGGAGTTCAGACATGAATATTAAAGCTCAGTACCTGCGGTTGCGCGCGAACGCCGAGTTGCCAGCATGGCGACGAGATAGACGGCCATGGAAACAAGCAGCCCGAACAGCGCGGGGAGGATGAAGGGCGGGGTGAAGAAGGTTGCGGCAGCGCCGACGCAGAAGGCCGCGATGGCCGGCAGGCTGACAGGAGCGCCGCCTTCAGAGATCGCGGGAGATTTGAAGCCGCCCAGCAGATAATACCGGCAGATGACGGGGCCAATTATTGGCGGGGCAATGTTGCCAAGAATGCCGATGAAGCCCTCGAAATGCTGGTAAAGCCCGAACGCGCCGATTGTCCCGATGGCGCCGATTACCAGTGTGACGACCCGGCGCGGCCAGCCGGATGCGGCGGCAACTTGCACGCCGGGGAAATAGAGGTTCGCGCTGCCGGATACCCACAGCGAGAGCAGCATCGTGATTAGGCCGATTGCGCCCATTAGCGCACCTTGCGCGATGAGGAAGGCGGTGAATTCATACTCGCCGCCGGTGCCTACGCCGATCGCACCGAAGATCTGCACAGTCCACTGTGCCACCATCAGGGCGCAGAACGGGATGCCCATGGCGATCCCCCGGGTGCGGGCAAAACGGGTGTATTCCGCCACGACGATTGCGCCGACGATCCAAGACCCCACCACGAGATTGATCTCGCCGATGTAGTCTATTGTCGGGGCAGCTTGTGCACGGGTGAGGGCGAGGAAGGCTTCAAATCCGCCTACGGTGTCTAATTGCAGGATGCTGGCGTAGATGCCCGTGCCGATCAGCAGGACGGCCTTGGGCACCGCCAACTTTTCCAGGCTCTTGATGCCGATGACGGTGGTGATGGTGACCAGCGCGCCCCCGGCAATCGTGCCCAGGACGAATGCCGTTCCGCTAGCCTGCTGCGCCCAGGCAAAGCCCATTGCTCCAACGACCACGGCGTGCCAGCCGGTGATAAGCACGGTCAGCAGGCAGACGGGCAGGATGGAGCCTCGTCGACCGTAAACTTCTTTAAATATCAGCCCGGTGTTGAGCCCGGTGCGATAACCGATCTCTCCAGCCAGCCAGCCAACCAGCAGCGTAATGCTATTGCCTACCAGCGTGACCCAGAGCACATCTTCGAACGGCATTTTGCGGATCAGCGACCCGCCCACCAACATTCCGGTAGCTAGCACGCCCCAGCAGATGGCGACGAGCAGCAGCAGCAACCCGTTCTGTTTGCCTTCTGCCGTGATCGGCCGGTTAGGATCGTCTTGGACGTCAGTGGCGTTGTCGGTGAGCCAACGGCTCAAGCGGGACTGTTCGGTCATCGTTGCAATTTCAATCAAGGCACAACAATTTGCCGGATCGCCTCACCATCGGCGAGGCGATCAAGCAGCGTGTTGATTTCGGAGAGCGGACTGATGGATGAGATCAGCAGTTCGACCGGAAGGCGACCTGCCTTCCAGAGCCCGATGTACCGCGGGATATCGCGTGCGGGCACGGCGGAGCCCATGTATGAACCGATCAGCGTCTTGCCCTCGGCCACAAAGGCGACGGCAGGAATGTCCAGTTTCTCGGCAGGGTTGGGGAGGCCGACGGTTACTATGCGCCCGCCGCGCCGCGCAGCCGCACACGCCTCCTTGAGGACGGCTGCCTTGCCCACCGTTTCGATGACGACATCAACGCCGCCTTCGGAAGAAACTTGGGCGATGGCTTCGGCAACGGCCTCGGGACGGACCGCGATGGCGCCGAGACTTTGCGCGAGTGCGCGCTTTGCCTCCGAAGTATCGACAGCGATCACCGGGCAAGCCCCGGATGCGAAAGCGCCCAGCAGCGCGGCAAGGCCAACCCCGCCAAGGCCATAAATGACGATGCTTTCACCGGGACGTACTGCCGCCGAATTCATCACAGCGCCTACGCCGGTCAGCACTGCACAGCCGAACAGCGCCGCGATTTCCGGCCGAAGGTCGGGATCAACCTTTACCGCCGACCGGCGATCCACCACGGCATGTGTAGCGAAACCCGATACGCCGAGATGGTGATGGATGGATTTGTCGCCTTCATGCAGACGGCAACCGCCACCGATCAGCTCGCCCACACCGTTGGCCGCCGCGCCGGTGGAACACATCCAAGATTCCCCCGCCTGACAGCGGGTGCATGTGCCGCAGGCGGGCAGGAACGACAGGATGATCCGGTCACCCACGGCAAAATCGCGGTCATCGGGATCACCCAGAGCCTCGACGATGCCGGTCGCCTCGTGGCCCAGCGCCATCGGCATGGGCCGGATGCGATTGCCGTCGACGACCGAGAGGTCTGAATGGCAGACCCCCGCGGCATCGATCCGGATAAGCAACTCACCCCGGCCCGGAGGGTCGAGCGCAAGTTGCTTCAGCGTGAGCGGAGCTGACGCCGCATACGGGCGGGGATGATCGCCCGATTGTTCCAGAACTGCCGCGGTGATCGTGGTCATGCCGATTACGATCCTGCGTAAGCCTTGGCGCGTGCCTGGCCGACAAGACGACCGAAGGTCATCGCCGGGGTCACGCTCATGCCGCCGCAGAAGGCGTTGCCGGAAGTCTGGCCAAGGCCGATGACTTCACCAGCAGCGAACAGGCCCGGGATTGCCGTGCCGTCATCTTTCAGAACGCGCATTTCGGTGTCGATGGCGATGCCAGCAAAGCCGACGACTGACCATCCAGCGTGTTCGATGGCGTAGAACGGACCTTCGGTAACCGGCATCGGGCGATGTTCGCGGCCGAATGGATCAGGTTTGCCGTTGACGACGCAGTCGTTAAATTCCTCGACGGACTTCTTGAGCACGTCCGCGTTCATGCCGGTCTTTTCGGCAAGTTCTTCCAGCGTGTCGGCCTTGATGTAAGCTGGGTTCGTCTCAAAGCGCTGGGCTGCCTCTTCCGGGGTGGCGTTGACGATGAACGGTGTCGTGGCTTCGCGAAGGATGCCGCTGTCGTAGATCGCCCAGAAGCGCATTTCCGGCAGTTCGAGCAGCTTGCGTTCGCGGGTGTCGACGCTGGGTTCATCCTCGCGCATGAAGCGGCGACCTTCGAGATCGACGTAAACTTCCCAGGGCAGGCGATATTCGGGATAGGTTTCGGTCGAAGCCGTATAGCCCCCGGGTGCGCTGGGCTCCCGCACACCTGCGAAAGTCGGCAGGAACTGCTGGTCCCCACGCTTGGCAGCGCCGATGGCCGTTGCAGCGATGAAACCGTCGCCACGGGAGTAATCATAGCCACCGCCGTAGCGGGTCCGGCCCATGGAGAGGTCTTTGAAAAGCTCCGCATTGGCGGTGTAGCCGCCCGTCGTCAGGATCACCTCGCGTGCGGTGATGTCCTCGATCGCGCCGTCACTGTTGGTGACTTTCACACCGACTACCGCGCCGTCTTCCGTGAGGAGTTCTTTCAGGCGAGTGGAGGTGCGGATAGTGATCTTGCCTTCGGCCTCTGCCTTTTCGACCAGAGGACGAAGAACCTTGAGCACCGCCAGGCCACCTTCGGGCGCCCAATAAGTGCGGGCAGTCTGATAAGGTTCGTGGCCGGGGTGGATGATCGGATGATGCGGTTCAAGCACCAGGCCGCTGTCCACCAGCCAGTGGAGCGTATCGGCTGCGTTATCTACCGCGAGGCGGACGAGCTCCGGATTTGCGGTATTGTTGTTGATACGCATGACATCCGCGAAATGCTTTTCGGGGTTGTCCTCAATCCCCTTTTCCGCCTGAATGCGGGTGCCGCTGGCGCTCATCTGGCCGGATGAGATGAAGAAAGTTCCGCCGATTTCCGGGGCCGCTTCGATAAGCAGGATCTTTGCGCCGCCTTCGGATGCAAAGAGGGCGGCGGGCAAACCGGCTGCGCCGGCCCCCACGATGATGATGTCATATTCGGGAGTAATGGCCATGATTGGTCTTTCTCAGGTTGTCGGGGAATTTCGGGATGATCAGTTGGGCAAAAACACGATCTTGCCCGCGCGATTGACGCCTTCCGCGTCCGCGTGGCTGACCGCTCCGCGATACTGGTCAAGCGTGTAAGTGCCGCCGATTGCGGTGACGAGCTTGCCGCACGCGATCAGGTCGGCAAGTTCGCGAATAATGGCATTCTGTTCGGCAAGGCTGCGTTCGAAGAAGTTGAAGCCAGCGTAGTAGCCGCGCACGATCGTGCGCTTGTAGTGCAGGATCCATATCGGAACCTTGCACGGCTCGCCGCTCATGACCCCGAAGTTGGCGACGGTTGCGCCGTTGGAGAGACATTCAGCCAGCCTTGCGGTTGCATCGCCAGCAATGCCATCGAGACCGATAGGCAGATCTGCGCCACCAGTGGCTTCGCGCACGCGCTCGGGCAGATCCGGTCCATCCACCAGCACTACGTCCGCGCCAAGAGCCTTCAGTTCGGGCACCAGTTCCTCACGGCGCACGATGTTTACCGTGCGGATGCCGCGCATTGCCGCCAGGCTGATGATGATGCGTCCCACGTTTGAATTGGCAGAGTTCTGGACGAACCAGTCACCCGGCTTGAGCGGAGCGAGATCGCGCAGCGCCAGATCGGCGGTGAAGGCATTGACCATAAGCGACAATTGCACCGCGTCACCTTCCGGTGCTGGGATCAGGCGATCCTCCTGCGCGAGCACCTGTTCACGCCATGAACCGCATTGCGTCGGCAGAAACACGCGGTCACCGATTTTGAAGTCGACCCCTTCGCCTACTGCGCAGATGCGGCCGATGCCTTCGATGCCCGGCGTCTGCGGCAGTTCGACTTCCATGTCATCGACGCCATCGATCTGGCGAACCGATCCTGTATCGACATTGCGGATCATCGTGCGTTCGCCGGCAATGTTCTTGAGGTCGCCCGCATGGATCGGAGTGGCTTCTACCCTTACCACCGCCTCGCCGGGGCCGGGAACGGGATCAGCTACTTCGACGAGCTGCAGCACTTCAGCGGGAGGGCCAAAACGATCATGGATAAGCATGCGCATGGTGGAAGGTCCTTAGGCGGGGAGCTTGGTCACGCCGCAGAAGGCGGCAACCAGTGCGAAGAAGTAGATCATCGCGACGAACACGTAGATCCGGCTCATGGTGCTGTTGATCCGGGCCTCCAGCCCGGGCGAAGAACCCTTGTTTTGAAGTTCCGCAAACATCCCGGGAGTCGGCTCTGAGGCGAAATCCAGGCAGAGAGCGGCCCCGGCCAGCATGCCGAATGCGACGAGCTTGTATGCAAACCACGGAGC
>JAZQRJ010000020.1:0-4376 GCA_045629505.1 Novosphingobium sp.
CCGGCGCGGTTAAGCCGGAAATCCGCCATCATCGCGCATGCGTTGTGCTGCGGCTGCCCGGACCCTGACGCCTGCCTGCAATCAATACAATCCAGCCGCTCACTGCCGGGTTCGCAATGCTGCGCGCCCGTGGGGATACCCCTGTGCCTTCGGCTTCAATCTCAATTTCAACTTCAAATTCAACCACACAGTTCACCAAGGAGTATTGAAATGACTGCTCTTGTTCATCGCTTTGTAAACGACCGTGACGCCGAAAGCTTGCTCGACATCGCACCCGTGGCAGGCCGAATTGGCGCCGAAATCCGCGGCGTTCGCCTTTCAGCTGATCTTGATGACACCACTGTTGCCGCGATCCGGGCCGCGCTGATCCGTCACAAGGTGATCTTCTTCCGTGATCAGGATCATCTTGATGATGCTGGCCAAGAAGCCTTCGCCGGCCGGCTGGGAGATCCAATTGCGCACCCCACGGTGCCGGTGGCGGACGGTTCGCGTTACCTTCTCGATCTCGACTCCAAGGAAGGTTACGCGGCGTCAAGCTGGCACACCGACGTCACTTTCGTGCCTGCCTATCCGGAAGCATCGATCCTGCGCGCCATCCAGCTTCCAGAGGCCGGAGGCGATACGCTGTGGGCCAATGCCGTCAGCGCTTATGAGGAGCTTCCCGAACCCCTCAAGACGCTGGCCGATAATCTTTGGGCCCTCCACAGCAACGAGTACGATTACGCGGGCAAGTTCGCCAAAGCAGGCAGCAACCAGATCAAGCGCTATCAGGAAGTGTTCGCTTCGACGGTATATGAAACCGAGCATCCCGTTGTTCGGGTACACCCGGAATCCGGTGAGCGTGCGCTGCTGGTGGGCCATTTTGTGAAGCGTTTTATTGGCCTGGATGCAGCAGACTCCCAGCGTCTGTTCAGCGTTCTTCAGGACCACATCACTAGGCCGGAAAATACCGTTCGCTGGCGCTGGAGGGCCAATGACGTGGCGATTTGGGACAACCGTTCCACGCAGCACCGCGCCATTGCCGACTTTGGCCTGCAGCGCCGCACGCTGCGCCGCGTCACGCTGAACGGCGATGTGCCGTTCGGGATCGACGGCTCCCGCAGCCGGGACATCAAGCCTCTCCGGCATGAACAGCTGGAAGCGGCCGAATAAGGCGCGCTTTGATCGGCCACGGTGCGGGACACCGTGGCCACCCCTTTCTGATCGCTATTCTTGGAGCACGTCTTGTTTCGTCGCCTTGCCATCCTGCCCCTCGCCAGACGAGCGGCCTCATCAATCGTGATCGCTTGCGCCGGCGCAATAGCCCTGGCCGCCTGTTCGCCCACCGGTTCGGATTCGGCGGAAGGTGAGGTTGACCTTCGCGTGGGCGATCAACTGCGCGGGTTGCATGTGACGATGGATGCCGCAGGCGAGAGCAAGTCAGACGGCTACAAGATAACCTGGGCCAACTTCCAGTCTGGCCCGCCTATCATCGCGGCGCAGACGGGCGGTTCCATTGACCTTGGCTGGATGGCGGAGACCCCGCTTGTCTTCGCGCAGGCGGCTGGCAGTCCGGTGAAGGTTGTCGCTGTGAGCAAGGTCATCAAGCCGGACGCTTCGCCCTATGCGCTGGTGGTTCGCGCGGATTCGCCAATCCGTTCCGTAGCCGATCTGAAGGGCAAGTCGGTCGCCTACATGAAAGGCACTGTCCTGCATTACATGATCGCGCGCCTGCTGGATGATGCCGGTCTGTCACTGCGCGACATCAAGCCCGTGCAGATTACCGGGGGCAGTGTCGCCTTGCTGGACAACGGTTCTGCAGATGCAATGACTCTGATCGAACCCAATCTCAGCCAATTGCTGGAACAGGGAAAGATCAGGATCATCGCGACGGGCGCAGAGCCGGTGACGCCGGGCTTCTATTACCTGGTGGCTTCGGAAAAGGCGCTTGCCGATCCACGGCGCGTGGTTGCGATCAAGGATTTCATCGCACGGGCTGCAAGGGCGACGCGCTGGCAGCGAGAGAATGTGAAGGCAGCAGCGCCCGCTCTGGCCGCGGTTTATAAGGTTGAACCTCGAATTGCCGCCAACATCATAGAACGGGCGCCGACAGGATTTGCGCCCATCGACCCTGCAGTTATCGCAGCCCATCAGGCCGAGGCTGACTTGTTTCACAAGCAGGGGCTGATCCGCGAGCGGCAGGATGCCGCAAAGATCTTCGACAATCGTTTCAACGCCGTAGTTGCGAAGGAGGAAGCGCAGTGAACGCTCAACCCATTCCCTTGCCTTTCGCCGATCCGGGCAGCCTGACAAGGCCAGTTGTTCGGCAGGCGCGCGGGCTTTCTGAACGGTTTGCCCTTTTGCGGAGAGCTGCCGCCCCCCTTCTGGTCGTTATTGCGTGGGCGGTGTGCACCAGCGCGGGATGGGTCGATCCTTCTATCCTGCCTTCGCCAACGGGCCTTGTCCAAGGCTTCCAGCAATTGTGGACCTCGGAAAACCTTCCGGGCCAGATCGGTGTTTCGCTATCGCGGGCATTGGTTGGCGGCGCTGCGGGTATCGCGCTGGGGCTGTTGCTTGGCACGGCAGCGGGCCTGTCGCGTCTGGGTGAAGAGTTCCTCGATGCCCTGCTGCAAATGCTGCGGACCGTGCCGTTTCTGGCGCTGGTGCCACTGTTCATCGTCTGGTTCGGGATTGGTGAGACGCCCAAGCTGCTGCTGATCGCGCTGGCGACGATGTTTCCGATGTACCTCAACACTTACGCCGGCGTGCGCAATGTCGATCGCAAGGTGATTGAGGCAATGCGCAGCTTCGGACTTAAGGGGCCGAAGTTGATCCGGCAGGTCGTATTGCCGCTGGCATTGCCGCAAATATTCACCGGACTGCGCTTTGCGCTGGGCGTATCGGTGCTGGTGCTGATCGCGGCAGAGCAGATCAATACGTCTGCCGGCCTCGGCTATCTCCTCAACAGCGCGCAGCTTTACCAGCAGGTCGACGTCATTCTGATCTGCATCGGGATCTATGCCGCACTTGGCCTGTGTGCGGACCTGATCGTGCGCACGCTTGAGAAGGTCTTCATGCCCTGGCGTGCCAGCGTCGCCATTCGATAGGAGAGTTCCGCATGTCTAACGTACTGACATACCCCCAGGTCGCCCGCACAGAGACTTTCCAACCCGAACCGAGAATCACGGCAAAGGATTTTTCCAGCAACCCCATCGCGGTTCGCACCGAGCGGGTGACGCGCACCTTCGCCGGACGGACGGTGCTCGATGAGCTGAATCTCACTATCCGCAGTGGTGAGTTCGTGGCTCTGTTGGGCGCTTCGGGTAGCGGCAAGACCACGCTGTTGCGGATACTTGCCGGTCTGGATGCTCCTGATGGTGGCGAGGCATGGGTGCCGGAATCGCGCACCGTCGTGTTTCAGGAGCCGCGCCTGGTGCTTTCCAGCAAGGTTTGGCGCAATGTCGTGGTGGGCCTTCCTCCTGCCCTGGCGACCCGCGAGCGCGCGGTGGAAGCCCTGTCGGAAGTAGGCTTGGCGGCACGGGCGGATGCCTGGCCTTCAACGCTTTCGGGCGGTGAGGCGCAGCGGGCCGCATTGGCCCGCGCTTTGGTGCGCGAACCGCGCCTGCTCCTGCTGGACGAGCCGTTCGCTGCGCTCGATGCTCTCACGCGTCTCAAAATGCAGCGCCTGATTGGAGAGCTTTGCCAGACACATGGACCGGCAACGCTGTTGGTCACGCATGACGTTGAAGAGGCGATCGTGCTCGCGGACCGCATTCTCGTGCTGCAGGAAGGGCGGATCGGTTTTGACACGCGCGTGAGCCTTCCCCAGCCGCGCCGTGCTGGTGGGGAGGAGTTTGATGCCCTGCGTGACAGGTTGCTTGCCGAACTCGGGGTTCCGCAAATCGCGGACTGACGGGCGCCTAAAACTCGGCCCGCATCCCCAGTACGAAGTTGCGACCGCGCAGGGGTGATGCGTCCTTTATGAAGGAAGCGTGGTTATAGGCGAGCGCATTGGTGAGGTTCGTGCCGCGCAGGAACAAGTCGAAATGGGTCTGCGCGCCAAAGTTCAGCTTGTAGCTGAGCGTGGCATTCAACATGTCGTATCCCGGCGTCCGCGCTTCATAGGCGGCAACCTTGCCCTGATCGAAGACGTGGTAGTACTCGGCTGTGGCTGAAAATGGACCCCATGATCCATCAGCCCGACCGCCAAGGCGCGCCGCCGGAATGCGTGGCAGATTGCCCAGTCCGTCTTTCAGCTTCGCGCGGACGTAATCTCCGAAGGCCGAAATTGAGAGGCCGGGGGCAAGATCATGCCGGATCTCGCCATCCACTCCGGTAAAGCGCGCATCGGCCGCCGTGTAGCGGATCAGGCGAAAGTCCTCGAACCGATCCAGCGT
>JAZQRJ010000021.1:0-9600 GCA_045629505.1 Novosphingobium sp.
TCCACATAGCGCAGGAAATTGGCGGAGGTTACGGGCGCGCGTTCTGTCTCAATGGCCAGTACGATATTGCCCAGCGCAGTTTCCAGCACGACTTGCTCAGTGGCAGGCGTTGGACTGGCTGGCGGAGGACTATCGTCGGCCGCCGCGGGCGTTGCCACGAACAAGGCCAGCGCTGTCAGCACCAAAGTTTGCATCATGCGACGACCTGTTCTGTGAATATGAGGTCCATCTCTGCGCTGTCAAAGTCCTCAGCTTCGCGGAACCCCAGTAACTCCCGCGCTTCCGGTATTGGCAGGTGCAGGGCGTCTTCATACCTCATTTCATAAACGGAAGCTGACGCCTGCCCCACTGCATAGCCGCGTTGCATCAGTTCCATCACCATCGGCCAGGTTTGCGGGTAATGCAGGAAGCTGCGCATCACCATGCGGTGGGAAACGAAGACGTACATTTCCGACATCGCCTGAGCGAGCTCGGCGGAATAGTGCATAAAGGGGTTGGACAGGCGGCAGAACAGCGGAAGCAGTTCGCCCAACGAATTAAAACCGCCACCAGTCATCAGGTGTTCGTAGTCGTGGATCTGGCCAGAGCGCATGCGGATGAATTCCACGTCGCTCTGTGGGTTCTTGTCATCCCAGCCAAGGTTCAGTGCAATTCCGTTATCCACCAGATATCGGGAGAAAATGCCGCCAAAGCTATCCGGATCGAACCGGGCGAAATCTTCCACCCTCATGGTGCTGAGCCACTTTTCGTTCACCCAATCACGGAATGATGGATTGCGCTCCTTCTCGGCGTCGATCAGCCTCTGATATCGCGCTTCTTCCCGCAGATCATCAAGCGCTTGCAGCAGGCCCGACGCCGGATCGGAATAGATAGGCCGATCCGGACCGTTGCGGCGCATGAAGTGGGTAGCCAACCAGTCGCGAAGCCCGGAGTGGTTGAGGTACTTCGAAGTGCTCTGCAGTGAACTGCTGCCAGCCTCAGCCTTCTGCACACCGCTGGTGAAGTATGAATAATCGCGCTGCATGGCCGCGGTATCGACTTACTCGGCCGCTTCGGCAGTGAATACCGAAAGGCCGACTTCTTCCGGACGGACTTGCTCAGTGAAGATCTTGTCCATTTCCGCTGTGTCGATTTCCTTCACGTTGCGGAAACCCAGGAATTCCCGCGCCTCTGGGATGGGCAAGTGGAGGGCGTCCTCATACCGCATCATGTGCGTCGATTCCGATGTCTGGCCGATTGTCATCGCAGTCTGCATCAGGTCCATCACCGTGGGCCACACCTGCGGGTAGTGCAGGAATGCGCGCATCACCAGGCGGAAGCCGCCGAAAATGTACATCTGCGAAATGCCCGCCGCGAACTCTGGCGAGAAATGCGCAAATGGATTGGACAGGCGGAAGAAGTAGGGGACGAGTTCACCGAGCGAATTGAACTGGCCGCCAGCCATCAGGTGTTCGAAATCGTGGATCTGGCCAGAACGAATGCGGATGTACTGAAGGTCGTCGGTCGGCACTTCATAACCCCAGCCCAGATTGAGCTGATAGCCATTCTCGGTGATGTATTTGTGATAGATGCCGCCGAAGCTATCGGGATCGAACTTGGCGAAATCCTCGGTCTTAAGGCCCATGTAAGGCCGTTCCTTCAGCCATTCGGCAACCTTTGGATTTCGTTCCTTCTCAATTTCGATCAGCCGTTTCATGTCGGCTTCATCGCGCAAATCGTCGAGGGCTTGCGTCAAACCCATCACCGTGTCGGCCGGGATAGGAATATCCGGCCCGTTGCGGCGCAGAAAATGAGTCACCAACCAGTCGCGCAGTCCGGGATGGTTGAGGTACTTGGAAGTGCTGCGCAGCGAACTGCTGTTGCTTTCACCCTGCGTGACTGCGTCGGTGAAATAGCTGTAATCGCGCTTGATCATTTCATATCCTTCCCAGGTGCGTCCGGCGCCGGGCTGATCCACGTGCGATCCAGCGCCTGGACGGAGGGGCAACCCATCAGGATCAGGTTGCGCGTCACTTCCGATCGCAGGACTTCGATCACATCGCGAACGCCTTGCTCGCCCTTAGCCGCAAGTCCATATAAGTACGGTCTGCCAATAAACACCGCTTTTGCACCGAGCGCCAGCGCCGTGATGACATCGCCGCCCCGCCGCACACCACCATCAAGGAAAACTTCCGCCCGGTCGCCAATCCTATCAACGATTCCGGGAAGTGCTTCGATTGAGGCGGGGGCGCGGTCCAGTTGGCGGCCCCCGTGGTTGGAGACGACCACACCGTTGCAACCAACTGCATCCACAGCATGCGCCGCATCGTCGGGGTCCAATATGCCTTTGATATACATGGGGCCGCGCCACTGGTCACGCAACCAGGCAATATCGTCCCAAGTCATGTCAGACTGGATCATGCGGACCATCTGGCCCTGTGATTTCTGTGCGTCGACCAGCGCCCCAGTCAGCCCGCCAGCCTGTTTTGCCGGACGACCTTCGCGAAAGCGCGCTTCATCGGCATGGTGAGCGGAGGCGATGCGCCGGTGTTTCAGCGCGTCGTACACCCAGCTCCAGTGCCGCGCCATGTGCAGCGCCCGTGCAGGCGTTACCGTCCACGGGATGCTGAATTGCCAGCGTTTCTCATCCTCGCGGTTGCCTACGGTCTGCACGTCCACTGTGACGAACAGCGCCGAGTAGCCTGCTGCTTTCACCCGGTCGAGCAGTAGGGCGATGCGCTCTCTGTCGCCAACCGGGTATAGCTGAAAGAAGTGATTTTCCTGAGTTGCAGCGGCGACTTCCTCCGGACGATAGCTGGCGGCCGTGCTGAGCATGAGGCGGGTGCCGCAAGCTTCTGCCGCGCGGGCCACCGCTGGCTCTCCAATCCAGTTGGCAAGGCCGGTTGCGCCCACGGGACAGAGCGCAACAGGAAGCGAAATGTCGGTGTTCCCGATGCGTGCCGAAAGATCCGGCGTCGTAACGCCCGTCAGCCCGCGCTGGCGAAGCCGCCAGCTACGAAACCCACTTTCGCAGGCTTTGAGCGTGACGAGATCATCGGCTCCGCCATCGATATAACCCCAGGCGAGGCGGGGAAGGTGGGCCTTTGCTGCCTGCCGCCATTCTTCGATGTTCACCGGCGGCACGCCGGTATTCATCCGGAACTGGAACATTCCCATCGGTCAGCCGCCGGTCTTTTCAATCAAGAGCCGAGAAGGGCCACGAAGAATGAAACTGTCGTAAGTTACAGGAGCGGCAAAACGGAAGTCCGGCATCCGGTCCAGCAATGCATTAGCCACTTCTGCCGCCTCCATCCGGGCCAGTATGGCGCCAAGGCAGCTGTGCAGGCCAAAGCCAAAGGCCAGGTGCGGCTTTCCTTGCCGCCGAATGTCGAACACATCGGGGTTGTCATAACGTTCCGGATCACGCCCGGCGCCGCCGATCATGCACATCACGTGCGCGCCAGCGGGTATCTCTACACCGGCGATGGTTGCGCCTTCATCGCAGACGGTGCGGGGCACGGCTTGCGTGATACCGAACCAGCGCAGCATTTCTTCCAGCGCGCCGGGAATAAGGGAGCGATCCGCGTCCATCTCCGCCCGCAGATCAGGCCTGGTACCCAGAATGGTCACGATGTGTCCCAACCAGTTGCTGGTGGTTTCATTGCCAGCGAACAGCAACTGGCGCAGGTTCACCATCATCTGCTGGTCCGGGATTTGCTGGGCGATGTCGGATTGCACCATCACGCTGATGAGATCGCTGCCGGGGTTTGTGCGACGGTAGGCAATCTGTTCCAGCAGAAAAGCGCCGAGATCCGCTTTGGATTGTTCCGACTTCAGCCAATAAGGATCGTTATCGTAATCGATGGGATGGCCGCTCTTGGTGGCGCTGGCCATATCGTCGGCCCAGCCGATCACAGTGGGGATCATTGCATCGTCAACGCCCATCATGTGGGAGATAACCTGCGCCGGGATCGGACGGCAGAATAGCGGCTGCATGTCCACCGATCCGTCAGCATCCAAACGCGCCAGCACCTGATCCAGCCGTTCATCAGTAATCGCGCGCGTCACCGGGATCAGCTTTTCGACGCCATTCTTGCCGAACGCCGCGACCCACACGTTGCGAAGCGCGTTGTGCATTTCCTTCTCATCAATGGCGATGAACGCTTCCTCACCAAAGACGGAGGACATGACCCCCTTCATGCCCGCCTGTTCGGGGTGGCTCATTATCTGGCGGCATATGCGATCGCGAGCGGTGATCCATTGCCCGCGCTCGTTATAGACTATCGGCCCCAACTCGCGAATGCGCTTTACGGTGGGCCAAGGGTCCGTGGCCATCTCGGGGCCATAGAGATTGATATTTATTGTTGGCACGCTCATCCCACGTCGGACCTTGGCCGGCACTGACAATCTGTCAAGTAAAAGCGGTAACGCCAAACTAGAACTACGGAAAAACTGGTATTCATCAAGCGCTAATGCCGCGGCTGCCAGCATCCTTCACGGATCGCGGTTAAAAGGGTTATTGCGCGACTACCGAGTGCAAGATGCCGATGGTACCGTTATGGAGGGATGCATGGATGCAACGCAAGTTGGGCCGCACGGCAAGGAGAGATCGCCGGGCATCAAGCTCCTGTTCGTGGTACTGATTGGCGCTGCTCTAACCATCCCGCTGCTGCTCATCTATGCGCTGGTCTATGATCGGCAAGACCAGTCTCGCACCGCGCAGGCCTCCATCAATGCCGGGTGGGGCGGCCCACAGGTGGTCGCCGGACCGGTGGTCGTCGTGCCTTACAGGACGACCGAGGTTCAATCCGAAGTGGTCGATGGCAAACAGGTGTCTCGCACCGTTGAGGTAGAGCGGCTGCTTTACATTTCGCCGGTGAAGAATGCGGTCAAGACTACCATCAAGCCGCAGGAACGGCGCAAATCCATCTATTCCAGCGTGCTGTTTGAAGCGCAGGTCAGCGGAAACGCGGTGTTTGCTCTGCCGGACGATCTGCCGCGATTTGGCGTAGCACCGGATGCCTTGCTGTGGGATCGGGCCGAATTACGGATTGGCGCATCGGATGCCCGCGGGCTCACTCGCGGCGGAAGGCTGGTCGCCAATGGCAAGCCGCTGAACGTAGAGCCTGGCAAGGGGCCGGCGGCAACGGGTGGGGAAGGCTTTTTTGCATTCCTTTCATGGGACGGCGTGCAGCCGTTAACCGTAGACTATAGCTTCGGCCTGCGGGGGAGCCGCTCATTCAGTCTGGTTCCGCGTGGAGGAGAGACGAGATGGCAGGTTTCATCGCCGTGGGACTCGCCAAGTTTCAGCGGGGCATTCCTGCCCGACAGCCGCAAACTTGGCAGCGATGGTTTTACCGCCCGCTACGCGATAGACAAGCTGGCGCTGGGGCAGCCTCCCGTATCGAGCTCTGATTATGGACCGCCGGTCGTCGATTTCGAAAGCGGTATAACGATGCAGGAAGCGGAGCGAGCAGGGTCTGGCGCATCCGAGCAGGTGTCCGGAAACTCGCGTGTCGTGACGGTTGGCCTTGTTGAGCCAGTGGACATTTATTCCAAGGTCGATCGATCGGTGAAGTATGGCTTTCTTTTCATCGGCTTCACTTTCCTTGCCTTTCTGCTTTTTGACATTGTTGGCAGCGCGCGCGTGGCTGTGGCCGAGTATGTCCTGGTCGGCGCGGGGCTGGTGTTGTTTTTCGCACTGCTGCTTGCCTTTGCGGAGGTGATTGGCTTTGCCTGGGCCTATCTGGTGGCGAGTGCGGCCATAATCGGGCTGCTGACGACCTATAGCGCCGCCGTGTTGAAAAGCTGGAGGCGGGCGCAATTCATCGGCGTGCTGTTGATTGGTCTTTATGCCTTGCTCTACGTGCTTCTGAACCTGGAAGCTTGGTCGTTGCTGATTGGTTCGGTGTTGCTGTTCGTGGCGCTGGCCGGAGTGATGTATGCCACTCGCAAGATCGATTGGAACAGCGTGGGGCGGCGGGAGGCGATAACCGCTTGAGGGCGGCTATTCCTCTTTCAGATCGCCAGAGATGATGTGCCAGCCTTGCGTGGTTTCCAGGTCAGACTGGCGCAGCGTGTAATTGCCGACGAACCGCTGCTTGCGACCATTTGCGAGTTGCGCATCAACGGTTACCGGCACGGTGATATAGATGGAGCCGGCCGCGCCTTCCAACGGTCCGGGCGTTCCGACGGTCACGTTTGCACGGCGCGTTTGCGCAAATCCTCTGAGGAATTGCTCATAAGTCTGCTTCGGGGCGCCATTAGGCCTCCAGACTTGCCATGCAGTGGGAAAATCGCGCGCGTTGATGGCGGAATAGTACCGCTCGATCGCAGCTTTCGCCGCTGCCCCGCTCCGTGGCTGGGGACCGCAGGCAGGATCATTCGCGCCATCGTCGCCGGCCAGGGCGCAACTGCGGGCGATTTCACCCTCGATCATCGCGCAGCTGTTTTCTGCGTTGCAGGGTGGGTGGCTAGCCGGGGATAGCTTGATGCACTTGGCGACAAGATCGGCTGCCGCGCTGGCACCGATTTCGGTGGAACAAGAGATCGGTGTTGTGGGTAGCGCTGCTGGTGCAGTCGCCTCACTCCCGCCGCTTGTTTGTCTGGTCGTCGCCGCCTCGCTCGGCTGATTGTCGAACTTGCCATTTTGGGAACAACCGAAGACGATCAGCGTTGAAAATACGGTCAGGACCGTAAAGCTGATTGAGCGCAAGGCGGTTGAAGCTTGCATAAGAAATGCAACGCGCCGACCTTGCGGCTGTTCCAAAAAACTTCTCAAACCAGTTTCAGTTTGCGGCTTCTCGCTGCAATTTCAGAAGCGCTTCGTCCTTCGGGTATGCGTGGCATGGCGCGGTCAGCAAAATTTCGGCCGCGCTCATCTCCGAAAATGTCGCCAGATCCTGCAAGATTGGTTCCAGGGCGCCCGTGGCAAGCGCAGCTGCCGCCTGATCAGGTGTTTCAAACCATGCCTCGGCGATAGCATTGAACGGGTATAGCGGCAGCGGCCCGTTAACCGGATGGTTGTGGGAGTATCGCTTCAGGCCATCGATGCCTGACGTCGTCTCACGCACCAGCGCCGCATGTTCTCCATCGAGTTTCGCCTTGAAATCCTCGGCGGAGGAGGCAGGTCCACGTGGCAGGAAAATGTAAATCACGGCCTTGCCGGGCAAGCCATCGACAATCAGCGTTTCGGTGCAGGCGAACGCAAAATTGCGCACCAGCGTGTCGAATACGCGCAGTTCGTCCTGCTCAAGTTTGTCGCGGATATCCTGCGGCAGCGGGCTAAGCGAAGGAACGCTCGTACCGTTGTTTACGTTTGCCACGCCATCATGCCTTGTGGAGAGCATCTGCAGATCCACCGGATCACCGTTGACCTCGGGCTGGTCGATGCGGTTGCAATAGCGCATCCATTCAATGCGGGAAGTCGCAACGGCAAACTGGCTGGCGTAAACAGCGTGGCTTTTCCATGCGCGCGGCCATTCTTCGCGAGAAATGCCTTCCGCCCGGCGCGCCAAGTAAATCAGCTTGTTGTTCATCTTCCTCTCCAATTATCGCCCGCGCAGCCGATCGCGATTGAGCTGATCTATGCGGGTGACCCCCATCAGCTTCATGCTGCGCTCAATTTCTTCTTTCAATATCTGGATGGCGCGCTCCACCCCGGGCTGACCTGCTGCTGCGAGTGCATAGAGATAAAGCCGCCCGCCCGATGCACAGTTCGCGCCAGATGCCAGGGCCTTCAGAATGTGAGTGCCGCGCTTGATGCCGCCATCACAGATCACTTCGATCCGTCCGCCGACTGCATCGACTATCTCGGGAATCTGGTCGAATGGCGCGCGGCTACCGTCAAGCTGGCGTCCGCCGTGGTTGGATACCATGATGGCGTCGATGCCCATATCAGCTGCGCGCTTGGCATCGGCGACGCTCATCAAGCCCTTGAGGCAGAATGTCCCGCCCCAATCGTTGCGGATTTGCTCCACCATTTTCCAGTCCATCGACTGATCCAGCATTTCAGAGAAATACTTCTGGATGGAAACCGATTCCGCAGTGCCCTCGCGCACGTGGGTGTCCAGATTGGGCAAGGCGAACTTCTCGCGAAACAGGTAATCCAACGCCCAGCGCGGCTTGATGCCGTAAGACAGGAACGAGGAAGGAGTGAATTTCGGCGGCGAGGCAAAGCCGCTGCGCAGGCAACGCTCTCGCTTGCCGCCAACAATCGTGTCCACCGTCAGCGCAATCGCATCGAATTTCGCTGCCTTGCACCGCTCAATCATCGATCGGTTGAGGCCCTTGTCCTTGTGGACATAGAGCTGAAACATCTTGGGGGAGGAGGTGAGTGCGGCGATTTCCTCAATGCTGACTGTCGCCAGGCTGGATATGCCGCACCACAGACCATACTTATCTGCCGCCCGCGCCACTGCACGTTCACCCTGCCAGTGAAACACCCGTTGCAAGGCCGTGGGCGAAAGTATGAGCGGCAGCGCACTCTTCCGCCCCATGATGGTCACAGAGGTATCGATATGCTCCACGCCGGCCAGCACGTCGGGCACAAGATCCACGTCCGCGTAGGCGGCGGTATTGCGGTTCTTCGTCAGTTCGTCATCGGCGGCGCCGTCGATATAGTCGAACACTGGCCAAGGTAGGCGTTTCTTGGCGAGGAGGCGAAAATCGTCAATGTTATGGCAGTCTGTCAACTTCATGGCTCGCGCTTTGCAGCTACAAGCCACTAAAGGCAATCACCTCTAAGATTTTCTACCGTTGCAGGCAGTTGATCCCATCGGATCTCGATAATACCCGAGCGAAGATTGCAACATTACTTCTTCGCAACCTCTGCATCTTCGGCCATCTTAGTCTTGTCCTTGCCCTTCGCCGCTTCTTTTGCCGCTTGCTGGGCTTCTCGATCAGCCATCACCGCGGCGACGACTTCCGTTGTGGCCGGGCGTGCCGGGTAATCACATCGCCTGGATTCTCCGATGCCTTTAAGGAAACCGCGCCGGGCAATACCTGCCTGTATCGCTGCCCGAACTGCACGGTCATGCGCGTTGGCGCCGGAAACCTCCCGGATGATGCCCCGGAATGGAATGAACGATCCCACCATGGATTTGGCCACGCGCCCAGGGCTGATTGCGTCGCGTGCTTCCTGGGGCAGATCAATGTCCGGCCCCAGCAGCGCGTCCAGTTCTTCGACCGCCGCGATAATCTGTGAACATTGGGCGAGGCCTTCGATTTCATAGGGCATGACCTGCGCATTCGTCAGAATTTGCGGGATTTCCTCCTTGTCGAGATTAAGGTCTGTGACCGGAGTCTTGGCAACATCGACTGCGGTTGGCTCTCGGTCAGGGAGGGGCTTGGCAGGTTGCTGCGCCAAGGCGGGAGCGCATATGCCTGCCGCGAACGCAATTGCCAGCACTGGGTTTCGTAAACGCATCTTACCATCATCCGTGAGCATCTAACTTCTGTCCTTTTAACGCCTGAGATCGGCAAAAGTGTCGCAAGAGTCTTCATTACCGGATTCGAGGCCGCGCCGCAGCCAGTTCACGCGTTGTGCACTGGTGCCGTGAGTGAAAGTTTCCGGGTTTACTGCCTGCCCCGCCTGCTTTTGCAGGGTGTCGTCGCCGATCG
>JAZQRJ010000022.1:0-139573 GCA_045629505.1 Novosphingobium sp.
TGGATAATTGCGGAGTGGACGCGGGGGTGGGTGTTCACGGGCTTCGCCTGGAACCCGCTTGGCGTAGTGCTATTGGGTTCGTTTGAGACCCACGGCCTGGCCTTTCTGGCCAAATGGATCGGAACTTACGGCCTGTCAGGATTGGTGGTGGCAATTGCCGCGATGTTCGCCTCTGCTGTGCACTACGGGTTGAGCGCTAACGCGGGAAAGCGCGGGGCGGTCGTCCTTGCAGGTATAGCTGGTGCCGCTGCATTGGTCATCGCGATGTCGGCTCCGCAGCCCCTGGCCGATCCGCCCGAGGCAGGAGTGCCGTTCACGCTGGTCCAGCCCGACGTGCGGCAGGAAGTGCTGAACGACCCCCGGCATTTTGAAGCAAACTTCCGCAAGACTGCAAATCTCACGGTGCCCTTGGCGCCCGGCGCTCGGCGCGTGGTGTTCTGGCCGGAATCTGGCGTCCCCGATTACCTCCGTGATGGCTATCCCCGCTATTTCTATCGGCAGGCCAACTTTGGTGGCGATCCTGCGCAGGCCCGTCAGCGGATTGGGGAAGTTATCGGCGCCGACAGCCTGCTCCTCACGGGCGCTGTTGATCTCGTTTTGAATGGCGGGGATAACATTGCGGCGCGCAATGTGGTGACGGCGGTGGATGGAAATGGCAATCTGCTGGCCGGGTACGCCAAGGCGCATCTCGTACCCTATGGCGAATACCTGCCGATGCGTGGGCTTCTTGAGCCGATCGGCCTGAGCCGCCTCGTGCCCGGCACATTGGATTTCTGGCCGGGGCCCGGCCCGCGCACCATAGATTTCGGCGAATGGGGCAAAGCCGGGGTGCAAATCTGTTACGAGATTATCTTCTCTGGTCAGGTTGTCGATCCGCTTAGCCGCCCGGACTATATCTTCAACCCGTCGAACGATGGCTGGTTCGGCGATTGGGGGCCGCCACAACACCTTGCGCAGGCGCGATTGCGTGCGATTGAAGAGGGTCTGCCGATACTTCGGGCGACCACTACCGGGATCAGCGCTGTCATTGATGCCGACGGGATCGTGCGGGATCACATTCCCCGCCATCGCGCTGGTCGGATAGACAGCGTAATTCCGCCTGCTCATGCGCCAACGCTGTTCTCACGATTCGGCAATGCGCTGCCAGTCGGGCTTGCCCTGATCGTTCTGCTGTTCTGCGCAGTTGCATTGCGACGCTTCGAGAGGTAGATGCTCAACACATAAAGAAATCTTTATATCGTGATCCCGTAAGGCAAAGCAGGCGTCTCATCCATGCGCAGCGAATATCTCTTCACCTCTGAAAGCGTTTCTGAAGGCCATCCTGACAAGGTTGCGGACCAGATTTCCGATGCCGTTGTCGACCTGTTCCTATCGAAAGATCCCGAAGCTCGTGTGGCGTGTGAAACGCTGACGACCACCCAGAAGGTGGTTCTGGCCGGGGAAATACGCTGCAAGGGCGTGTATGAGAACGGCGAGTGGGCCAACGGCGCGCTGGAAGAGATCGAGCAGACCGTGCGGGACGTGGTGAAAGCCATCGGTTATGAGCAGGACGGCTTTCACTGGGAAACGTTTTCCTTCCAGAACCACCTGCATGGGCAGTCCGAGCACATCGCGCAGGGTGTGGATGCGTCCGGTAACAAGGATGAAGGCGCAGGCGATCAGGGCATCATGTTTGGCTATGCCTGTGATGAAACGCCCGATCTGATGCCCGCGACGCTGGATTACAGCCACAAGATCCTTCAGCGGCTGGCGGCGGATCGTCATTCCGGCACTGCACCTTTCCTTGAGCCTGACTCAAAGAGCCAGGTCACGCTGCGCTACAAGGATGGCAAGCCCATCGCTTGCACGGCTATTGTCGTTTCAACTCAGCACTCACCGGGTTACGATCAGGGTGAAAAAGAAGTTGAGCTGAAGGCCTATGTGAAGCAGGTCGTGGCCGATGTGCTGCCCGCCGGGCTGCTGTCGGACGAGACTGTCTATCACATCAACCCGACTGGCAGCTTTGAGATCGGCGGGCCCGATGGCGACGCAGGGCTGACCGGGCGCAAGATCATCGTTGATACTTACGGCGGCGCCAGCCCGCATGGCGGCGGCGCGTTTTCGGGCAAGGACCCCACGAAGGTCGACCGTTCGGCGGCTTATGTAACCCGCTACCTGGCCAAAAATATTGTCGCGGCCGGATTGGCCCGCAAGTGCACAATTCAGGTGGCCTATGCGATCGGCGTGCCGGAACCGCTCTCGCTCTACGTTAACACCCATGGCACTGGCACGGTGGATGATGACAAGTTGGAGCAGGCCGTAGTCAGCGTTGCTGCGAGCAAGCTGGGAAGCCTCACTCCCCGTGGCATTCGCGAAGGATTGGGCCTTAACAAGCCGATTTATCGTCCAGCCGCGGCTTACGGCCATTTCGGCCGCAAGGCCGATGGCGATCTGTTTCCTTGGGAACGGACCAACCTGATTGACGATCTGAAGGCCGCTTTGGCCTAAGCCAAAATGAATAAGGGAGCCTTCCGGGGCTCCCTTATTAAATCCCAGATATTACGGCTTACTTCGCCAATTCGGCTTCAATCGCATTGACGAGGATGGGATCGGACGGCGCCGTTCCCGGAGCGAACCGACCCACCACATTGCCGTCACGACCGATCAGGAACTTTTCGAAGTTCCATAGCACTTCAGGATCGTCGTTCGGCTCCATGCCCATGCTGCGGAATCGTTCCCGCATAGATTCAGCATCGCCTTGTTTAGTGGGAACGGCCTGGGTCAATTCGGCATAGAGCGGCTGCTTGTTCGGCCCGCTGACTTCGGCCTTGGTGAAAAGCGGGAACGATACGCCGTAATTGACGGAGCAGAACTCGGCGATTTCCTCGTTCGATCCCGGTTCTTGCCCACGAAAATCATTGGCGGGAAAGCCCAGTACTTCGAATCCCTGATCGCTGTACTTCTCGTACATCGCCTCAAGCCCCTCATACTGCGGGGTAAGGCCGCACTTGGAGGCAACGTTCACCACCAAAAGGACATTGCCCTTGTGGTTGGCAAGGCTGTCTGCCGAACCATCAATGCGCGTAAGCGGTATCTGTGCCAGGTCAGTCATCGGGTTCTCTCCTGAAGATCATTGTATTATTGCGATTACAGCGAATCATAGTTTGCTGAGGTCTTCTGCCTTACTTCGTCTGCCGTTACGCCAGGCGCAAGCTCGATCAGCTTGAATGGGGAGCTCTTGTCAGGACGCTGAAACACGGCAAGATCGGTAATGATCATGTCGACCACGTTGCGGCCCGTGAGTGGCAGCGTGCATTCAGGAATAAACTTCGGGTCGCCGCCCTTGCTGGTGTGTTCCATCACCACAATGATCTTCTTCACGCCTGCGACGAGGTCCATCGCGCCGCCCATGCCCTTGATCATCTTGCCGGGCACCATCCAGTTGGCAAGGTCACCCTTTTCGGAAACTTCCATGCCGCCAAGCACTGCAAGGTCGATATGGCCGCCGCGAATCATGGCAAAGCTGGTCGCGCTGTCGAAATAGGCAGAGTGCGGCAGTTCACTGACAGTCTGCTTGCCGGCGTTGATCAGGTCAGCGTCTATTTCGTCGGGATAGGGGAAAGGCCCGATCCCCAGCATGCCGTTTTCCGACTGGAGCGTTACCATCATGCCCTTGGGCACGAAGTTGGCGACCAGCGTGGGGATGCCGATGCCGAGGTTGACATAAAAGCCGTCCTGCAATTCCTGAGCTGCGCGGGCGGCCATCTGGTCACGCGTCCATCCATGTTGAGCGTTAGACATCAGGCGGTCTCCCTTTCGCGGGTGGTTTCGAACTCGATCAGCTTGTCATAGGGCGCGCCCACGATGATGCGCTGTACATAGACGCCGGGAAGGTGGGTCGCATCGGGATCAAGGGTGCCGGTGGGCACGATCTCTTCCACTTCCACCACACACACCTTGCCGCATGTGGCGGCGGGCACGTTAAAGTTGCGGGCAGTCTTGCGGAACACGACGTTTCCGGTTTCGTCTGCCTTCCATGCCTTTACGATCGCGAGGTCGGCAATGATGCCACGTTCCAACACGTATTCTTCGCCATCGAAGAATTTGGTTTCCTTGCCCTCAGCCACCTGGGTGCCAACGCCGGTCTTGGTGTAGAAGCCAGGAATGCCGGCGCCGCCAGCGCGCATCCGTTCGGCCAGCGTGCCCTGGGGGCAAAATTCAACCTCCAGCTCTCCGGCAAGGTACTGGCGTTCGAATTCCTTGTTCTCGCCAACGTAGGACGCGATCATCGTCTTAACCTGTCGCGTGCGCAGCAACTTGCCGATGCCGACATTATCGATACCTGCATTGTTCGATACGAAAGTAAGGTCTTTGATCCCGCTCTGTTGCAATGCGTCAAGTAGGCGTTCCGGTATGCCGCAAACGCCAAATCCTCCTGACGCGATTAACAATCCATCGCGCAGCAGGCCGTCAAGCGCAGCCGCCGCATCGGGATAGACCTTGTTCATATGGTAAGTTCCCCAACCTGTAGTGCTGCAATGCAGCGTCGTGGTGATCGATAACGCAAACGCTTGCTTAAGGTCCAGCGGGTTTCGATCATCTCACCGATCTTCGGTAAGTTGCTTTCGACGGTGACGAACCGGGGAAAACCGGGCATCCTGCTCAAAAGCAAGAAAGGGAGATCAGGATCATGCGTTCAATTCTCGTCAATGTGGACCGGCGGCCTGGAATGACGGCACGACTGGACACCGCGCTGTCGCTGGCGCGGGCGTTCAGCGGCCACATTACCCTCGTCGTCGACACTCCGGTGGCGCGCTATGTATCGATGGACCAGATGGGCGGCAGCTTCATTGCATCCGAAGCGCTGCGAGAGGCAATGGACGATGATCTGGCTTATGCCAAGACGTTGGAAGCGCAGCTTTTGCACGAGAGCGTACCCTTTGATGTAGTGCGTAGCGAGGCCGAGCCTGTCGATGCACTAGCCAGCGCCGCGCGACTGGCGGACTTGGTGGTCTTGTCGCGCTCTAGCGGTATAGCTGGTGAGCTGGCGCTGGTGTCGAGCACGCCGGTGCTTGCGCTGGGGGACAACACTGCCTTGCAAGCACCCGTGGGAAAGGTCTGCATAGCCTGGGATGGCGGAGATGAGGCCGCATGTGCGCTACGCAATTCAATCGCTTTGTTGAGCGGTGCTGAATCGGTCAGCGTAGTCACGGTTAAAGAGAAGTCAGGCGGGTTCCCTTCTACGGAAGCGCTCCGTTACCTTTCGCGTCATGGAATAGCGGCAGAGCTTATTGAATTGACACGGGAGGGCACGACTGAAGAGACGATGGCCAGGGAAGTGGAGCGGTTGGAGGCTGATCTGCTCGTGATGGGGGCATACGGGCGCAGCCGCTTTCGTGAATTCCTTTTTGGCGGGGTGACGCGCCATTTCCTTGAAAGCGAGAACGGACCGGCTCTGCTACTCGCGCACTGAACTATCGGAGCGATTTTCGTTCTAAAATGTGGCTTGTTGCAGCGCAGCAATTCTCGGCAGTTTGGCAACCCACTTCGCGGTTGCAACTGTCGGATAGGGACGCAAATTAACAAATTGAGATAAACCAAATAATAAAGTCTGTTAAATCAATATGTTGTTGGCGCCATTGCCAGGATTGCAAAATATCAATTCACGGTGTGCATTTCGCACTTGCACAAAAGCTGAAAATGAAACATACCGAAACTGCCTTTCAGGCATCCTCTCCCAAAACTTTCATGGCCCGGCCGATTTTCGACCGGGCCTTTTTTTGCGCTTTTTCCAGACGCAGAAATTCTTCGCCCGCCGTTGGTTTGTAATCCGTACCGGGAGTTCCTAGCTGAAAGTCAACCGGCATGGGGTCGGGGGATAGGCTTCGGCTTGAAGAGGATAGTGGGCCATGGCGGATGCGCAAACCGAAACAGACGAGCGGACCGTCAGGCTGCAGGTGGCAGCTGCGCGGCAGGAAGAAAGCGGCCACGGTATAGCTCGGCTTCCGAAGTCTGCGCTATCACGCCTTGGCGCGATGGAAGGCGATACGCTGGAAATCATCGGTAAGCGGACCACAGTGGCTCGCGCGATGCTCGCGTACCCTGAGGACGAGGATCTGCAAGTTATTCGCCTGGACGGGCTTCAGCGGGGCAATGCCGAAACTGGTTCCGGTGAATATGTGAAGGTCCGCAAGGCGCAATCTCGTCCAGCTCAGCGCGTGGTTTTCGCGCCTGCGCAGCAGAAGATGCGGCTGCAGGGGCCTGGGCTCGCGTTGAAGCGCAATTTCCTTGGCCGTCCGTTGATCGCGGGCGATCTTGTCGCCACCACGGGCCAACAGCACGTGCAGGATATTCCCCCCCAGCTTGCGCGCATGTTCAACGCTCCTGCCTATGCCTTGACGCAGATCCGCCTCAACGTCGTGGCCACCACCCCCAAGGGCATCGTCCATATCGACGAGAATACTGAGGTTGAACTGCGCGAGGTCTATGAAGAGGCGCAAACCTCTCGCGGCGACATCAACTATGATGACGTCGGCGGGATGAGCGACACCATTCGCCAGCTGCGCGAAATGGTTGAACTGCCGCTGCGCTATCCCGAGCTGTTCACCCGTCTGGGTGTCGATCCGCCGCGCGGCGTTCTGCTGCATGGTCCGCCGGGCACAGGCAAGACGCGTCTTGCTCAGGCAGTTGCCACCGAAAGCGACGCCAACTTCCTGCTGATCAATGGCCCGGAAATTACGGGTTCAGGCTATGGTGAAAGCGAGAAGGCGCTGCGCCAAGTGTTCGAGGAAGCTGAGAAGGCCGCGCCTTCGATCATCTTCATTGACGAGATCGATTCCATCGCGCCAAAGCGTGAGAACGTTCACGGCGAGGCTGAAAAGCGCCTTGTAGCACAGCTCCTTACGTTGATGGACGGGCTCAATTCTCGCGCTAACGTGGTAGTGATCGCTGCTACCAATCGTGCCGAGGCGATTGACGAGGCCCTGCGCCGCCCTGGCCGTTTTGATCGCGAGATTGTGATCGGCGTTCCGGATGAAGCGGGCCGTCGCGAGATTCTTGCAATCCATACGCGCGGTATGCCGCTTCGGCCGGAGGTCGATCTTAAGGAACTGGCTCGCACCACCCATGGCTTCGTGGGCGCAGACCTTGCTGCACTTTCACGCGAGGCTGCGATCGAAGCCGTGCGCCGGATCATGCCACAGCTCGATCTGGAAGCGCGGACGATCCCAGCGGAGGTATTGGAAACACTCTCGGTTGAACGCGATGATTTCATTGCCGCGCTGAAACGCGTGCAGCCTTCCGCCATGCGCGAAGTCATGGTGCAGGTGCCCGATGTCGGCTGGGACGATATTGGCGGCGTGGACGATGTGCAGGACAAGCTGAAGGAAGGGGTTGAATTGCCTCTGAAGAATCCGGACGCTTTCCACCGGCTGGGCATCCGCCCTGCCAAGGGTTTTCTGCTTTATGGTCCTCCCGGCACCGGCAAGACGCTGCTGGCCAAGGCGGTGGCCAAGGAAGCCGAAGCCAACTTCATTTCGATCAAGTCATCCGACCTGCTATCAAAATGGTATGGAGAGAGCGAGCAGCAGATTTCGCGTCTGTTCGCACGCGCCCGGCAAGTTGCGCCCTGTGTCGTCTTTATCGACGAAATCGATAGTCTGGTTCCCGCGCGCGGGTCAGGCTCAACGATGGGAGAGCCGCAGGTGACGGCACGGGTGGTCAACACCATCCTTGCAGAGATGGACGGCATGGAAGAACTGCAGTCGATTGTAGTAATCGGTGCCACCAACCGGCCTGCGCTGGTCGATCCAGCGCTGCTGCGACCGGGCCGGTTCGATGAGCTGGTCTATGTCGGCACACCGGATGAGGCAGGACGCGAACACATCCTTCGCATCCACACGTCGAAGATGCCTCTGGCGGATGACGTCAACCTCTCCGCGATTGCGGCCGAGGCGGAACGTTTCACTGGCGCCGATTTGGAAGACGTGGTGCGCCGGGCCGGTCTTGCAGCATTGCGGCGGAAAGGCAGTGACGTTTCGGTGGTGGACGCGCAGGACTTCGCGGAGGCTATGAAAGATTCTCGTGCTTCGGTAACTACCGAGATGGAAGCCGAATACAGGAAGATGCAGAGCGAGTTGAAACAGCGCGCCCGGCAGGTGGAGCCGATTGGTTTCCTTACTCCGGGCATGGTCGAATCGACCCGCTCAAAAAAGCACGATTGAGTAACCGAGGCGGGGACGTGATGTGCGTCCCCGCTACTGGCGTCCGTGTTAGTGCGCCGCGCCCCAGCTTGGCCCAGTGCCGATGTCCACGCCAAGTGGCACGTCTAGCTTCACGGATGGTTCGGCGGCAGTCGCCATGACATGACGGATAACTTCGGATGCAGCGGGAACGTCAGCTTCGGGCAGTTCGAACACCAGTTCGTCATGCACCTGCAGCAGCATGCGCACCTGGCTTAGCCCCGCTTGCTGTAGCGTGGGCATCATGCGAACCATGGCTCGCTTGATAATGTCTGCGCTGGTGCCTTGAATAGGGGCATTAATTGCCGCGCGCTCGCTACCTTGCCGTTCCGCCTGATTCTTCGAGCTAATGCGTGGGAACCAAGTTTTGCGGCCGAACAGCGTTTCAGAATAGCCACGTTCCCGCACCGTTTCGAGCGTGTGGACGATATAGCGCTGGATGCCGGGAAACCGTTCAAAATAACGGTCGATCATCCTCTGCGCTTCATCCGGCTCAACCGACAGTCGACCAGCAAGCCCCCATCGGGAAATGCCATAGAGGATTGCGAAGTTGATGGTTTTGGCGCGGGCACGCGTATCTCGGTCAACAATTCCGAACATTTCCATCGCCGTGCGCGAGTGAATGTCCTCGCCTGCCGCGAATGCCTCCTTCAAAGAAGGCACGTTGCACATGTGTGCAGCCAGCCGCAACTCGATCTGGCTATAGTCAGCCGAAAGCAGGACATTGCCCGGTTCCGCCACGAAGCAATCGCGAATCTGACGGCCGATCTCGGTGCGAATCGGGATATTCTGAAGGTTGGGCTCGGTAGAGGAGAGGCGGCCCGTCTGCGCGCCAACCAGCGAATAGCTCGTATGGACGCGCCTTGTCTGCGGATTGATCGCCGCTTGCAGGGCTTCCGTATAAGTAGACCGCAACTTGGCCAATTGCCGCCAGTCCAGCACTTTGCGAGCCAATTCCACGCCTTGCGTGGCAAGGGCTTCCAGCACGCTTTGATCTGTGGAATACTGGCCGCTCTTGCCTTTCTTGCCACCCTTGTGGCCCATCTTTTCAAACAGGATATCGCCCAGCTGCTTGGGGCTGCCAATGGCGAATTGCTCGCCAGCAAGAGCATGAATCTGGCTTTCAAGCGCGGCCATCTCGGTGGCGAACTCAGTTGAAAGATGAGCGAGCCGCTGCTGGTCGACCTTGATGCCGTGCCGCTCCATTCCAGCGACGACGGGGATCAATGGGCGATCGACCCGCTCATAGATGCGGGTTCCGCCTTCGTCAGCCAGCCGCGGTTTGAGCACGCTGTGCAGCCGCCATGTGATGTCTGCGTCTTCGGCCGAATAGCAGGTTGCCCGATCCAGCATCACTTCGCGGAAGGAGATCGCCTTCTTGCCCGTGCCGCACACGTCTTTGAAGGGAATACAGGTGTGCCCAAGGTGGTGGAGCGAAAGCTCGTCCATGCCGTGGCCCTTGATGCCCTCGGCGCTGCGTCCGGCATCAAGGCAGAAGCTGATGACCATGGTATCGTCGATCGGAGAGACAGCAATGCCGTGGCGAGCCAGTATGTTGAGATCGTACTTCGCATTCTGCGCGACTTTCAGCACCGCATCGCTTTCCAGCAGTGGCTTCAGCCGGGCGAGCGCCACATCCAGTGGGATCTGATCGGGGCGCTCGGCAAACATGTCGCTGCCGCCGTGACCGAGTGGAAGGTAGCATGCCTCATTAGGGCCGATCGCAAGGCTCACCCCGCACAAATCGGCCTGCATCGCGTCCAGTGCGCTTGTCTCCGTGTCAAAAGCTACCATGCGGGCCGCGAATGCACGTGAGATCCAGTGGTCCAGCGCGTCGAGAGTCGTCACGCAGGAGTAGGCGTCGTGATTGATCGGTGGCAATTCCGGCGCGGGTTGCCGGTCTGCACCATCGCGTGCGGCGACGGCGGCAGTGTCCTGCTTTGCGGGATTGAGCTGAGTCGTTCCCGAAGGGCTGCCTGCGCCCGATCCCAATCGCTTCAGCAGGCTGGTAAAGCCGTGTTGTTGGAGAAATTGCGCGAGCGGTTCGGGCGGGATTTCGGTCAGCATGAAATCTTCGAGCGGAATCGGAAGTGTGCAATCTTCCTTCAAAGTGACGAGCACCCGGCTGAGTCGGGCCAGGTCCGCCTGTTCGATCAGTCGCTCACGCAGCTTGCTCGCCTTCATCCCCTCGGCGGCGGCGAGAGCGCCTTCAAGGCTGCCGTGTTCCTGGATCAACTTGCTTGCCGTTTTGGGGCCGATGCCAAAAACGCCGGGAATGTTGTCCACGCTGTCACCCATCAGCGCCAGCACGTCGCCAACCTGTTCCGGCGGTACTCCAAACTTCTCGATAACTTCGGGCACGTCGATTCGCTGATTCTTCATCGTATCGAGCATGTCGATTCGCGCATCGTCATGGCCTTTGCCAATCAGCTGCATGAGGTCTTTGTCGCTGGAAACGATGGTCACGTGCCATCCGCGCTCCACCGCTGCGCGCGCGTAGGATGCAATCAGATCGTCTGCTTCCAGATCGTCTTCCTCAATGCATGGCAAGCTGAAAGCCCGCGTAGCGTCGCGAATCAGTGGAAATTGGGGGACGAGATCTTCGGGTGGAGGAGGGCGGTTCGCCTTGTACTGATCGTACAAAGCGTTGCGAAAGCTGGTGGACCCTTTGTCCAGAATCACAGCAAGGTGTGTGGGGCCATCGGCCTTGTGCAGGTCGTCGGCGAGCTTCCACAGCATAGTAGTATAGCCATAAACGGCACCCACCGGCGTTCCTTGAGGATTCGTTAGCGGTGGCAAACGGTGATAGGCGCGGAAGATATAGGCCGATCCGTCGACCAGATAGAGATGCTGCTGTTGCTCCATGAGGGGGTGTTAGCAGTGGTCCGGCTTGCCGTCATCATCGCGCGCATCGGTATCACCCGTATGGCGGATTCACGCGGTGTTCAGCAGATGTTTTACTCTATAGTATGGCCCGGCAATCTGTCCGAAACAGGCGCTTTGAAAGGTTGTTTGGGCGGGAAACGCCGAGTTGAGTGCGACAACCGCTTGCATAGCCACGATTTGGGCTTTATTTGACGCGCCGAAGCATGCTGTTCGCGGCAGGCTTCAGGTGCGGCGTTAGCCGTGCTTGGTCCACTCGCTGTTCAAGGATTACCTAAATGCGCAAGATCGTATTTGCTGCCGCTGCCGCACTCGGCGCCCTTTCGCTTGCTGCTTGCTCGGAAGGCACCCAGGAAGCTGCTGAAGCTACCGCTACCGAAGCTGCTACTGAAGCTGCTGAAGCTGCTGTTGACGCCGCCGCTGAAGCCAGCGCTGCTGCTACCGACGCTGCTGCTGCTGCGACGGATGCTACTGCTGCTACTGCTGCTGCTGCTGTTGCTACTGAAGCTGCCGCGCAGTAATCATCGAGTTCTTGAAATACGCAAGGGCGCGGTCTCTTTGGAGGCCGCGCCTTTTGTTTTGGACTAAGTGAATGGTTTGCCGTTCGATCTACATAGACCAAAACCCCATTCTCCAGGTTGCAGCCAGATGGCTCCCAGGCAGAAGACTAACCCTTGCAGGCAACGGGGGTGACGAGTATCCCCTTGCCCGAGTCCGCCGTAGTGGGCGGGTGTGCTGGCACAGCCCCTGTGGGAGTGCCTGGTCCCCATCTTTAGTCAAGGAATGCCATACATGCGCAAGATCGTTCTCGCGGCTGTCGCTACTCTCGGAGCCGTGGCACTTGCGGCTTGCTCGCAATCTGAAAACGAACCGGCCGTTGATGAAACCGAAGCTCTGACCGATGAATTCGTCGAGGATGTAGATTCTTTCGCGGCTGATCCCGAAACCGCCGCTGAAGCTGCTGCGGCTGATGCTCAATCTGCTGCTGATGCTTCCGCTACTGGCGATGTCGTTGATGAAGATCCCGCCACGACGCATGCCAACGCTGCTGAAGCTGCTGCTGCTGACGTCGAAGCAGCAATGAACGCTCAATAAAGCTCACTGCACGGCTGATCTACAGGCGCGTCGGTGCAGAACCGGCGCGCTTTTTGCATGCCGATTACAAGCGGGAGGCTTTATTCCCCGGCGGTTTTTCCCGGAGCTATCGCAGCTTCGTTACCCGACTAGCGTATTGCGCTGGCTGTGCGTTCGTAGCGCCCTGCAATGGGCATTGAAGCATAACCATCATAGATCGCGCGGGCGAGGCTGGCGATGCGTGCATCGCGATTCGGGCGGGAGCCTTGCCCCGTCACATAAATGGCAACGGCGAAGGCGCGTCCATCCGGCGTCTTGATAATCCCGATGTCGCTGGAGGTATTGAACAGGGTGCCCGTTTTGTGAGCGACTCTCGCGTCCGCCGGCAGCATTCCTGGAATACGCCTCGTGCCGGTGCGGCAACGTTCCATGGCGCCAAGAATGACTTCACGGTGCCGGGCATTGAGCCACCTGCCGTCGTGCAGGCCTTTCAAAAGCTGGACCATGGCCAGCGGCGTGGCGCTATCCCGTTTATCGATCACGCTCGCGGGATTTACTGCACCATCATCGCGGACGAGCGTTGCAATATCCCGACTAAGCTCAAAGTCGTGGATGCCCGCGCGATGCATCCACTGATTCACCGCCTCTGGGCCGCCAACGACCGCAAGAAGAGCGTCGGTTGCAGGGTTGCTGCTTCGCGTGATCATCAGCTCGATCAACTGGCTCGCAGGCAGATAAGAGCCGGGCTTTACTGGTGCTACGCGCGTGGAGCGAGCGGGAGAGCTGACGGGGACAAGAAGCGGAAATTGGCTTGATAGCGTCCACCGGCCTTTTTCGACGCCGTCAAGGAAGGTGGCCGCGATTGCGATTTTGCTGGTGCTGGCCATCGGGAAACGCTGATTACCCAGAACCTGGATCGTGTGCCCCGTGGTCAGATCCATCGCAGCGACGCCAATGCGGCCCTGTGACGCTTCCGCTAACGAGGCGATCTGCAATTCAAATGGATTATTGAAGGTGCGGGGGGAACGTGGTTGCGTCCCGAGCATTTGATCGAATGCGTTCTGGAAAACGGTATCGTCAGCGTGGGCGGTCGGAACCGAAAACGCCAGGGCCAGCGCCGCTGCTGCTGTCCGAGCAATTATTCGTCGTACCCGCGCGGTCATACCCTGCCCTGATAGATGTGATTCTGTGTATGTAGTCTTAATCCACACTCAATCATGTTCATAAGCTACAGCGACGAACTGATTCCTATCTGCGGTGTATCACTTTATTGCAAGAAAAAGGGCCGGAAAGGCGATCCTTTCCGGCCCCTTCGCATGTCTTGGAGCGGGCTTTAGAAGCCCATTCCGCCACCCATGCCGCCCATGTCAGGCATTGCCGGCATGGCAGGCTTGTCATCGGGCCTTTCAGCGATGGCAGCTTCGGTGGTGATCAGAAGACCAGCAACGGAAGCAGCATCCTGAAGTGCGATGCGAACAACCTTGGTCGGGTCGATCACGCCAGCAGCGACGAGGTTTTCATAAACGTCGGTCGATGCGTTGAAGCCCACCGTTTCGTCGGCCTGATCGAGCAGCTTGCCTGCAACGACTGCGCCGTCGTGGCCGGCGTTTTCAGCAATCTGCTTCACAGGAGCGGTGATCGCCTTGCGAACGATGTCGACACCGCGCGTCTGGTCTTCGTTGAAGCCCTTAAGACCTTCGAGAGCCTTGGTCGCGTAGAGAAGAGCTGTACCGCCACCAGGGACGATGCCTTCTTCAACAGCAGCGCGGGTAGCGTGGAGCGCGTCATCAACGCGATCCTTGCGTTCCTTCACTTCAACTTCGGTCGCACCGCCAACCTTGATCACGGCAACACCGCCAGCCAGCTTGGCCAGACGTTCCTGCAGCTTTTCACGGTCATAGTCACTGGTGGTGACTTCGATCTGAGCGCGAATCTGTTCGACGCGAGCCTTGATGTCGTCACCCGCACCGGCACCGTCGACGATCGTGGTGTTGTCCTTGTCGATCGAAACCTTCTTGGCTTCGCCGAGCATGGCCAGCGTCACGTTTTCGAGCTTGATGCCGAGGTCTTCGGAAATCATTTCACCAGCGGTCAGCGTGGCGATGTCGCCAAGCATCGCCTTGCGGCGATCACCGAAGCCCGGTGCCTTGACAGCAGCAACCTTGAGGCCGCCACGCAGCTTGTTGACAACGAGGGTGGCCAGAGCTTCGCCTTCGATGTCTTCCGCGATGATGAGGAGCGGACGACCCGACTGCACCACTGCTTCCAGGATCGGAAGCATCGCCTGAAGGCTGGAAAGCTTCTTTTCGTGGATGAGGATGTAGGGGTTTTCCAACTCAACCGTCATCTTGTCGGGGTTGGTGACGAAGTACGGCGAGAGGTAGCCGCGGTCGAACTGCATACCTTCGACAACGTCGAGCTCGAATTCGAGACCCTTGGCTTCCTCGACGGTGATGACGCCTTCCTTGCCGACCTTTTCCATCGCTTCTGCGATCTTTTCGCCGACTTCGGTGTCACCGTTTGCCGAGATGATGCCGACCTGGGCGATTTCCGAAGAACCGGCAACCGGCTTCGAACGGGCCTTGAGGTTGTCCACCACCTTGCCAACTGCGAGGTCGATACCGCGCTTCAGGTCCATCGGGTTGGTGCCAGCAGCAACCGACTTCATCCCTTCGCGAACGATGGCCTGAGCCAGCACGGTTGCAGTAGTGGTGCCGTCACCAGCCTTGTCGTTGGCCTTCGATGCTACTTCGCGCAGCATCTGTGCGCCCATGTTTTCGAACTTGTCCTTCAGTTCGATTTCCTTGGCGACCGTAACACCGTCCTTGGTGATGCGGGGGGCGCCGAAGCTCTTTTCGATCACGACGTTGCGACCCTTGGGGCCCAGCGTAACCTTCACGGCGTTGGCCAGCGTATCTACACCGGCGAGAATGCGTTCACGCGCTTCGCGCGAAAAACGTACGTCCTTGGCTGCCATTTCAAAAATCCTTCTGAACTAATTTCGTGGGCGTTCCGGCAATCAGCCGATAATGCCGAGAATGTCGCTTTCCTTCATGATCAGCAGATCTTCGCCGCCAACCGAAACTTCGGTGCCGGACCATTTGCCGAACAGGACGCGATCACCAACCTTGACGTCGAGTGCGATCCGGTCGCCGTCGTCGTCACGCGCGCCGTCGCCTACTGCAACCACTTCGCCTTCTGCTGGCTTTTCCTTGGCGCTGTCAGGAATGATGATGCCGCCAGCCGTCTTTTCTTCGGCTTCTACGCGGCGCACGAGCACGCGATCGTGCAACGGACGAAAACTCATGGGATGCTCCCTCTCTCGATAACAAAGATGATTGGCACTCTCTCACGAGAGTGCCAGCGCCGCGGATATGGGTTCGCGGGGTGGGTCCGTCAAGTCGCGCGAGCGGAAAAAATTCGATTAAGCGATGGGTCGGGTAACAAGTTGCGCGAAGCGCGCCGCGACCAGCGCGAAAGCAGCAGGGCTGAGGCTGCAACAAGGCTGATGGCAAGGCCGAGCCACACGCCCACGCCGCCCAGTGGAGTGGCCAGGCCCAGCCAGGCGGAAATAGAAAAGCCGATGATCCAGTAAGAGCTGATCGCGATCAACATCGGGACCCGCGTATCCTGCAGGCCGCGCAGCAGTCCTGCGGCGACTGCCTGCGTGCCGTCGAAGACCTGAAAGGCGGCAGCGATGACGATGTATTGCGAAGCTAGGGCGATCAGGGCGGCGTTCGCTGGATCGTGAGGGTCGACATAGGCTGACATCAGCAGTTCGGGCACCACAAGGAACGCAGCTGCGGCAAAGGTCATGAAACCGATGCCAACGATCAGTGCTGCGCGGCCTGCCTGAGTTATGCCAGCAAGATTACCTGCGCCATAATAATAGCCGACGCGGATCGTGGCTGCCTGACTGATGCCGTGGGGCACCTGGAAAGTGAATGACGCGATCTGAAGAATAATAGTGTGGGCCGCAAGCTCGGCAGAACCGATCCGGCCCATCAGAAACGCCGCGCCTGTGAAGAGCCCTGCCTCGGCCATGGTCGTCAGTCCGATCGGCGTGCCGATTTTGACGATCTCCCGCAGGCGGCGCCATTCTGGCCGCCACCAGTTGCCAAACAACCGATAACGGCGCAGCCGCCGATTGCTTTGTATCGCAACAACATAGGCGAGCAGAGTGACGATAGACGTCACCACGCTGGCCACTGCCGAGCCGACAAATCCCAGTTCCGGTGCGCCTAGATTGCCGAATACGAAAGCGTAGTTGGCAAGGGCGTTCACCACGATGGCAAGGCCGGTGATTACAGTTGCGAAGACGGGCCAGCCCATCACCGAAACGAACACGCGCAGGACTGTGGCAAGCTGGGTTGGCACCATGCTGAATGCCAGAATGGCGAAGAACTGCGCCGCCAGCATAGCGATGGGGGGCTCCTGCCCGGCGGCTAGAAAAAACGATTTGCCGGTCGTTGAAAGCAGCAGCCCAAGCAGTCCACCGGCAATCGCGAGCCAGCAGGCCATGCGGAAGGACCGGCGGATCTGTCGCACCGGATTGGCGCGGCGGCCAAGCTCTGCCGAAAGCAGCGGGGCGACTGCGCTCACCAATCCGAACAGGCCGTAGTTGATGAACCAGAATGCCGCCATGGCCAGACTGGCAGCCGCGAGCGCATCTTGTCCGAGACGGGCGACAAAGATGATGTCGATCGCGTGGACTGCCATTGCCATGACGTTCGCGAGCGCCAGCGGCGCGGCAAGGCGCGTGGTGGCAGACAGTTCGGCGACAAGGCTGGGGGGCGCGCTGCGTGCGGTCATCCGGGCGGCTCTAACCCAGCGTGGTACGAGGCGATAGTGCGATTAAAGCTGCAGCCGCGCACGAAAAAGGGCGGCACCTTGCGGCACCGCCCTCGATCTGTTCTGCCAAAGCAGCGTGAGGCTTACTTGACCTCGACGGTGCCGCCGGCTTCTTCGATCTTCTTCTTGATGTCTTCGGCTTCTGTCTTGTTGACAGCTTCCTTGATCGCCTTCGGAGCGGCTTCGACCAGAGCCTTGGCTTCTGCCAGGCCCAGACCGGTGATGGCGCGCACTTCCTTGATGACCTGGATCTTCTTGCCGCCGTCGCCCGTCAGGATGACGTCGAATTCGGTCTTTTCTTCAGCAGCTTCACCGCCGCCAGCAGCCGGAGCAGCGGCAACTGCAACAGCAGCAGCAGCCGAAACGCCCCATGCTTCTTCAAGCGCCGTGGCGAGTTCTGCAGCTTCAAGAACGGTGAGCTGCGACAGTTCTTCTACGATCTTCTGAATGTCGGCCATTTCAATTACTCCATCAGTTCGGTTCGGCCACCCGCATGCAAATTGCGCGAGGGCCGGATATGCTTGCGAATTGCCTTATGCGGCTTCCTTGGCGCCGTAAGCACCGAAGACGCGAGCCAGCTTGGCCGCCGGAGCGGTGGAAAGCTGTGCAATCTTCGTTGCGGGGGCGTTGAGAAGGCCAATAAGCGTGCCGCGCAGTTCGTCGAGCGAGGGCAACGAGGCAAGTGCCCGGACCCCAGCTTCGTCGAGAACCTGTGCACCCATCGAACCGCCAACGATTTCGAGCTTGTCGTTCTTCTTGGCGAATTCCACCGCAACCTTTGCGGCGGCCACGGGATCAACCGAAGTTGCAAGCGCCGTGGGTCCGGTGAGGAAATCGTCGATCCCGGCATAATCCGTGTCGACGATTGCACGCTTGGCAAGTTTGTTCTTGGCAACCTTAAAGGATGCTCCAGCGTCCCGCATCTTCGCGCGCAGATCGGTGGACTGGGCCACCGAAAGGCCGAGGTTGCGGGTGACAACCACCACGCCGACCTCGTTGAAGATTTCGTTGAGCTGGGCAACCGAATCGGCTTTTTGCGAACGATCCATGCCTTACTCCTTCAAAATGGCCGCGAAGCGAATGCCGCGCGACCGGCTCACGTAATCCCACGTCGCAAAATGCGGCGAGGGCAGGTCCACCGATGGGGAAGGAGTGCGTCTAAACGCAGATTGGCATCAGCCCCCGAACGGATGCAGATGGCCTTTAAATCTCTTTTCCCCGCCTAGGCCGGAAATTAAGAGGGCAATTGCCCTCACCGACTGTCTCGGACGGATGATTGCAAGCTGCCGGACTAGCCGAACCTGCCTGAAATCTCGTGAGCCTCTGGCCGACATGCTGCAGCGAGTCAAGCTTTCAGTCGCGTGAGTTCTGGCAGGGTCCGCTCGCACAACCCAAAAGGGGCGCTTCTTCGGAAGCCCGCCCGTCCAGCGTGCATCCGCGTGCGTGGGGGAGTGTAATGGCCTGTGGGAGGGAGCCTAGGCCGTATGCGGCACGGTGGGTTTCGCAGGGCGGTAGGGCTTTATCGGGACATGCGTGCTGAAGTCCCGGAAATCGAACGGACGCGTCGCCTGTTCGTGCAAAGCCCTCTCGCGCTGGCCGAGAATGGTGCGCGCCCTGCGTCTCCGCCATTTCCGCGAAGTAAACGGGTTTGCAGTATCCGGCCGCGATGCGACCATCTGATTCAACAGCGCAATTCTGGCGTCGCCTGTCGGAATCGGGCCAGATGGCATCCGGAACAGGGGGCGATCCTCGGTACGTTTGCCCGATGTTGCAGGTTGCTGCGCTTGAGATGTCTGGGCCGGGCGCGAACATTCGCTAACATTTCGCTTAAGGGCTCGCGCTTCAGTCAGCTGCATTTCAGCCCGATCATGCTTTACATCCTCCGGCCTGCGGCGGCGCATCAGCATGAAGCCCGCGCCACCAAGGCCCACGAGGCCGAGTAGGGCCGCAAAGCTGAGCAGCGCCATATTGCCCTCCTTGGCAGAGGCGGCGTTGGTTTGTTCGGTTGCCGGAACGACAGGCATTGCGGCAGGCTCGGACGCGACGATTAGCTCCGGCTCGGCCGAAATTACCGACGGCGCGGCCAGGTTGTCGATTGCAGCGGTGGTCACGCCACGATTGACCGCAAAATCGCCTCTTCCGCCGGCTGCGGATGGAGGGGCGGTGGTCGAATTGGGCGTTTGAGCAGCGGCACCTGCTGCACTATTATTAATTGGTGCCTCACTTGAGGTGCTGATTGCACTATCGGCATTGAGTGGCTCCACCGGGGGAAGCGTGGCGGTAGGTGCCTCGATTTCCGCAGGCACTGTTATCGTTGGCACCGCAGGGGTTGTTGGAGGTGAAAGGCTGGCCGCAGGTGCAGCAGCGGCTCGAGTCGCTGTAATGCTTTCGGGCGAATCAATTGGGGCGGCCTCTTGGGCGAACAGCGGAGTTGAACCGAGCGCGAGGACGGCGGACAATGCCGTCGCCGCGCCTAACGAATGCTTGGTCAGGCAGGTCATGCCTTCAGTTACGAAAAAGTTGGGAACCTGATTCTGAACAGAAGATAAAAGCCCGGTGAGGTGAGCAGAATTACATGATAGGATGCTTACAACGCGATTTGTTTATAAGCTTTATTATGGAATAGTGGTTCAGGGTTGCAAAAAATCCCAGTGATCAGGTTTGTTTGTCTGCTCAATCACTAATATCGCGCCCCAACTCTGCACGACCCGCGCCGATTGACACCCGCGCTGATAATTCCTATAACCCGTCGTTCTTGCCGCTTCGAGCAAGGTGTGTCCATGCGCGGGGCATGCCCGGGAAGGAAGTGGCGGGTTTTCCATCTGACGCATTTGAGGCTGCGAGCTGCGAGTTCATCAGGATTCGTGCAGGCTGGCGCCGTTTATGCGTGGTATGGCTGCATTTGCGTGAATCGCGAACGATCGCGTCGGGTATTTAACTCGGCTGCACAGATTTGAAGAGGCACGATCCCCATGGCGACCAAGGCTGCGAACGACGTCCGTCCTTCGGCCAAGAAGCGTATTCGTAAGATATTCGGCGACATCCACGAAGTCGTGGATATGCCCAACCTCATCGAGGTTCAGCGCGAAAGTTACGAACAGTTTCTGCGGTCCAACCCCGAAACGGGCTACGTTTCCGGTCTTGAAAAGACGCTGCGTTCGGTCTTTCCGATCCGCGATTTCGCTGGCACCAGCGAGCTGGATTTCGTTCATTATGAACTGGAAGATCCCAAGTACGACACCACCGAATGCCGTCAGCGCGGGATTACTTATGCGGCACCGATGAAGGTTACGCTGCGCCTCATCGTATTTGAGGTCGATGCCGAAACCGAAACGCGCTCTGTGCTCGATATCAAGGAGCAGGACGTTTACATGGGCGACATGCCGCTCATGACCGGGAACGGCACCTTCATCATCAACGGCACCGAACGCGTCATCGTGTCGCAGATGCACCGTTCGCCAGGTGTGCTGTTCGACCACGACCGCGGCAAGACGCACTCTTCGGGCAAGTACCTCTTTGCTGCCCGCGTGATCCCGTACCGTGGATCGTGGCTCGATTTCGAATTCGATGCCAAGGACATCGTCAACGTTCGTATTGACCGCAAGCGCAAGCTGCCGGTCACGTCGCTGCTTTATGGTCTAGGCCTTAACAGCGAAGAAATCCTGCATCACTTCTATAAAACGGTGACGTGGAAGCGCGGCCCGGATGGCTGGCTGCGTCCCTTCCAGCCCGAACAGTGGCGCGGTGTAAAGCCGACTTTCGACATCATCGACGCCAAGTCTGGTGAGGTCGTCTTCCCCGGTGGCCAGAAGATCAGCCCGCGCGCTGCCAACAAGGCGCAAAAGGATGGCCTTGAAGAGCTGCTGATCCCGACCGAGGAAATCTTTGGCCGCTACATCGCCAATGACCTGATCGATGAAAGCACGGGTCGCATCTATATCGAGGCTGGCGATGAAGTTACGCCGGAAAACCTTGAGGTGCTGGATAATGCCGGGATCGACCGGCTTGACCTGCTTGACATCGATGATGTGAACACCGGTCCGTGGATCAACAACACGATGAAAGCCGATAAGGCCGAAAATCGCGATATGGGCCTGGAAGCGATCTATAAGGTCATGCGTCCGGGTGAACCACCGACGAAGGAAACCGCCGAAGCACTGTTCGAGGGGCTGTTCTTCGACGCGGATCGGTACGACCTTTCCGCCGTGGGTCGTGTGAAGCTGAACATGCGCCTTGGCCTTGATGCTGCAGACACCGTCACCACACTGCGCACGGAAGATATCCTTGCGGTTGTGAAGGAACTTGTCGACCTGAAGGACGGCAAGGGCGAGATCGACGATATCGATAACCTCGGCAACCGCCGTGTCCGTTCGGTAGGCGAACTGCTGGAAAACCAGTACCGCGTTGGCCTGCTGCGGATGGAGCGCGCCGTGAAGGAGCGCATGAGCTCGGTCGACGTGTCCACGGTGATGCCGAACGACCTGATCATCGCGAAACCTGCCGTGGCCGCGGTGCGGGAGTTCTGCGGTTCCTCGCAGCTTTCGCAGTTCATGGATCAGACCAACCCGCTGTCCGAAGTGACGCATAAGCGCCGCGTTTCGGCGCTTGGGCCGGGCGGCCTTACCCGTGAGCGCGCTGGCTTCGAAGTCCGCGACGTTCACCCGACGCACTATGGCCGTATCTGCCCGATTGAAACGCCGGAAGGCCCGAACATTGGTCTGATCAACTCGCTGTCGACCTTTGCCCGCGTCAACAAGTACGGCTTCATCGAAACGCCGTACCGGAAGATCAAGGATGGCAAGGTAACGAACGACGTCGTTTACCTCTCTGCGATGGAAGAGCAGAAGCACACCGTCGCACAGGCGTCGGCTGAAACCACGCCTGACGGCAGCTTCGTTGAGGAACTGGTTTCCGCTCGTGAAGCTGGCGAATTCGTGATGGCGCCGCGTGAAAACGTGACCCTGATGGACGTTTCGCCCAAGCAGCTGGTTTCCGTTGCAGCATCGCTGATCCCATTCCTGGAAAACGATGACGCTAACCGCGCGCTGATGGGATCGAACATGCAACGTCAGGCCGTGCCGCTGGTGAAGGCCGATGCGCCTTTCGTCGGCACCGGCATGGAAGAAACGGTTGCTCGCGACTCTGGCGCGGCGATTTCCGCTCAGCGTGGCGGCGTGATTGACCAGGTTGACGCAACCCGTATTGTTATCCGCGTTTCGGGCGACATCGAACCCGGTCAGTCCGGCGTCGACATCTACACACTGCAGAAGTTCCAGCGTTCCAACCAGAACACCTGCATCAACCAGCGTCCGCTGGTGAAGGTGGGTGATGTCGTGAATTCGGGCGACATCATCGCTGACGGTCCTTCGACGGACCTTGGCGAACTGGCGCTGGGCCGTAACAGCCTCGTCGCGTTCATGCCCTGGAATGGCTACAACTACGAAGACTCCATCCTGATCTCCGAGCGGATCGTGAAGGATGACGTCTTCACATCGATCCACATCGAGGAATTCGAAGTGATGGCCCGCGATACCAAGTTGGGTCCGGAAGATATCACGCGCGATATTCCCAACGTGGGCGAGGAAGCGCTACGCAGCCTCGACGAAGCGGGCATCGTGTACATCGGCGCAGAAGTGCATCCGGGCGACATTCTGGTCGGCAAGATCACGCCGAAGGGCGAAAGCCCGATGACACCGGAAGAAAAACTGCTGCGTGCCATCTTCGGTGAAAAGGCTAGCGACGTGCGCGATACCTCGCTGCGTTTGCCGCCGGGTGTTTCCGGCACGATCGTGGAAGTCCGCGTGTTCAACCGCCACGGTATTGAGGTGGATGACCGTACCCGTGCGATCCAGAACGAGGAAATCGAACGCCTCGCCAAGGACCGTGAGGACGAACGCGCCATCCTCAACCGCGCCACGTACAACCGCCTTCGCGAAATGCTGGTCGGTCAGGTCGCCACTGCAGCGCCGAAGGGGCTGAAGAAGGGCGTGGACATCACCGACGAGCTGCTCGAGGAAGTCGAAAAGCACGAATGGTGGAAGTTCGCCGTCGCCGACGATAAGGTGCAGGGCCAGCTCGAAGCGGTGAAGTCGCAGTACGACGAGACCGTCAAGGCGATCCAGGAGAAGTTCGAAGACCGCAAGGAGAAGCTGGAGCGCGGTGATGAACTCGCCCCCGGTGTGCTCAAGATGGTCAAGGTCTTCGTTGCGGTGAAGCGCAAGCTTCAGCCGGGCGACAAAATGGCCGGCCGTCACGGTAACAAGGGTGTCATTTCACGCATCCTGCCCGTGGAAGACATGCCGTTCCTTGAAGATGGTACTCCGGTCGATCTCGTGCTGAACCCGCTGGGTGTGCCTTCGCGTATGAACGTGGGGCAGATCTTCGAAACGCACCTTGGCTGGGCTGCGCGCGGTCTTGGGCAGCAGATTAAGGTTGCGCTTGATGAATGGCATCAGGCCAATCCGAATCCGGAAGCTGCCGCCCCGCCTGAAGCTGTTCGCGAACGGCTCAAGGTAATTTACGGCGAACGATATCACGAGGATATCAATAGCCGGGATACCGAGTCTTTGGTCGAACTGGCCGGGAACCTGGTCAACGGTGTGCCGATGGGCACTCCCGTGTTCGATGGTGCGCGTGAAAGTGACGTTACCGCCATGCTGGAACTGGCCGGGCTTGATTCCTCGGGTCAGTCGACGCTGTACGACGGTCGCTCGGGTGACGCATTCGACCGTAAGGTAACGGTGGGCATCATCTACATGCTCAAGCTGCACCACTTGGTCGATGACAAGATCCACGCTCGTTCGATCGGTCCCTACTCGCTCGTCACCCAGCAGCCGCTGGGCGGTAAGGCGCAGTTCGGCGGTCAGCGTTTCGGGGAAATGGAGGTCTGGGCTCTGCAAGCATACGGCGCGGCCTATACCTTGCAGGAAATGCTGACGGTGAAGTCCGACGACGTTGTGGGCCGCACCAAGGTCTACGAAGCGATCGTCAAGGGCGACGACACCTTCGAGGCTGGCATTCCCGAAAGCTTCAACGTGCTTGTCAAGGAAATGCGCAGTCTTGGCCTCAATGTCGAACTGTCCTCGCTTGGTGAGGATGACGACGATCTGGCCGAAGCGGCGGAGTGAGCTGTGAAGCGTTGTCTGTCCAGGGCAGCGCTTCCATTTCGCCCCATGAGTTTGACCCTCCAGAGGGACTGAGAACATGAACGAACTGTCGAAATTCACTAACCAGCTCGCAAAACCCGAGACTTTTGACCAGATCCAGATCGGTCTGGCATCACCTGAGCGTATCCGCTCCTGGTCGTTCGGAGAGATCAAGAAGCCCGAAACGATCAACTATCGTACGTTCAAGCCGGAACGTGACGGGTTGTTCTGTGCGCGCATCTTCGGCCCGGTGAAGGATTACGAGTGCCTGTGCGGCAAGTACAAGCGCATGAAGTACAAAGGCGTCGTCTGCGAAAAGTGCGGCGTTGAAGTTACCGTAACCAAGGTGCGCCGTGAGCGCATGGGACACATTGAACTGGCTGCGCCAGTTGCCCACATCTGGTTTCTGAAGTCGCTGCCTTCGCGCATCGGCCTGCTGCTTGATATGCAGCTCAAGCAGCTTGAGCGCGTGCTCTACTTCGAAAGCTATGTCGTTATCGAGCCGGGCCTGACCCCGCTTGAGAAGTATCAGCTTCTTACCGAAGACGAACTGCTGGAAGCGCAGGATGAATATGGCGAAGACAGCTTCTCGGCTGGCATCGGCGCCGAAGCGGTCAAGATCATGCTCATGGATCTCGATCTGCAGCAGGAAAAGCTCGACCTTCTGGAAGAGCTGGCGACAACCAAGTCGGAACTGAAGCCTAAGAAGATTATCAAGCGCCTGAAGGTGGTGGAAAGCTTCATCGATTCGGGCAACAAACCCGAATGGATGATCCTGGAAGTCGTGCCGGTCATCCCGCCGGAACTTCGTCCGCTGGTTCCGCTGGATGGCGGCCGGTTCGCAACGTCTGATCTTAATGACCTCTATCGCCGCGTCATCAACCGTAACAACCGTCTGAAGCGTCTGATTGAACTGCGCGCGCCGGACATCATCGTGCGCAACGAAAAGCGCATGCTGCAGGAAGCCGTTGACGCTCTGTTCGATAACGGCCGCCGTGGCCGCGTCATCACCGGCGCCAACAAGCGTCCGCTGAAATCGCTGTCCGACATGCTGAAGGGCAAGCAGGGCCGCTTCCGTCAGAACCTGCTCGGCAAGCGGGTCGATTATTCGGGCCGTTCCGTGATCGTGACCGGTCCGGAACTCAAGCTGCATCAGTGCGGCTTGCCGAAGAAGATGGCGCTCGAACTGTTCAAGCCGTTCATCTACGCTCGTCTTGATGCAAAGGGTCTGTCGATGACCCTGAAGCAGGCGAAGAAGTGGGTTGAAAAGGAACGCAAGGAAGTCTGGGACATCCTTGATGAAGTGATCCGCGAACACCCCGTCATGCTTAACCGTGCGCCTACGCTGCACCGTCTTGGCATCCAGGCGTTCGAGCCGGTTCTGATCGAAGGCAAGGCGATCCAGCTTCACCCGTTGGTCTGCTCGGCCTTCAACGCCGACTTCGACGGCGACCAGATGGCCGTCCACGTTCCGCTTTCGCTGGAAGCCCAGCTTGAAGCTCGCGTGCTGATGATGTCGACCAACAACATCCTCTCGCCCGCAAACGGCAAGCCGATTATCGTTCCTTCGCAGGACATGGTTCTGGGTATCTATTACCTGTCGATGGACCGTGAAGGTGAACCGGGCGAGGGCATGATGTTGTCCGATATGGCCGAAGTGCATCAGGCGCTGGAAGTGGGTGCGGTGACGCTGCACTCCAAGATCACCAGCCGCGTCCCGCAGACGGACGAAAACGGCAACCAGTTCATGAAGCGGTTCGAAACCACGCCGGGCCGCATGCTGATTGGCGAATGCCTGCCGCAAAGCCACAAGGTTCCGTTCGAAATCGTCAACCGCCTTCTCACCAAGAAGGACGTGGGCGACGTGATCGATGAGGTGTATCGTCACACCGGCCAGAAGGACACAGTGCTGTTCGCTGACGCGATCATGTCACTCGGTTTCCGTCACGCGTTCAAGGCGGGCATTTCCTTCGGCAAGGATGACATGATCATCCCGGATTCGAAGGTGCCTTTGGTTGAAGAAACGAAGGCGCTGGTTGCTGATTATGAGCAACAGTCCCAGGACGGTCTGATCACCCAGCAGGAAAAGTCCAACAAGGTCATCGACGCCTGGAGCCGTTGCGGCGATCAGGTGGCGAACGCCATGATGGACGAGATCCGGGCGATGCCGTTGGACGAAAATGGCCGTCAGAAGCAGATCAATTCGATCTACATGATGAGCCACTCCGGTGCGCGTGGTTCGCCAGCACAGATGAAGCAGCTTGCCGGTATGCGCGGACTGATGGCCAAGCCTTCGGGCGAAATCATCGAAACGCCGATCATCTCGAACTTCAAGGAAGGTCTGACCGTTCTTGAATACTTCAACTCCACCCACGGCGCTCGTAAGGGTCTGGCCGATACCGCGCTCAAGACGGCAAACTCGGGTTACCTGACTCGCCGTCTGGTCGACGTGTCGCAGGACTGCGTGGTTGTTATTGAAGACTGCAAGACAGAGCGGGCGCTTGAAATGCGCTCAATCGTGCAGGGTGGTTCGGTGATCGCCTCGCTGGGTGAACGTATTCTGGGCCGTACTTTGGCGCAGGATATTGTCGACAAGGAAGGCAAGATTATCGTCGCTCCCGGCACGCTGCTTGACGAGTCGGCGGTGAAGGCAATTGAAGCAACTGGTCTTCAGGCTGCCCGTATTCGCTCGCCTCTGGTTTGCGAAGCGACACAAGGCGTTTGCGGCAAGTGCTATGGTCGCGACCTTGCTCGTGGTACGCCGGTGAACATCGGTGAAGCTGTCGGCGTTATTGCCGCACAGTCCATCGGGGAGCCTGGCACCCAGCTGACGATGCGTACGTTCCACATCGGCGGTGCAGCTCAGCTGAACGAAACCAGCCACTTGGAAACGAGCTGCGATGGTACTGTTCACTATCGCGATATTCCGACCATCGTGGACAAGCGCGGACGCCGTCTGTCGCTGGCCCGTAACGGTGAAATCGTGATTATCGATAGTGAAGGCCGTGAGCGCGAAATCCACAAGGTACCTTATGGCACCACCCTCATTCATGAGGACGGTGGCAAGGTTGCGGCGGGTGATCGCATCGCGGAATGGGATCCGTTCAGCTTGCCGATCATCACCGAAACCAAGGGTGTGGTTAAGTATCAGGACCTGATCGACGGGCGCACGATGACCGAACAGGTCGACGAAGCAACGGGCATCGCCCAGCGCGTCGTTACCGAAGTGCGTACCAGCGGTCGCGCGGCCAAGAAGAAGGAAGATCTTCGTCCGCGTCTGACCTTGCTCAACGAAGCAGGCGATGAAACCGAAGCAGCACGTTACATGCTTGCTCCGGGTACCTCGCTTTCGGTTGAGGACGGTCAGGAAGTGCAGGCCGGTGACGTGCTGGCTCGTGCTTCGCGTGAAGCGGCGAAGACCCGTGACATTACCGGCGGTTTGCCGCGCGTTGCGGAACTGTTCGAAGCGCGCATTCCGAAGGACAACGCGATTATCGCCAAGATTTCGGGACGGATTGAATTCGTTCGCGATTACAAGGCGAAGCGGAAGATCGCGATCATTCCGGAGGAAGGTGACCCTGTAGAATACCTGATTCCAAAGTCGAAGGTGATCGACGTTCAGGAAGGTGACTGGGTCAAGAAGGGCGATAACCTTATCTCGGGTTCGCCCAACCCGCACGACATTCTGGAAGTGCTTGGTGTTGAAGCTTTGGCTGAATACCTCTGCGCAGAAATCCAGGAAGTTTATCGCTTGCAGGGCGTGAAGATCAACGACAAGCACATCGAAACGATCGTTCGTCAGATGCTGCAGAAGGTTGAGATTACCGACGGCGGCGATACCACCCTCCTTGCGGGCGAGCAGGTCGATTACGAAGAAATGAACGAGGTTAACGCCAAGCTGGCGAAGAACCAGAAGTTCGCTGAAGGTAAGCCGGTTCTGCTTGGTATCACCAAGGCGTCTCTCCAGACCCGCAGCTTCATCTCCGCCGCGTCGTTCCAGGAAACCACTCGCGTTCTTACGCAGGCGGCTCTGGAAGGTAAGACGGACTCGCTGATCGGTCTGAAAGAAAACGTGATCGTTGGCCGTCTGATCCCGGCGGGTACGGGCGCGGGTATGTCCCGCGTGCGGGTTGCTGCCTCTGGCCGTGACGCTGCGCTTCGCGCTCAGTATCGCAAGATGGAGGAAGCGCTGGTGGCCGCCAATACTGCTGAGCAAGAGCGCAAGGCCGAACTGGCCCAGGGCCGTGAAGCGGCAATCGGCGATTCGCCTATCGCGGTGATGGAAGGTGAAACGCACGGCACCGATGCCGATGCGGGCGATTACCTGAACCCCGAAGCAGCCGATAACGACGGCGAAGCGTGATCTTCACTTCGCCAGCGTAAGCTGAACAAGAAAGGCCCCGGTGGAGTGATCCATCGGGGCTTTTTCGTGGGCAGGTTGGTTTCGGGTTCGCCGAGAGAGATTATTCCGCGGTAGGTTCAAACCTCAGCACCCCGGCCCAGTGCATGGTGCCGTCCCCGTCACGCGGATGGTTGACGCCGTCCACGACCGGGACTTCACGGAAATCAAAAGGGCTCACCCCATCAAGACAGGCGACGTTGATGCCATACTGGTTGGGGTTCGATCGGCGCTGATGATGCGTGTAAATGCCGCAGGTCTTGCAGAAGAAGTGCTGCGCCTCGCCGGTGTTGAAGCGATAAGAGGAGAGGTTATCTGGGCCGGCCAGTACTTCGAGACCGCCCAATTCAGCCGAAACCGCGATTGCGCCGCGCATCCGGCAATAGGAGCAGGTACATCGGCGGATCGTGTTGAACCCGTCGCTCAGCGTGGCGCGAAAGCTCACCGCACCGCAATGGCATTTTCCGTTCACGACCTGCGTGGGATCGCTGAATTGGGAATTGCTCAACATCGTCTCCTCTTGGCGTACCTGCGGTCATTAGCGGGTTACTTGCGCGCCATCAGAACCTGCGTAGCATCAGCTCCATGCGCAAGTTCTTTCACGTCCTTCCTGTGTTGTTGCTGGCTGCATGCACGACCGCGGCGAACAATCCACTGCAGCTGGTGGCATCACCTGCATCAATGATCGCCGCAACGCCGCAGCCCAGCTATCCGGGTGAGGCGACCAAGGTGTTTACTCAGACTGATGCTCAGCGCCTGCTTCACAACAAGGGACTGACCCTGCAATGGCTGGACTGGAATATACGTGGCAAGGCCACCGTCTCTGCGCGTGACGGGTTGTGGCAGTTGCGAGGTGCGCAATCTCAGCCGGACGGGAGGGGACGGCTGTTTCTGGACGGTGCGATTTTGGAGATCGGGCAGGGGTACTTCACGTTTCGCGGTACGATCCGCATCTCCGAAACTCCCGATTGTGATCGCATTTGCGAACAGAACAAGACGTGGCATTTCGCCGTCACCCAAAACCGCCCCTATTACCGTTTGCGCGAATTTGAATGGTGCGATGACCTTACGGATTACATCGACATATATTTTTAGCGGATTTTCCTGCCGCAGGGGGGTTTCCAAGCTGTCGCGTCCCGTGTCTAAGAAAGCAGAATAACGCCAGCTGCGCAGTTGCTGGCTCAGGGATGGAGGAATATGCAGCCTGTGAGTAATGCTGGCGTTGTCCAAAGCGAATGGAAAAGCTGGCCCGTGGTGTTGGCGAGTCTGGCGGGCTTCACGCTCATCTCGTTTTATACATTTTCGTTCGGTGCGTTCATTGCCCCGATTGAGCAGGAATTCGGCTGGAGCCGTGCGCAGATCAGCATCGGCCTCTCGGTGATTACGGTAACCGCCGGGCTACTCACCCCGGTGTTGGGCATGGTGGTGGATCGGTTCGGCCCGCGCCGCGTCGGTTTACCGGGCGCGATTGCCTATGCGGCGACATATGGGCTTCTGGGCCTGACGACTTCAAACATCTGGAGTTGGTGGGGGCTGTGGTTCCTGCTTTCGTTCACGATCATCGGCATCAAGCCGCTGGTGTGGACGACGGCTGTGGCATCGACGTTTGAGAAGAACCGCGGCCTGGCACTGGCGATTGCGCTGTGCGGCGGCGGCATCGCATCGTCCTTGGCGCCTTCTTATTCCACATGGGCCATTGATGCATTCGGCTGGCGCGGAGCCTATCCGTTCCTTGCGCTGTCGATGGGGTTGGTGGTTATCCCGATCCTCTATTTCGGTCTGCACAGCGGTGCGGACAAAGTGAAGGCGCGGTTGCCGTCAGGGAAGAGAGACACGTCAGGTCTGCCCGGGTTGGGGCTGCGAGAATCCTTCTATTCGGCCGCATTCGTGAAACTGGCTTTGGCTGCCTTCATATTCACTACTGCGGCCATCGGCCTCATACCCAATCTCATGCCGATCCTTGTTTCGTTTGAATTTGGCCGGACAGAGGCAGCCGCGATTGCGGGCGTTGCGGGACTTGCCTCGATCGGGGGCCGATTGGTGACCGGATACTTGCTGGACCGGTTCAACCCCAATGTGATCGCGGGCGTAGTCGTTCTGCTTCCCGTGATCAGTTGCGTGCTGCTGACCTGGGCGCCCGGCAATACTGCCATCGCAATTCTGTCGGTTGCAATTCTGGGCCTCGCGCTGGGGTCCGAAGTTGACGTTATGGCGTTCATGACCGCGCGGCAGTTCGGCACCGCGAACTATGGCACGATCTTTGGTGTTATCTCCGGCCTGTGGGCGATCGCGACCGGGTTGGGACCATTCTTGGCCAACAGCATCTACGACAACACGGGCGGATATGAACTGGCCCTGCAACTTGCGATCCCGCTCTTCGCGGTGACGTCAGTTCTGTTGTTTGCGTTGGGCAGGCCGCCGCGGTTTGAAACACCAGCACCTGCAGTGGCTTGATGGGGAGGGCGCCGTGATTCCAGACGAGGGAGGGAGCCAGAAATAAAAGATGAACTGGCTTGCATGGGAGAGGATGGCGACGTGAGTGCAGATGCAAATGTCCGGCGCGAATGGCGTGCCGGTTGGCTGCTGGCCGTATCCTGTCTGGCAGGAATGACGATCGGCTCGGTGATGATGTATTCGCTGGGAGCCTTCGTAATTCCGCTTGAAGCGGAATTTGGATGGAGCCGCGCCCAGATCACCCTGGGGCTGACTGTCACCACTTTGTCCGGCGCGGTGCTGGCGCCCTTTGCTGGCGCGTTGCTGGATCGTTGGGGGCCAAGACGGATCGCTCTTCCCGGCGCACTTGTGGCGCTTGGCAGCATCGCGATGCTTGCTTTCGCGACCGAAAGCTTTGCCCTCTGGCTGGGGCTGTGGTTTCTGCTCTCGGTAGGAGCCATCGGGGTGGCCCCCACTATCTGGACGATGGCGATTGCGTCCAACTTTGACAAGGCGCGCGGCCTTGCCATTGCAGTTGCATTTTGCGGCAGTTCGGTATCCGCCATTGTTATGCCGATACTGGCTACGTGGCTGATCGATACATACGGGTGGCGTGCCGCCTTTCCGATGATCAGCGGGATAGTAGCCGTGGTGCTGTGGCCGGTTCTCTTTTTCGGGTTGCGCAGCAAGGCGGACGAAGCAGCCAAGTCTGGCGTACGAGCTGCGACCAAGCAGGCGGGGTCTGCCGGACCAGGCGTTCTTAATGTCAGGGATGCGATTTTCTCGCCGCAGTTTATCAAGCTTGCGCTCGCGGCGTTCCTGTTCACTGCCGCTGGGATAGGTATTGTGTCAAACCTGATCCCAGTCATGTCATCGATGGAATTCAGTCGGGCCCAAGCTGCTGGCATCGCCGGTCTGCTCGGCGTCGCTTCGTTTTCCGGACGATTGATTACCGGATATCTGATCGATCGATACGATTCGAACATGATCGCAGGCGCGCTGGTTTCGTTCCCCGTCTTCAGCTGCATGATCCTGCTGAACGCCCATGGCGATCCGCTGCTTGCTGCTGTGGCGGTGGTTATCCTCGGGCTCTCTCTCGGTGCGGAAGTGGATGTGATCGCCTATCTTGCCGCAGAAAAATTCGGCACGGCAAGGTATGGCACCATCTTCGGTTTCATTGCGTCAAGCTGGTATCTGGCAACCGCGATTGGCCCCGTGCTCATCAGCCTGGTCTATGACCTGACCGGAACTTACGACATAGCGCTTTACGTCGCGATGCCGCTATTCGCGATGGTTTCATTGCTGCTCTTCACCTTGGGTAAGCCGCTGCCCTTTGACGAACCGGCCCGGGCATGACCGCTATGGATCACGTCGGGCATCAGGGCGGTCGGAATTTTGACTTTTCAAGACGGCCGGGAACGTGAATATTAATAGCTAAACGAGGAACTGTCCGCACGGTGACAGCCCGTGAACAAGGGAGAAAGGATTGTCTGCTCAGGTGACCGCCCCGCGCGAATGGGCAACAGGCTGGCCCGTCGTAATCGCTGCTATGGCAGGATTTGGGATTTCCGCCGCTTTCACGTTTTCGATTGGGGCGTTTATCGGTCCGCTTGAACAGGAATTCGGCTGGAGCCGGGCGGAGATCAGCCTGGGGCTGACCGTCATCACCTTGACCGGCGGATTGCTCTCTCCCGCCATCGGAATGTTGGTGGACCGCTGGGGGCCCCGCCGGCTGGGGGTGCCTGGAGTGCTGGCGTTTGCAGCGTTCTTCGGCATTCTGGGCCTTACCACCGATAATGTCTGGGTTTGGTGGTTGCTTTGGTTCCTGCTGGCTTTCGTGTTCATCGCCATCAAGCCACTGATCTGGACAACTGCGGTTGCCTCTACTTTCGACAAGCAGCGCGGTTTGGCGCTTGCACTTGCCCTGTGCGGGAATGGCCTCGCATCTACTTTCGCTCCATCCTTGGCCACATGGGCGATCGCCACATTTGGGTGGCGCATGGCGTTCCCGATCATCGGCTGGGTGTTAGGTCTGATCGTTTTCCCGATAGTCTATTTTTGGCTGCACAGTGGGGCGGATAAGGCGAGGGGAAGAGGAAAGAGCAAGGTTGCCAGCGCGGCTCCTGCCTTGGCCGGCCTGTCGGCCAAAGAGACTTTTCGCACCAGGCAGTTTGCCAAGCTTGCGCTTGCTGCCTTTCTCTTCACCGTAGCGGCGATCGGTATTGTGCCCAACCTGATCCCCATTCTCACATCGTTTGACATCAGTCGAACGCAGGCTGCGCTGATTGCCGGCGCGGCGGGCCTGGCTTCCATTGCTGGTCGCCTTGTAACGGGCGCGCTGTTGGATCGGTCCAATCCCAATGTCATTGCCGGTGTGGTCGTGACTTTGCCAATTGCTAGCTGCCTGCTGCTGCTGGCTGCGCCGGGGAGCATACCCATCGCGTTTCTGGCCGCGATCATCATCGGCGTCTCGCTTGGATCCGAGGTCGACGTGGTTGCTTTCATGACGGCACGGCTGTTTGGCACCGTGGCCTATGGCACGATCTTCGGCGTGATTTCCGGGCTGTGGGCAATCGCCACAGGCTTTGGCCCAACTTTGGTCAATCTCAGCTACGACATTACCGGCGATTACAATCTGGCGCTGCAAGTGGCGATCCCGCTCTTTGCCATAACCTCTCTATTGCTCTTCACGCTTGGGCAGCCGCAGAATTTCAAAGCGCATACGGCTGCCGCGGCTTGATTCATGAGCCGCCCGCCCGCCACCGTTCGGCAGGAATGGAGCGCGGGCTGGCCGGTCGTGATTGCCAGCTTGTTTGGTTTCGCGCTTCCGACCATCTATGTTTATTCGGTGGGATCGCTGATAGCGCCCTTGGAAGTCGAATTCGGCTGGACGCGCGCGCAGATCAGTTCCGGGCTGTCCGTCGTCACACTGATGGGCGCGATCCTTTCGCCGTTCGTGGGGGTGCTGATCGACCGGATTGGGCCCCGGCGGATCGCGTTGCCCGGTGCACTGCTGCTTTGTGGCAGCTTTGGCATCATATCGCTCGCCAATGGCAGTTTGTGGCAATGGTGGCTGTTGTGGTTCCTGCTGGTGTTTGTGGCGGCTGGCCTCAAGCCCGTGGTGTGGTCGCTATCGGTGGCTTCCACATTCGAAAAAGGACGGGGCTTTGCGCTGGCCGTGGCATTGAGCGGCAGCGGTCTCGGGTTAGCCGTCATGCCGCTGCTTTCGATCTGGATCATCGATAACTACGGTTGGCGGGCAGCCCCTCCGTTGCTCGGATTGATCGTAGGGGTGGTGGTGGTTCCCATCCTTTATTTCGGTCTGCACAGCGGCGCGGACGCCGCGAGCAAGGCAAGGCGTTCTGGCTCTGACAAGGTACAACCCGCGAAGGCGGGCGTGGATGCCCGGACAGCGTTGCTATCGGGGCGCTTCTTCAGGTTGGCCGTGGCATCCTTTCTTGCCACCGTGACTGGTGTGGGGCTGGGTACGAACTATGTTCCGGTCCTCACCGATCTTGGCCTTGACCGTTCGGAGGCTGCGGCCACAGCCGGGCTCGCGGGTATTGCCTCGATCATTGGCAGGTTGGCGACCGGTGTGCTGCTGGACCGGTATCGCGCCAATCTGGTCGGCGACATCTGTGTGCTGCTGCCGCTCATCAGCTGCTTCCTGCTGCTTTCTTCTACGGTGACCATCCCAATAGCGATGATCGCGGTTTTTCTGTTCGGCTGCGCGCTGGGGGCAGAGATAGACATTATCGCCTATCTGACTGCGGAGCAGTTCGGTACGGCACGTTACGGCACGATTTTTGGGGTTATCGCGGGTCTGTGGTCGCTGGCCACGGCGATTGGCCCGCTTGCGATCAGCTATGTTTATGATGTGACGGGAAGCTATGATCTTGTGATCTGGCTCATCATTCCGGCGATTGTCGTCACGTCGCTATGCTTGTTCTCACTGCGCAGGCCACAGGATGTAGTGGTGCATGTGTCGACTGCCGAGGCAATTGCATAACTGCAAACGATCATGAAAGCGTCTAACGGTCGTTCAGGCCTTCCAGCGCTGCCCGGTCCATTCGCATCATTTGCCAATCGTCGAGCGGTACTGCGCCGAGGCCACGGTAAAAGCCGATGGACGGCGCATTCCAATTCAGCACGGACCATTCAAATCGAGCGCACCCGCGCTCCTTCGCGATTTGCGCCACTTTCAAAAGAAGCGCCTTGCCCAGCCCCTTCCTGCGTGCATGGGGGCGAACGTAAAGGTCTTCCAGCCAGATGCCGGCCTTGCCTTCAAATGTTGAGAAGGTCGGAAAGAATAGCGCGAAACCCTGCGGCTCGGCATCTGCTTCTCCGATCAGGACTTCAGCTTTGGGGGAGGGGCCGAATAAATGGCGGCCCAGTTCCGCCTCGTCAAAGCGCACGGCGTGAGACAGCTTTTCGTATTCTGCCAGTTCGCGGATCAGTTGCGCGATACGCGTGAGATCATCGGGAAGGCCGGGTCGAATCGAAATCGTCATGCCTGGTCTAGCGGGCTGTCGCTGCTTTCGGCGTCAGGAACCGGTGTATTGCCCACCTGAAGCGATCCAATCTCAAGTCGGTCGATCCGCGCGCTCCTGATGCGGAGCCTGCCAATCGCCAGCGCGCCGATTGCCACTGCTCCCATGGAAACCGCACCAAGAGCAAATGCTCCAACCGCAATTGCACCTGTCGATGCGGCGCCCACCGCTGCGGCGGGTAGCGCGCGGGGCGAATTATTCAGCAGCTTCCACATGATTGGCTCCAGCAGCTTCGATTTCTTGCGCCTTGGCTTCTACGAGTGCGACGATGTGGTCGAGCATCTGTTCGCTTTCAACGTGATGATCGGTCACGCCCGAAAGATAGACCATGTGTTTGCCATTGCCACCGCCGGTGATGCCAATATCCGTCTCGCGCGCTTCGCCGGGGCCATTGACGACACAACCCAGAACCGAAAGCGAGATGGGCGTTTTGATATGCTGCAGGCGATCCTCCAGCGCTTGCACTGTTCGGATCACGTCGAAACCCTGTCGCGCGCAGCTTGGGCAGGATACGACCCGCACACCGCGGGTGCGCAGCCCCAGGGACTTCAGGATCTCGAAGCCAACGCGCACTTCCTCTTCCGGTTCGGCAGAAAGCGAGACGCGGATTGTGTCACCGATCCCGGCCCACAGCAGGTTGCCCATTCCTATGGCGCTTTTTACAGTGCCACCAATCAGCCCGCCAGCTTCGGTAATACCAAGATGGAGAGGGCAGTCGACCGCATCGGCCAGCGCTTGATAAGCCGCGACGGCAAGGAACACGTCGCTGGCTTTTACTGCAACCTTGTATTCGTGGAAATCGTGATCCTGCAGCAGCTTGATATGATCGAGCGCGCTTTCCACCAGTGCTTCCGGGCAAGGCTCACCGTATTTTTCCAGCAAGTCTTTTTCAAGTGATCCGGCATTTACGCCAATGCGGATAGCGCAGCCATTCGCCTTCGCCGCGCGCACCACTTCGGCCACGCGCTCTGACGAGCCGATGTTGCCGGGATTGATGCGCAGGCACGCTGCGCCTGCGTCGGCTGCTTCAAGCGCGCGCTTGTAGTGAAAATGGATGTCCGCGATGATCGGCACGTTGGCGGCGCGCACGATTTGCCCAAGCGCAGCGGTGCTGTCCGTATCCGGGCAGGAAATGCGAATAAGATCTGCGCCCGCTTCCTCGCAACGGCGCACTTGCGCGATCGTCGCGGCGGCGTCGGACGTTAGCGTGTTGGTCATCGTCTGCACCGTGATCGGCGCGTCGCCGCCCACAGGAACGGTTCCAACCATAATTTGGCGGCTCTTGCGGCGCTCAATATCGCGCCAAGGTCTAACAGACGACATGGGGGCCGATATAGACCGCCCCGCGTTAAGGAGCAATGACGGTTACGGATGTGGAAGGAGGTGGCCGTTCCCGCTTACGCAAATTTGTCAGGCTTGCGTTTTCCCATCCTCATGCGCGCTTCCAGTCGGGCACGAAGCTGGGCGTAGTAGGCATCCAGAAACGCACGTTCATCTCCCACTCCGGCACTGCTGCCTATCTTGCGGGCAATTGCCTCATGCACGGCTTGCAGCGAATCAGGGCGGCTCTCGCGCAAGATCCGCTCCAGCGTCTGCAGCTCATACTCACCGTAGGCGCCTAGTTCCTGATCGGAGAAACGATATGCCACCGCGTGTGGCTGTCCACCCTCCTGCGGCGTGGCAGAGGTTGTCATCACCGCTTCCAGCTGGAGAGTTGGCCTTTCCACCACCCACGTTCCGGCCACGATATCCCCCGCGCGCAAGCGGTCGCGGTTCCAGAAAGGGAATAGTGTGAAAATCAGGAACCAGGCGAGGGCGGCCAAGCCAGCCGCGCCGCCGTCTCCCTCGCCGGTGGCGGATCCGATGAACATAAGCGGCAGGAACAGTTCGATATCGCGAAGCAGATTGCGGGCCACAACCATCTCCACGGTCAGCCTACCGCCATCGCGCGATGCCACGCGGATGCCCGCGATGCGCTTGCCTGGGGTCGCGCCGCGCGGGCCAAGCTCAAAGAACAGGAAATAGGCGTTACGGAAAAGGAACATGGCGATCAGCCAGATCACCGTCAGGAATTCGATTGAACCCATCGCGGCGGTGCCTGCGCCATCTGAACCCATCGCGGCGGCGCCTGCGCCATCAACCAGCGAGGCGAGACTGCCGAATGCGAGGAAGATCAGGGCGATCGTGGTGACGACTTGCACCAGCCCGATAATCACAAGGTCCAGTATAAGCGCGCCCGCTCGCGAACCCCTGCTGGCGATAGTGATGGGAAGTACGATGCCCTCCGGTGTGATGATTTCCCGATCCCGCCCGGTGCCTCGCCTGATGTTCGCAGGTTTTCGTGCCACCATCACGTTCATGCGATCGCGCCCTTGGGTTTTCGGCCAACGGCGAAGAAATAGGCACACCATGCCGCAAGCATGAAGCCGCCTATCGCCAGCCTGCCAAAGCTATCGGCCACCAACTGGCGGGCAAAGCCTTCCAGCACTGCGGCCACGACCAGCATGAGCACCACGCCCACCATTACTTGTGCGGCGCGCCTGCCTGCTTCACCTGCTGCATCGAGCACGCTGCGATCGCCCGGAAAGGCCATCGACCGGCCCACATGAAGCCCCGCCGCGCCCGCCAGCAGGATGGCGAACAGTTCCGTCGAGCCGTGGACCGATACCCATGCGAGAAATTCGATCAGCAGTCCGGCATCGTTGAACAGCCAAAGCATCGCGCCGAGACCAGCGGTATTCTGGATCAGCAGCATCAATGTCGGCACGCCGAAGGCAAAGCCCAGTGCGAATGCGAGAATTGAAACCTGCGCATTGTTGCTGAAAAGAAAGGCGGCAAAAGCCGAAAGGCCCGATCCGCTTTCCGTACCGGCAAGCGTAGCTTGCAGAATTTCGCGGCTGGCACCCGGTGCGCGCTCAGCGGACATGCCGCCGGGCACGACAACGCCGTACCATTCGGGATCGCCCGCCACCAGCAGCCAGCCCGCCGCTGCGCCTGCAACCATGACCGCCAGCGCAATCAGGATATCAAGCCAGATGGCGCGGACAGCGGTGCTCCACCCGCCACCAAGAAAAGTGCGAAACCATGACCCCAGCGACGATCGCGGGCCATAGACGACGAACCACGCGCGTTGAGTGAGCGATTCCAGATAGGAGAGTGTCGCCGCGTCCAGAGAAATCTCGCGGGCGATGGAAAGGCTGGAAGCCACGGTGCGATAGAGCACGGGTAAAGCCAGCACGTCCGCGTCAGACAGTTTGCGGATGCGCCCCTTTTCCATGAGAGTGACAATGGCGTCCAGTCTTTGCCAGTCCGCCTCCCGCTCCAGCCGAAATCGATCTGATCGCAGAGCGGCGGCTTCGATTGCGCCATTGGTGCCGGGTGTGTTCATCGCGGCGATATCCTCATCCGATGGTCCCGCTGCGTTTGATTGCCAGATAAGCGTCGATCAGCCGGGTGCCAACTTGGGTATAGGGCGCTTCGATCACGTCAGCGCCAAGCTGGCGCAGCCGAAGTTTCACCAGTTCGCGCTGGCGCAGCAGCGATCCCGCTGTCACCGCCATGGCCAGGGTTTGCACGTCATCCGGTGGCGCATTGGCCAAATCCTGAAGCTCCGCATCCTCGAACGTCACGAACAGCACGAGATGGTGAGAGATGATGCGCGATACGCTCTCGATCATCAGTTCGGCGCTGGTGGGATCGGTGAAATCGCTGAATACCACGATCAGGGACCGGCGTTGCAGCCGCGCCGTCAGCGTCGCCATGGCGAGGGTGAAATTGGGCTCCTGCGCATGATAATCCAGCGAAGCGGCTGCGTGCTGCAGCCGGTGGAAATCTCGGCTGGAAGAAGCGAACGGGGTCATCGCCCCCGGTCTTGCCGCAAATCCGAAGAGTGCAGCCCGGTCCCCGCTGCGCAGGGCGACATAAGCGGTGGCAAGCGCGGCGGAAACTGCGCGGTCCATGCGCGGTTGCCCGTCAATCGGTTCACACATCGCCTGCCCGCAATCGATGGCGAAGACGATCTGGTTGTTGCGCTCCGTCTCGTTTTCCTTGGCGTAGAGATGAACATGGCGGGCCGATGCTTTCCAGTCGATCCGCCGCCGGTCCATGCCGGGTTGATAGTCCGTGAGCGATTCGAACTGCGTTCCCTCACCACGCATTCGGCGGGCGATCAGGCCAAATTGTGCATCGCGCAGAAAGGTTTGCAACGCCGGGGATCGCACGAAGCCGATGTTCGGCCAGACCGACACACCGCGTCCATCGCTGCGGATTGCCTGCCGTGCGCCCAGCCCCAGCGGCCCCTGCCAGCGCAGCCAGAAGGAATCGATCCGCGCCGTACCCCGGCGGGAGGGTGCGAAAGTGAGTGATCCGCTCGCCGTTTTGCCCTGCGATTCAAGGTCGAAACTGGCGCGCCCCCCTGCCACTAACCGGGGATCGCAAGCAATCACCGCTTCCACCTGGGAGCGACTGCCTGCGGAAAACTGCGCGGAGATTGCTATCTCCGCATCGTCACCCACTTCGACATAGGCGGGGATAGTCAACTCAGCGGAGCGCAGGCTTCCAGCCGCGAGCGCATCGCCAAGTACCAGCAGGAGCACCACCAGCCCGAACGCCGGCGCGGCCACCCACGCCTGCGGAGAAGTTGCCGCAAGCACCAGCGCTGCTGGCGCGGCCAGCGCCAGCAGCACGGCGGCGCGGCGTGTCGGCACGATGAGGCTGGCAGGCCGGAACATGGCGATTAGCGCGGCGCCTCCGTCTGTCCGACCAGGTCGCTAACGAGGGCTTCCACCTGTTTGCCTTCGATTTCAGCCGCGGGGCTAAGCAGCAGGCGATGGCGCAGCGTAGCGACAGCAAGCGCTTTGACGTCATCTGGCAGGACGTAGTCGCGCCCATCAAGTGCGGCCCTCGCTCTTGCAGCCCCAGCCAGCACCGCAGCGGCACGTGGTGATGCGCCGCTCGCAAGGTCGGGGCTTTGGCGCGTGGCGCGGACCAGTCGCACGATGTATTCCACCACGCTTTCGGCCAGCGTGACCGATCGCACGGCCTGCACTGCTGCCTCAATCCGGGCGGGGGAGGCGACTGGCGTAATGCCCAGTTCCTCCGGGGTGGGCTGGCCCTGATTCTCTCCGAAGCGGGTGACGATGCGCATTTCCTCTTCCTCGCTGGGATAGGGGATCAGCAGCTTAAACAGAAAGCGATCCAGTTGCGCTTCTGGGAGGGGATAGACGCCCTGATTTTCGATGGGGTTCTGCGTTGCCACCACCATGAAATGAGCAGGCAGGGGGTGCACGGTGCCGTCCAGAGTGACGCGCCGTTCCTGCATCGCTTCAAGAAGGGCGGCCTGCGTTTTGGGCGGTGTACGGTTGATTTCGTCCGCCAGCAACAAATCGCAGAAGATCGGGCCGCGTGTCAGAGTGAACCGGCTGGTCTGGAAATTGAATAAGTTGGAACCAAGAATGTCGCCCGGCATCAGGTCTGGCGTGAACTGAATGCGCCCGAAGTCCAGGCCAAGGCTGGCAGCGAAGCATTGCGCCAGAAAGGTCTTGGCCGTGCCGGGAGGGCCTTCCAGCAAGACATGACCGCGTGCCAGCAGGCCGATCAGCAGGTGCTCCACTGTCTCATGCTGACCAACGATGGCCTTGCCGATCTGATCGCGAATCGCACCCGCAAGCTGGCCGACTTCCGAAAGCGAAAGCGGAGCAAGCGAGAGGGATGGCGAGGGGTTTGGTCCGGGTTCGGTCATCCGATCAGTTTCCTTTCCAGGGCATGGAGATCACGCGCGGCATTGACTGCCTGTTGCGAAGTTTTCGTGGCCCGCAGCCGCTCAGCTGCTTGCGAGAATGCGGCCGCTTCTTCAGTTCGGGATTGCAGGGCGCGGTCAATCGCGGCTTCAGTAGCGGCGCGATCCGGCTGGCGGGTGAGGGCCAGGGCGTGTGAAATCGTCTCGGTCGCACGGTCTGCATATGGGCCGGTGAGAAGATGCAGCCGCCGGGTGCGGCGAATCAGCCCGGCGCTGTTCTCCACCAACGCGCGCTTGCCGAAAGCGATGGCGCGCTCCGTACGGCGCGGCGGGCCGAATCGCACAAAAGCTCTCCAGCCGATGGCAATTGCTGCCAGCAGCAGACACAGCGTTGCGGCAAGAAACGGCGGGGTAAAGGCCAGTGAGAGCAGATTCGAATTTTGGCCATGGCCGTTGAGCGTGAGGTCAAATACCACCGGCATCTGCTCGCCTTCGGTCATCGCACTAACCAGTTCGCTGGCAAGCTGTGCCGATTGAACTTTGGCGAAGCCGTAGTTGTTCAGCAAGTCAGGCTCGGCCACGATCACCAGCGGGTAGAGGTCTTTATCTCCGCCGCTTCCGGGGCCCGCATTCGTAGCTGCCGAAAGCTTGCCGTAATCGTTGCCGTCATCAACCAGAGCAGCAAGCGCCTGGCCGCGCGAATCTTGCACCAGTGCGCTGATCTGTCCTGCAGAAATGGTTTGGATTGCCTTGGCTGTAGGCAGCTTTCCGGAAATGCCAAACCCTGACCAACGCGCGTCTCCCGGTTCGATCCGCGTATCCAGCGAACCGCTGCTGTTCAGCTTCTCCGCCCATTCCGGGGAGGCGGCGTCTCCCAGCATGACCCAGCCATCCTTCGTGCCTTTAGGGCGAAGCGATCGTGGGACCGGTGCGGCGGGCCACTTGGGCAGGATCAGCAAGGTCGGCCCCTTCCAGCGATGATCGTCCAAGACGCCGTTCAGTTCATCAAGGTCCACCCCGTGCGGCGGAGTGAGGACTAGCAGCGCCTCTTGCTGCAAAGCTGCTTTGGTGCGGCCTTGGCTGACCTCATAGCCCTGTTTTTGCAGCAGGCGGTAGAACGCGGCGTAGCCATTTAGCCCTTTACCCGCGCCATGCCCGCCGCCGTCGTTGGCCTGGCCCATGCCGAGCCCGGTGCCGATCATCCACAGCAGCGCAACGAAAAGCGCGCTGCCGATCAGCACAAGCACCAGTGCGGAGCGCATCGAGAAGGGGTTGTCCCGCCGGATGCTTGCCATGGTCATCCCGGCAACTTCGCCAAGGCGAAATCGGCATAGGCATCGCGAGCTGCCTTCCAGTCTGATTCTTCCAGCCCGCGCAAGGCAAATAGGCTGCGCTCCACCCGCTCGGCGATCACTGCGAAGGCATCGCGGGCCTTTTCCGGCAGCATCGGGAAACTGGCGATTTCCCGCGCTGTGCTGGCAGCGGCGACCCAGTCTGGCCGTGCGGCTGCAATCTGTTGGACGCTGCGCTGTAAAAGCAGGTGCACTGCTTCCTCATAGCGGCCCTCATGCGCCAACCGTTCCGCTTCAACGATCAGGATCGCTGCGGCATCACGATCGGGAAGCCATTGATCATCGCCCTCCGTTTCCGGTCGAGCGCGCATGCGAGCGATCAACGGGCGCAGCAAGACCCACAGCAGGAACAGAGCAAGCAGGATCCCCAGCGCGATTAACACATATTGTAGTGTGGGCCACGCCATGCCCAGCGCCTTGCCAAGCGGCAGAAACAGTTCTTGCAGCCATTCGCCCAACCGTTGCAGCCAGCCGGGCATTTGTGGCGGTTTGATCGGGGGAAGCGGTGCAAACTGGATATCCCCGGCCTCCTTCACCGCGCGCCAGGCCTGTTCGGCATCCCGGTTGGCGGGGGTCGTCATGCACGAGTGGCCTGCTTGGCCGAAGGTGGCCGCACGTGAACGTAAATGCCCCCCGCGAGCGCCGTCATCCTCTTGGGCGTGCCTGCCGGTAACTGCCAAGCATGCGGACGTATTCGCAATGGAACCCTAGTTCCGCCATGGCACGGTCGAACGGTGGAACGCCCGGCGCCCCTTCTACGTCGCAATAGAACGTCGTGGCTGCGAAGCTCGCGCCTTTGTAGTAGCTTTCAAGCTTCGTGATGTTGACGCCATTGGTCGCAAACCCGCCCAGAGCCTTGTAAAGAGCTGCTGACTGGTTTTTCACTTCGAATACGAAAGTCGTCATGACCGGCTGGCCATCCAGCACTGCTGGATCAAGCGGCTCATTGGCCAGCACCACAAAGCGAGTGGTATTGTCTTCCGCGTCTTTGACGTTTTCGGCAACAATTTTCAGTCCGTAAAGATCGGCGGCGATGCGTGGGGCGATGGCGCAGGCCATGAGATCGCCTTGTTCCTTCACGAAGGCAGCCGCGCCTGCCGTGTCCGGATAGGCCATCGGCACGATGTTGTTCTCGCGCAAATACTGTCGGGTTTGGCCCAGTGCTTGCGGATGGCTGTAGGCAGCGGCGAATGGGCCATCGCCCAGGGCCATCACAGTATAGCTGATCGGCAGGAAATATTCCCCGACGATGGAAAGGCCGCTTTCGGGCAGCAGGAAGTGGATATCCGCAACGCGGCCATGCTGGGAATTTTCAATAGGAATGATCGCCCGGGCGGCACGACCATCTTTCACAGCATCAAGCGCGTCTTCAAAAGCGAAGCAGGGAAGCGGCAGACAATTCGAATCGTATTCGAGTGCGGCGCGATGGCCATTGCAGCCGGGAGCGCCTTGCAGCGCGATGGCACGAATGGGGTCGGCAGCGGCCGCCTGCGACATATCATCAACGAGTGCGAGGGCGGGTTGAGGGAAAGAATGCATGCCGCTGCGATTAAGCGTCAACGTCGATTACCGCAATGGCTCTTGCACTTGGCTCGATGCCTAACTAGAGCGGCGCGCAATCGCCGATGAGGCAACATACCCACGGGGCACCTAAATGGACGATCGCTTCAACACCTTTGCCGGCTGGGCGCTTTTCGCCGGTATTGTCGGACTTGGCTTATCCGCTATCAGCGGAACCTATTTCTCCGCCGATAAGCCGCACCGCCCTGATACGCTTGGTTACGAAATCGAAGGTGTTGTGGAAGAAGGCGGCGGGGGCGAAAGCGCTGTGCCGCTGGCAACTCTGCTGGCTGAAGCTGATCCTGCAAAGGGTCAGGCGCTCTTCGCCAAGTGCGCATCCTGCCACACGGCTGATGCAGGCGGCGCCAATGGCATTGGCCCCAATGTGCACGGCGTTATGGGCGAAACGATCGGCACTGGCCACGGCGGCTTCGCATTCTCTGATGCGTTGAAGAGCCATGGCGGCAAGTGGACGTTCGAAAACATGGATGCGTGGCTGAAGAGCCCGAAGGCATTTGCACCCGGCACGAAGATGACCTTCGCCGGTATGGGCAAGCCTGAAGAACGCGCGGCGATGATCGTTTACCTCAACAGCCTGGGTTCGAACTTGCCGCTGCCGCCGCCGCCTGCTGCGGATGCTCCGGCTGCCGACGGCGCGGCTGGAACTGCTACCGAAGCGGCTCCTGCGGTTGACGCGGCTCCCGCTGCCGGTGCAACGGCTGCGGCGGCGCCCGCTAACTGATTGGCGCGATTGCGGAGAAATATCCTCTCCGTACTTTGACCTAAAGAACAGGGCTGGCTTTTGCTGGCCCTATTCTTTTGCGCCTTTGAAACCCTTGGCGATGACGTACCACTCCGAAGAGTCCTTGCGGCTCGCAGGGGGCTTGGCGTGCTTTACGCTGGAAAAATGCCGCTTCAACAGCGCCAGAAGTTCATTGTCCGTACCCCCCGCCAGCACTTTGGCCACGAATGACCCGCCGGGGGAAAGCGTGTTGATCGCGAAGTCGGCTGCGGTTTCTACCAGCCCCATCGTTCGCAGATGATCGGTTTGTTTGTGGCCCACTGTGTTGGCGGCCATATCGGACAGAATCAGTTCTGGAGGACCGCCCAGCGCTTCCTCGATTAGTCGCGGGGCTTCATCCGCCAGAAAGTCCATCTCGAAGATGACTACGCCTTCCAGCGGCTCGGTGGGTAGAAGATCGATGCCGACGACCCGTGCCGATGGGCAGCGCTGGCGCACCAGCTGGCTCCATCCACCCGGGGCGATTCCCAGGTCCACTGCACGCGTCACGCCTTTCAACAGTTCGAACCGGTCATCCAGTTCAGCCAGCTTGTAGGCTGCGCGACTGCGATATCCCTCGGCCTTCGCCTGTTTGACGTATGGATCGTTGAGCTGGCGCGACAGCCAACGCGCGGAACTGGCGGTCCGGCGCCTTGCGGTCTTTACCCGTTCGCGCCCGCCTTTGGTGCCGCGCGTCACTGCGCCACCGACATTTGGCGGATCGGAGCGCCCTGCTGTGCCGAAGGGCGGCTATTCAACCCTATCAAGCTTCGCAGGATGCCTTCCCTGATGCCGCGATCGGCAACGCCCAGTCGCGATGCGGGCCAAAGATCGAGAATGGCCTCAAGTATCGCACAACCGGCAATGACAAGGTCCGCCCGTTCGCGTCCGATGCATCGCAAATCGTATCTTTCTTCTAGGGAGAGCGAGACCAGCCGACTGCTGATGTCCCGCATCGATTGGGCGGGAACGATCAGGCCATCCACCGCTTTGCGATCATATTGCGGAAGATCGAGGTGGAGACTGGCTAGAGTCGTCACCGTGCCGCTGGTGCCAAGCAGCCGCAATGGGCCTGACGCCGCTGCTGCCTCGCGTAACGAGGCGCTGCGCTCGATAAATGCCGAGAAGTTATCGGCAACAAGCGTGCGCATACGCTCATAGCGAGCGAGCCTGTCCGCCGCGGTGGAGCCTTCGGGTCCGCAATGTTCCGTCAGCGAAACGACGCCCCAGGGCACGCTGTGCCAATCGATGATGCGCGGCACCGTGTCGGTGCTCTCGATCAGGACAAGTTCGGTCGAGCCGCCGCCAATATCAAAGATCATGGCCGGGCCAACGCCGGCTTCCAGCAGTACATGGCAGCCCAGCACGGCCAGCCGGGCTTCTTCCTGTGCGCTGATAATGTCCAGCGCGATTCCGGTTTCTTCACGTACGCGGGTAATAAAATCTTCTCCATTGGAAGCCTGGCGACAGGCTTCGGTAGCGACCGAGCGAGCAAGATAAACACCGCGCCGCCTCAGCTTGTCTGCACAGACGCGCAGTGCCGCCACCGTGCGATCCATTGCCGCTTCGCTCAGCCGTCCGGATTGTGCCAGCCCTTCGCCAAGACGGACGACGCGGCTGAACGCATCGATCACGGTGAATGCTTCGCCGGATGGTCGTGCGATTAGCAGGCGGCAGTTGTTAGTACCAAGATCAATTGCGGCATAGGATTGGCGAAACACTGCGCCATTGCTGAACACGGCAGAGCCGCGCAATGCTGGCGGGGATTCACCCTTTTGGCCCGTTTCGACTGGCGAACGGGCTATTTTAGCACCGGCTTTGCGGGGCGCGCTGCGCTTACGACGCTTCGATCCCTGCTTGCCCGAACGCTTCGGACTTGCGGCCGGCGGATTGATATCCGCCATAATTCGTGCACTCATTTTCTTCTTCCCGCCGGTCTGGCGGGGACCTGAATGCATTGCTAGCGGCATGCGGCATTTCGGGCAAGGCTGCTCTGGCTGGATGTCTCTTGACCGGAGCCGTTCATCCCGATAGATGGCGCGCCTCACTGCCCCGTCGTCTAATGGTAAGACTACGGATTCTGATTCCGTCTATCGAGGTTCGAATCCTCGCGGGGCATCCAGCTTTTTCCCCAAGCCTTGATATTTTCGGCCGCTTGGGCGCACGCGCAGTTCCTCTTGCTTATGCAGCGTAAGGCTGAAGCAAGGGAGTTGATGAGGCGTCAATTTGTACTGCTGAAATCAGTATCGGGTGGGTCGAGCGATTTCAGTTTATTCTGACGCTCACGCCGGAAAGGCGTTCATAGCGCTCGGCTACCTTGGCCCAAAGTTCGACGCCTTTGATATCGTCATCGCGCATCAGATCGTCGATAATATCGGAAATCACGCGATCGCCATTTTGGCCATGTTCCCGTTCAACGAGAGCGGCAGCTGCCCATAAAACCCGTTCTGATCCGGCTTTAAAGTAGCCCATTTTTCTCATCCCTTTAAGGATTGGAGGCGATTCGCTATAGATATTACATTAATGTTTTTAGATGATGACAAATTAACAATGTCTATACAAGTGGAAAGCGCCTAATTGATATAACCAAGCTTTGGCGCACATGATTTCATGCTTGCTGACAGAAAGCGCGTTCAGGACTTAATACTGAAATCAGACCAAAAAAAATATCAATTGCGGCGCTGTTGATTCCTTGCGTTCACCGTGGCCCATTGAGTTGCCATGGAACAAGAGAAGGCTAAATCATCAGCTAAGCCCAGGTCTATTATTCATTCGGACAACCCCGCCTCGGCGGGGCGTCTCTTTTTTCTGCACGCCCGATGGGCGAGGCCGGCAATGGACAGGAGTGAGGGCAATGTGCATCCTGCATAAGCCGGGGTGGACACTGGCATAATAAAAACGAGAGGATCTATGACTGACGGGATTGAGCCGTTTCGAATAGTCATACCGGACGATGACATTCGGGATTTGGAGTTACGGCTCGAACAGACACGCTGGCCACGCGAAATAGGCGAAAACTATAATTGGCAGGCTGGTACGAGCCTGTCCTATATGCGCGAGCTTGCGGCCTATTGGCTCGAAGAGTTCGATTGGCTGGAGCAGGAAGCGGCCATGAACGAGCTTCCGCAATTCCGCACGATCATAGACGGTTTTACGATCCACTTTGTCCATGTGAAGGGCAAGGGAGTTCCCGGCGGGCCAGCACCGATGCCGCTGATCTTGAATCATGGTTGGCCGTGGACATTCTGGGACTTCCGCAAGGTGATCGGTCCGCTTACGGATCCGGCCGCTCATGGCGGTGATCCAGGCGATGCCTTCGATCTTGTTATTCCCTCGCTACCAGGTTTCACTTTCTCCAGCCCGCTGACGCAGCCGGATGTGACCCCGCCCGTAATCGCAGACCTTTGGGCTAAACTGATGGATCAACTGGGTTATAGCCGCTTCGCAGTGCAGGGATCGGATATTGGCGATTATGTCGCCACATTCATGGGGCATCGCCACGCAGACAGGGTTGCTGGCATTCATCTACAACATGTGCTGCCCGTGCGAGGCCCGTTTCCCAGCACCAAAGATTATGCACCCGATGAGCAGTGGGGCATCGCTCAGCGCGATGACTTTGCTGCCAGCGGAATGGGCTATTACACCATACAGGCTACGCGCCCCCAGACGATGGCTTATGCGATGACCGATTCACCGATTGGGCTTGCTGCGTGGCTGATCGAGAAACGGCGTGACTGGGCGGGAACCTATGGAGATATTGAGTCCGTGTTCAGCAAGGATGATCTGCTGACCACCGTGTGTCTCTACTGGTTCACCGCAACTTATCGCAGTGCGGCGCAGCACTATCATGCGCCCAGGCTGCCGGATCGGAGAAAGGCCCTCATCCATGATCGCGTGCCCGTGGTGGAAGTGCCCGTGGCGGCGCTGCAGTTCGGGCAGGACATTACGTATCGTCCGCGCGCGTGGGCGGAACGGATGTTCAACATAGAGCGCTGGAATGTGGAGGAACGTGGCGGACATTTCGGCGCTTTTGAACGGCCTGGACTTCTGGTGGGCGATTTAAGGGCGTTCTTTCGCGACCTTCGTTGAGTGGCTGCAACCGGTGATTGACGGGACGGCGAACCGACCGGTAAGCAGAAACGCGAATGTACCGCCTGCGGTGCAATATGATTTGAGGGAGAAGAATTCTGGACAGGAACAGTAAGCTCGAAGGCCGTCATATTATCATTACCGGCGCGGCATCGGGTATGGGCGCCGCAACGGCACGGCTGTTTGCAGAACATGGCGCCAAGTTGGCGCTGTTCGACATGAACGAGCAGATGTTGAATGCGGTGGCCGGCGATACTGGTGGCACGCCTTTCAAAGTTGACGTGTCTGATCGGGCGGCCGTCACCGCGGCAATTGAAGCAGCCAGTCAGGCGATGGGCGGGCTTGACGGGATCGTCAATGCCGCGGGCATCCTGCGGCTGAAGCCGATCGCCGACATCACGGAAGAAGAGCAGGACATGATCCTGCGCATCAACGTGGGCGGCATCGCCAACATGATCCGTGCAGCACTTCCGAAGCTGCAGGAGTCCGGCAAGGGCACAATCGTCAATTTCGCATCCTATGGTGCCTATCGTCCGGGCACTGGCCTTTCGGTTTACGGCGCGTCCAAAGCCGGTGTGATAGCCATGGCGCAATCGCTGATCCACGATATCGGCCCCAACGTGCGGATCAACAGCATTTGCCCGGGCGTGATCGAAACGCCGATGAATCAGGCGCGCATCGATAGCGGCCATCTGGGTGAAGACAGGATGGCGCAGATCAATCAGCTCGCCCGGCGCGGCCAGCCCGAGGAAGTGGCAGAGGCAGCCTTGTTCCTTACCGGGCCGGAATCATCGTTCATGTCCAACGCCGTTCTCGAAGTTTCAGGCGGACAACTCAACTGACCGGATAATGAGCAAAACATAACAACGAGGGGGATAATACAATGGCCGCACCGCAACTTTCCGACCTGCTGGCAAAGGGCCGTGCGGCCTTTGTGATGACCGAGCTTCAACCCAATGTGATCGGTCCTGATGCGCCATGGCCCCCGCTTTCCGAAGCTGCCGAAAAGACGAACCTTATAGCGAATGCAGCACGCATTGCCGCAGCAGGACGTGCCGCAGGTGCGCCGATATTTCATTGCACGGCGGATATCCTGCCTGGCACGTTCGGCCGCAGCACTAATGGCCGACTATTTAATCAAGGTCGCAGCAAGAGCGGCGACAAGCCCCTGGTGGACCCAAGGCTCAACCGGCCATTCCCCGAAACATGGAAGGACGGCGACATCCTGATGCCGCGCTTCAATGGGCTGAGCAGCATGCATGGCACTGCGCTGGATCAGGTATTGCGCAATGAGGGGATCACTACGATCGTTATTTCTGGTGTGTCGCTGGCGTTCGGCGTGCTCAGCACTACGATCGATTGTGTCGATCGGGGCTATCAGGTGATCGTTCCGCGCGATGCGGTTGCCGGTTTCCCTGAAGCCTACGCGCAGGCCGTGGTGGATAATACGCTGATGATGATCACCACCCTTTCCTCCACGGATGAAGTGATTGCTGCGTGGCAGGCCGCTGCTGCCTGAGCGAGCACAAGGAACAGCATCGGTGTCGGACGAATTGCCTGTAGGCGCGACAGATTTTGCCGCGCTCCTTTCGATGCGCGAGTGCGGCCCGGGCCATTTTCGCAATCGCTGTTCCGATCTTGAATTTCAGGGTGGGCACATGTTCGGTGGGCAGCTGGTGGCGCAGGCGCTCGCTGCAGCGATCGAAACGCTGGGCGGGCGGCGCATTCATTCGCTCCATGGCTATTTTCTCCGACCGGGTAACGTGCGCGCACCGGTCGATTTCTTCGTTGAGGAAACGCGCGATGGCCGGGGCTTTTCCACGCGCCGCGTCTGTGCGGAGCAGGGCGGCAAGCGTCTCTATGAAATGCAGTGCTCGGCCGCTGCGGAGCCTGAGGGCGCGTTGGATCATCAGGACCAACCGCTTATGGCTGTGCCGCCTCCGGAAGACTTGCCTACCCTGGCAGACTTGAAGGCGAGCGGCGAATACGAGGATTGCCTTCCCGCGCTGGAGCGGCTGGGGCCGATGGATCTCGTCGATGTTCGCCCGGTTCATCCGCAGGCGCTGTTTCGGCCCGGGGTCGCTCCCGGCGCGCGGGTGTGGCTGCGCATACCTTCGCTTAGCGGGCCGCTCGATCCTGCCCGGCAAGTCTGCATGATCGCTTATCTTCAGGATTACTGGATCGCCTACGCTCCGTGGACCTACCAGCGGGGGGCATTCGATTGGGAAGGGCCTATGGTTTCCAGTCTGGACAGCAATGTCTGGTTCCATCGGGAGGTGGCGGCTGACTGGTTGCTCTACGACTTGGTGAGCCCTGCCGGACGGGGAGGTATTGGCTTTACCACAGGGCGAATATTCGATCGTTCGGGAAATCTGGTGGCCAGTACCGCTCAGGAAGTGCTCTACCGATAACGACCCTCACCCGTGCGCCAACTTCGCCCCCGCGAAAAGTATGCGCCGGGGCACAGGGAAAGCATTGGACACTTATCACCGTTGCAAAGCCGTGCCACATGACGGTCAACTTGGAATTGGAGAAGAGATATGCCTGAAGTTGCCGTTCTAAGCGCAGTGCGCACCGCGGTGGGGACCGCGCGCAAGGGGTCGCTGGTCAATACGCCGCCGGAAAAGCTGGCTGCAACTGTGCTTCAGGCCGCGGTGGAACGCAGCGGTGTCGATCCCAAGGCTGTCGACGACGTGATTCTGGGGGAATCGCTGTACGGTGGCGGTGATGTTGCGCGCTATGCGGCGGAAGACATCGGCTTGCAGCAGGCGGGCGGCGCCGCGGTCAACCGCCACTGTGCTTCGGGTCTGACGGCAATCGGCTTTGCGGCGGGTTCTATCGTTTCGGGCATGGAGCGGTTCGTCCTCGGCGGCGGCGTGCACTCCGCCTCATTCATGCCGCAGATGTTGCAGCGCGCGCCCGGTTCGGCCGAATTCAAGCAGTGGATGCCGCCTTCTCATCGTGATCGCCCGGATGCCCCGGTGTTCGACATGTCCATCGCCGTGGGCTGGAATACTGCCAAGGAAAACAACATCTCGCGCGAAGAGCTGGATGCATGGGCGCTCCGTTCGCACCAGCGCGCCATTGCCGCGATTGATGCGGGCAACTTTGCAAATGAAATCGTGCCGGTGGAAGCGCTAGGGCTGGATGGCAACACGTTTGAATTCAAGGTGGACGAACATCCCCGTCGGGGCACCACGAAGGAGAAGCTGGCAGAACTCAAAGTGCTTCATCCGGAGATCGAGGGCTTCAGCATCACCGCCGGAAACTCCAGCGGCATCAACGATGCGGCGGGGGCTCTGATGCTTGCAGATATGGACGCGGCAAAGGCAGGCGGCCACGAAGTGATCGCCAAGGTTCTGGGCTGGACCTCGTTCGGCGTCGATCCTGTACGCATGGGCATGGGCGGCGTTGAAGTGATTACCAAGCTGCTGGATCGCACGGGCCGTAAGGTTTCCGATATCAAGCTGTGGGAAATCAATGAAGCCTTTGCCTCCGTTCCCGTCGCGGCCTGCAAGATTCTGGGGCTGGACGAGGATACGGTGAATATCTCTGGCAGCGGCTGCTCGATCGGTCACCCCATCGCCGCCTCAGGCGCTCGGATGCTCTGCACCCTGATCAATGATCTCAAGCGTGCAGGCGGCGGCCTTGGCGTTGCCTCGATGTGCGCAGGTGGCGGACAGGGCGGCGCGGTCCTTATCGAAGTCTGATAAGCTGCAGGCGTCCAGATCGCTGAACGGTCCGGACGCCTCATGCACCTCGGCAGGTCAGTTCAGCGCCTGATAGACGAGCGTGTCGAACGCGGGGCCGATCTGTCGCGATGAATCGAACCAGAGCTGCGTCATCAAAACGGCGACCAGATCTTCCGCAGGATCGGCAAACCAGCGGGTAGTATAGGCGCCAGGCCAACCGAACTTGCCGGGCGAAGCGAGCGAGGTGTCGTGGCCGCTTGGCCCTACTACCGATACACCGAGCCCGAAGCCGTGAGTGCCCAGTATATCGAACACCGGGAAATGCGGCGCGCGCTGGTCGGGAAGGACCCAATCTCGAGTCATCGCTTCCACCGTCTTGCGGGAGAGAATACGCACGCCGTCATGTTCGCCGTGCTTCAAAAGCGCGAGAGCGAAGCGGGCGTAGTCATCCGCGGTCGAAACCATGCCGCCGCCGCCTGCCGCGAACAGTGGCGGTTTGCCAAAGCGTGAATCGCTGGGGTGATCGTGGACGGCGAGCTTGCCAGCAGCATCGCGCATATAGCCCACGGTAAACCGGTCCCGCTTTTCGGACGGTACGTGGAAGCCGGTATCCACCATACCCAGCGGCCCCAGAACCCGATCGGTAAGAGCATCGGGCAGCGGCTTGCCGTCTATCCGGGAGATCAGCATGCCCAAGGTATCGGTCGAGAACCCGTAATGCCACCGTTCTCCCGGCTGGGAGATAAGCGGCACTTGCGAGATCTGCTGCAGCCATTCGTCTGACTCCACCTGCAAAGCTATGCCGTTCCCGCGCATGGGAGCGATCTTGCTTTGCAACTCACCGAAACAATTGAAGTCGTACGTGATGCCGGAGCGGTGGGTCAGCAGGTCGAGCACCGTGATCGGGCGGGCCAATGGCACCGTGTCAGTGATCTGGGCGGTGGGGTGAGCCAGCACTTGCATCTCGGCCAGTTCGGGTAGCCACGTGCTGACGGGATCAAACAGCCGGATCTTGCCTTCTTCCAGCAATTGCAGAGCTGCGGCACTGACGATGGGCTTGGTCATCGATGCGATGCGGAAAATGGCATCGCGGCGCATCGGAGTGTAAGCCTCAACATCCATCAGCCCGTGACAGCTTTCGTGGACAAGGTTTCCCCGCAGCCAGATTTGCGTGACAGCACCGGCATAGTTTGTCCCGTCGGCGAGCCGGTCCATCGCGGCGGTCAGGCGACCAAGTCGTTCCATGGAGATGGTACCGGTCATGCTTCAGCGCTCCTGATCGCGCCAAACTTGTAACACCGCTTGATCCAGGCTGCAGCCACGCTTCTCTCCCCATCATTTGCGTTTGTCGGTTTTACTAGCGCGGGTGAGGGGCAATGCCAACCTGACAAGGTCAAGCCAGAAAGGAACCGGAACGTGCGGTTCAGTTAACTGTTGCGGGCGGGGGATGCTGGTGGCACTCTCGCGTTTAAGAAGGTCATAAATCGCCAAAGGGAAAGGATGCTTGCCATGCGGGATGATCACGCATCCCTTGCCAATCCGCTATGGCATGGGGTTGCCAGTATCAACGACCGCCCCATGCCTGACGGCGCTGATGATGCAGGACTGCCTGACGATCTCACAGTGGTGTCGGCCGACAATCACTGGATGGTGACCGAAGACGTTTTCTACGAGAACTTTCCCGCGGCCCTGCGCGATCATGCTCCTCGCATCTGGTACGATGATTATTGGCGCATCGGGAAGCGGGGCGGCAAGCAGGTGTGGAGCGGCGATCCAGCGGTGCGCAATGCGGTTTTGAAGGCGAACCTGCAATCGGCGTGGGATCACGAAAATCGGCAGGCACACTTGGCGGTAGAAGGCATCGGGGCGGAGATCGTCTATCCGCAAAGCCTGCTCGGATATTTCGATCCTGATCCTCAAGTACGCGCTTGGATCGCGCGCATCTACAACCAGCACATCGCGGCGCAGGGCACGCACAATCCCACTTTCCACGGCATGGGCCTTTTCGCCAACTGGTGGGATGGGATTGAGGTTGAGGCTTCCATGAGAGAGATCGTGGATCTGGGCCTCAAGGGCTTCCTGATGCCCCTTACCTTGCGAGATGGATCGAACGAGGAAATCAGTTATGCCGATCCGGCGATGGATCGGTTCTGGGATGTGGCGGCTGAGGCCGGACTGCCGGTCTGCTTCCACATTGGTGAGCCTCTGAAGCCCGGCACGCGCGCGGCGCTGGCAACGTCCACGCTGGTGGCGATGGCGCCCTTCCGCAAACCGATCAGCCAGATCGTGTTCGGCGGCGTGCTGGATCGCAATCCGGAGTTGCAGATCGTCTTCGCCGAAGGTGGCATCGGCTGGGTCTTGCCGTGGCTTCAGGATGCCGAGGCCATGTTTGATGCCTATTCCGAAATCATAGAGCGCCCCCTGCTTCGGCCGGGAGATTATTGGCGGCGCAACTGCAGCGCGACTTTCCAGATCGATCCGCTCGGTCTTTCCCATCTTGATACGCTGGGGGCGGATCGGGTCATGTGGGCTTCAGACTATCCGCATACCGAAGGCACATTCGGCTTCAGCAGGCAGGCCATGCGCGCGGTGGTTGATCAGATCGGCGATGCGGACGCGCGGCAGGTTTTGGGCGGCAACGCGGCGCGGATTTTCCGGCTCTGAGAGTCGACAGAGACATAACAACAGAAAACGGGAAGGAATGACGGAATGGATCTGGGGCTGAGCGGCAAGACGGCCGTGATTACAGGTGGAAGCGGGGTTATCGGGCAGGGTCTCGTGCTCGGCTACGCGGCGGAGGGCGTGAATGTAATCAGCGCCTCTCGCGACCTGACCAAAGGGGCGGAACTTGAACAGGAAGCCCGTGATCGCGGTTATCCCGGTCGAGTGTTGGCGGTGAAGACCGACGTTACCGACCGCGCCTCGGTGGATGGGATGATGGACGTGTGCCACCAGGAGTTTGGCCCCGTGGACATCCTTGTCAACAATGCAGGCGGGGCCAGCCAGCCCAAGGCTTTTGCGGAAATGGATGATGAGACGTTCGATTGGGAAATCGATCTCAACATCAAGGGCGTAGTCTATGTCACGCAGGCAGCGGGCCGCGACTTCAAGGAACGCGGCGGGGTGATCGTCAACATCGGATCAAACGGCGCGCTGCTGTCCGAAGCGGCCGCATTCTTCGTGAACTATGGTTCGTCCAAAGGTTATGTCCATGTGCTCACCAAGGCGCTGGCGGGTGAATGGGCGGACTGGGGCGTGCGTATCAACACTATCAGCCCCGGGTGGATCGTGCCGGAAAAGGCGGAAGCCGCGGGCGAGGGCAGCTTGTGGAAACGCTTCGGCTTTGAAGCGGCAGGCACGCCAGAGCAAATGCAGAGCGCGGTTGAGGACGGCACGCTGATGAACATGTCCAGCCTGCCGATCAAGCGGCTGGGTCGCCCTGAAGACGTGGCTAACCTTGCGCTGTTCCTCTCGTCCGACAAGGCCAGCTACATCACCGGGCAGATGATCAGCGTTTCGGGCGGAGCGTGGATGCTGTGATTTCCGGAGAGAAGATTCTCGTTACCGGAGTGACTGGCGGTATCGCCCGGCCGATCGCGGAATATCTGGCACGCAACAATGAGGTGTGGGGCGCGGCGCGTTTCCTGCGCCCCGACGATCCTGCGCGGCAGGGACGCGAAATCCGCATAACCGAGCTGGAAACGCGCGAAGCGATAGAGGCGGCGGGCATCAAGACGGTTGCTGTGGATCTTGCTTCCGGTGACCTTTCCGCGCTGCCGGATGATTTCACTTATGTGATCCACGGGGCCTTCGCGCGGGTGCCAAATTGCCCCGAACAGTTCGAACTGGCCTTTCGCGCCAATGCCGATGGGCCGGGCTTTCTTTGGCAGCATTGCCGCAATGCCAAGGCGGCGCTGCTGATTTCTTCAGGATCAATCTACGCACCGAACCCGGACACCTGGCACCGATATACGGAGACTGATCCGCTTGGCGGGGCAAAGGCCCACTGGTCTCCGGCCAGCCCGGCTTCCAAGGTGATTACCGAGGCGATGGTGGGTTTCTGCGCACGCAACTTCAACTTACCCACCACCATAGGACGGCTGTTCATGCCGTGGGGCGATCCGCGCCTTGGTCCCTCATTGGATATTGAGCAGATGAAGCGCGGCGAGGAGATCATCCTCGTCAACGGGCCGCAGCCGCAAACGCTGATCCATGTGGACGACATCTGCGATCAGGTGGAGGCCCTGCTGGGATCGGCTGGCGTTTCGCCGCTCGTCACCAACTGGGTGGGCGATGATGAAGTGTCCAGCCGCGAATGGTGTGAAATCGCCGCCGCCAGACTGGGGATCGAGGCGAAGTTCAACGAGATGGACGTGCCCGGCGCCCATGGCGGATTTCTGGCCGACCCCACGCGCTGCCGGTCCATTACCGGTCCATGCAAGGTCCGCTTTGCCGATCACTACGGCGCGCTGATCGACACCTATCACTCGAATTAAAGTACAAAACATAAAACGGGAGAAGCGATCGACATGCTCGACGCAAAAGCACTGAAGGACGCCGCGCAGCAGAAGACCGGCCTCAGCGATTGGGGCGATGACTGGTATCTTGAGCCGCTGGAATGGCTGGTGGAATCGGTCAACAGCGAAAGCGAGCTGACCGAGATGGGCAAGGCCGCTCTGCCCGGAATGATCATTGGCTATCTCGTCAACCAGCTTGAAGTGAATGACTGGTACAAGCGTCATCCGGAGATTGACGAGGAAGAGATCGTCACGCCCCTGTTCGGCATCGGCTTGCCGCGCACGGGCAGCACTGCACTCAGCCACATGCTCGGGCTTGATCCGGCCACCCGCGTCCTCCGTGTTTGGGAGCAGGAACGGCACTGCCCGCCACCTGAAAAGGCAACTGAATTGACCGATCCTCGCATCGCCATTTCGGCTGCGGGAGAGGAGGGCTTCCAGCAAATGGTGCCGGAAGTGACGGGTATGTTGCCGCGCGGGGTGGAGAAATCGCAGGAATGTGCGCACATCTTGATGGAGTGCTTTTCATCCGGGCCGTCGTTTGAACTGTTCGTCCACGCCCCCACGTTCAATGCCCGGACCATCGCGCCGGAATATGACATGGTCCGTGCTTACGAATATCACAAGCGCGTGCTGAAGCTGCTGCAATGGCGCTGCCCGCCCAAGCGCTGGTATCTGAAGACGCCGGTCCATACGTATGACATTGAGGCGCTGCTCAAGGTCTTTCCCGATGCGAACTTCGTGTGGACGCACCGCGATCCTTTGCGTGCACTGTCGTCGGTCTGTTCGCTGATCTACCACTTTCGTCGCGCTTTCGTGGACAACCCCAATCCTGAGTATCTCGGCCATGAGCATCGTGCCTACTGGACCGAGGCGCTAAGCCGCGGTCTCGCTGCACGGGAACGATTGGGCGAGGATCGGTTCATTGACGTCTATCACCGGGTCCAGATCGTCGATCCGGTGCAACAGGTGCGTGAAATTTACTCCAAGTTCCGCTGGCCGTGGCCGGATCAGATGGAAAGCTGGATTGCTGAGTGGCAGGAAGAACACCCCAAGGGACAGCACGACGCGCGGCCGGAATTCTTCGCACTCCACCCCGATGCGGTGGCTGAGGAGTTCCGCTTTTACACGGAGCGCTTTGGTTTGTGACCCTATCGCACCCGGAAAGTGACTGGCAGGCTTTCGTAGCCTGCCACCACTCCGGTCGGTTTCAGTTGAGGTTCCCCAGAAAGGCGCACTTCCGCTAATCGCGCGGTCAGCTCTCCGATCCCTTCCGCCATTTCGGCGCGGGCAAATTGCTGGCCGATGCACACGTGCCGCCCAAAGCCAAAGCCGATGTCATAGCCCGGTTGGCGCGGGCAGCGGAAACTTGCGGGATCGTCGAATACTTCCGGATCGCGTCCCGCTGCCGAGAGGTTGAGTGAGACGACCGTGCCCGGTTCGAGTACGCGCCCGTCCACGTCGACTGGTTCATGGACCACGCGCATCTGGCGAGGGGTGCCGGGATGCAGGCGCATGGATTCGGAAATCACATCTGGGATCGCGCTTGGTTTGGTGGCCAGATCATCCCACAATCCCGATTCCAGAATGCTTATCAGACAGCCAGAAAGAGTGAAGCGGGTGGTATCATGCCCGCCCAGCATCAGAAAGGCGATTGCCCAGACCAATTCCTTCTCCGTCAGATCTTCGCCACGGTCCTTCAAAAAGATCAGCGCGCCAAGAAAATCGTCCTTCGCAAGGGCGCTGCGCCGTTCTGCCACGAGGCTTTCGATGAAGCTGTACAGATAGGTCAGCGCTTTTTCGAGGATCGGCATGCCCGGCTCGAACGGCTTCTGGCCCAGCATCCGCAAGTGCACGGTCGCTTGGGAAATGGATTGCACGGCATTGGCCGGAATGCCAACAAACTGAGCGATGACGGAGATCGGATATTCGTGGCAGAACTGCGCGACCAGATCGGCGTTACCGTCGCCTTGAAACTGGTCGATCAGGCTGGTGGCGATTGCGCGCATTTGCGGACGGAATGCCTCAATTCGCGAAGGGGAAAAGGCCTTGACCACGATAGCCCGGATGCGGTCATGCTTGTCCGGCGCCATGAAGTTCAGGTTCCCCTCACGGATGAACTCAAGAATGATGTCGCTTGCGCCGATCGATTCGAAATAGGCGAGATCGCGCGGCTTCATTCGCTTGTCGCGAAAGGCTTGACGGACGAGCGGATAGCTGAGGAACTCCGTGCCATATTCGCTGGTCGCCAGCTTGGGGCGCTGGCCTGCGGGAAATGCGGAATCGGGATCGAGATAGAATGCGTCGTTATTGGTAATGATCACCGGGCATTCGCCGCGTTCTACAGTTGCCATCGGCCTCTCCTGTTATTTGCGGCGAGCATATCAGTACTGTGCGGCGATGCGCTACCCGCTGTGCAGTGGGTGGCGTAAAAAGGGATTGATGCCGGGCGCAGTTACGGCTCAATGGCGCAATGCGACAGGCCAACACGATCCTATCCATCGACACGCCGGGACAGGCGATAATCGAGATCACGGACGAGATCTCTGAATGGGTCGGGCAAGCCGGAATGCGCGAAGGACTGCTTACGCTGCTGTGCCGGCACACCTCCGCTTCGCTGATGATACAGGAGAATGCCGCGCGGGCGGTTCGCCATGACATGATGCAATGGCTTGCCCGGATCGCGCCGGAGGATGAGCACTATCTCCATGATGATGAGGGGCCCGACGATATGCCAGCGCACCTGCGCGCGGCGTTGACGGGCGTAAACCTGTCGATCCCGGTGATGAACGGCCGCATGGCGCTGGGCACATGGCAGGGCATTTTTCTTGTGGAGCACCGGCGTGCTCCACATCGGCGCAGTGTGGCGCTGCATTTGCTGGGCGAGTAGCGCAGCGCCAATCGCAGGATTGCTGCTACAAGGCTGATCGAATAGGGCTTGTGCGCACTTTACCCGATCCGCCCTGCTGGAGTGACATGCAATGCCCGACAGACATGAGACCGTTACAACCGCCGATGGCACGATGGACGTGTTCATCACTTATCCGGAGGGAGAGGGCCCTTTCCCCGTTCTCGTCCAGATCATGGATGGCATCGGCATGCGTGAGGAAATTCATGATCACGCCCGCCGCGCGGCTTCGTGGGGCTATTACGTCGTCTCGCCGGACATGTTTTATCGCGACGGCATCAAGGGGCCGCAGGATTTCAGCATTCCGGAAAGCCGCGACAAGCTGATGGCCGCGATTGGCAAGCTGACGGCCGAACGCGCGACCGCTGACGTGGAAGCCGCGCTGAAGCTGGCGGAAGCTGATCCACGCGCGAAGACGGACAAGATCGCGCTGTTTGGATATTGCATGGGCGGCAAGCTCACGCTGGAACTGGCGCAAACGATGGGGGACCGGGTCGTGGCTGGCGCTTCCATTCACCCCGGCAGCATGGTCACCGATTCACCGGAATCGCCGCATCGCCATCTCGATAAGATCAGCGCGGAACTCTATTTCGGTATTGCCGACAAGGACGCTCTCGCCACGCCAGAGCAGATGGCCCAGTTGGAAGAGGCACTGGGCGAGCAGGAAGTCGTCTACGAACTGGAATGGCACCCCGGTGCTCTGCACGGCTTCATGATGAGCGATCGCCCGGACATGTATCACGAAAAGGCAGCCGAAACGGTGTGGCAGCGGATTGAATCGCTGTTCGCCCGTAGTTTTCGCTAAGCCATAAGGCACGTTCCCGTGGCGGTTTACCGCGCATGGGAACGATGTGAATTTCTAGCTGGCGAGTTTCAGATCGGCAGAGGCAGACAGAGCGTTGGCAGGCTGATCGGGCCAGATGCCACGCGTGTCATAGACGATTTTGGTTGCCCGTTCGGCTAGCGGGACCACGCGGAAAATGTCGTGGTCCACCAGCACGATCAGGATCTCGCACGTTTCCAAGGCCATATCGATATCGACGTGCTGCGCGCCGGTATCGGTGAACTCGATCGGTAGTTCAGCGGCGTAAGGCTCTACGATGTGGATGCGCTCACCAAACTTGCGGGCGAGCCTGCTGGTGATGAAGCGGGCCGGGCTTTCGCGAAAATCATCAATGTTCGCTTTGAAGGCCAGTCCCAGACATGCGACTTTCGCATGTGGATACGCGGTGACAAGCGCTTCCGCTTTACTAACAACGTGGTGCATCTTGCCGTCGTTCACACCGCGCGCGGTGCGGATCAGGGGCGTCTCATCAGGCGCGCTGTGAACGATGAACCATGGGTCCACCGCGATGCAATGGCCGCCTACGCCGGGCCCGGGGGTAAGGATGTTAACGCGCGGGTGGCGGTTGGCCAGCCGGATCACTTCCCACACGTCCAGCCCCATCCGGTCTGCTACGATGGAAAGTTCATTGGCAAAAGCGATGTTCACGTCGCGATAGGCGTTTTCGACGAGTTTGGTCATTTCGGCGGAACGTGCATCGGTCGTTACGCATTCGCCGCGTACGAAGCGTTTGTAAAACGCCAGTGCCTTTCGCGCGCAGCGCGGCGTGATCCCGCCGATTGAGCGATCATTGCCTGCAAGTTCTTCAAGAATGCGGCCGGGCAGCACTCGTTCAGGGCAATAGGCGATCGAAATGTCCGGCGTCTCGCTGGTTAGGCCCGGCACTTTCAGATCGGGCCGCATTTCAGCGATCATGTCACGCAGCTTTTCGGTAGTTCCGACCGGCGATGTCGATTCAAGGATGACCACGTCGCCCTGCTTCATGACCGGCGCGATGGATTTTCCGGCCGCCAGAACAAAGCTGATGTCAGGCTCATGGTCCTTGCCGAAAGGCGTGGGCACGGCAATGACGAACACGTCCGCCGCAACGACTTCGGTCGATGCGCGCAGCAGCCCGCGTGCCACTACGCCTTGCACCAAGCCGTCGAGATCGACTTCCTCGATATGAATCTCACCGCGATTGATCGTATCGACGACCTTTTGAGAAACGTCCGTGCCGGTTACCCTGCATCCTGCCCGCGCAATGATCGCAGCGGTGGGCAGGCCGATATAGCCAAGGCCGATTACTGAGACATCGGGCTTCAAATCAGATTTCATTCGCGAGCAGCTCCACAATCCGTCTTGCGGCGGTACCATCTCCAAAGGGATTGTGCGCCCGCGCCATGTTTTCGTACGCCGACTTATCATCCAGCAGGGTTGAAATTTCGGTAACGATACGGGCCGCATCGGTGCCCACCAGTTTCGCGGTGCCCGCTTCCACGCCTTCGGGCCGTTCTGTCGTCTCCCGCATGACGAGCACCGGCTTGCCCAGCGCGGGCGCTTCTTCCTGCACGCCCCCGCTATCGGTCAACATAATGTCGCACAAGCTGATAAGGTGGGCGAAGTGCGGATAGTCCAATGGCTCTATCATGGCGACACTGGGCAGATCTCCCAGCGCGGCGCTCATCACTTTTCGGACATTGGGGTTGAGGTGGACAGGGAAGATTACCGCTACGTCATCGCGCGCGGCGATCTGTGCGATGGCGCTGGCGATGTTTTCCATGCCGTCGCCAAAGTTTTCCCGTCGATGGCTGGTCACGCCGATCACGCGCTTGCCGGCGAACCGCTGCTTCAGCTCGTCCAGCCCGGCCGCGAGCACAGGTTCCGCAGCGATCCGCTGTGATACCCAATGCAGCGCGTCGATCACTGTGTTGCCGGTGATATGCACACGTGCGGGATCGATATTCTCTGCTTTGAGTGCCGCGGCTGCCGTAGGCGTCGGTGCGAAATGCAATGAGGCCATGGAGCCGATGATCTTGCGGTTTATCTCTTCGGGCCACGGGTGATAGATATTCCCCGAGCGCAGACCCGCCTCGACATGATCGACCGGGATCTTGCGGTAATAAGCCGCAAGCGCGCCGCACATTGCGGTCGCCGTGTCGCCCTGCACGATCACGCGATCGGGGCGAACTTCATCCATTACCTTGCCCAACCCGACCAGTAGCCGTGCTGTCAATTCATCCAGCGATTGGTCCGGCTTCATGACATCAAGATCGTGATCTGGCGAGATGCCTGCGATGTTCAACACCTGATCCAGCATTTGACGATGCTGTGCGGACACGCACACAGTGCAGGCAAAGCGCGGATCACCTTTCAGGGCATTGACCACGGGAAACAGTTTGATGGCTTCGGGCCGCGTGCCGAAAATCACGAGTATGGAAATCGCTGATGTCATGACCAAACGTCTATCACCGGTTTGTTAATCTTGGCATAAGAATGGGATGGCAAGTCGTGTTGACGACATGCGGGGGGCATATATGCGAATACTCGTCACCGGAGCTGCCGGATTTATCGGACATGCGCTTTGCCTTCGCCTGTTGGCGCGCGGCGACGTCGTGATCGGCATCGACAATCTCAATGATTATTATCAGACCAGTTTGAAGGACGATCGCTTGGCGAGTCTTCGCGAAGCAGGGGGCAATCGCTTCGACTTTCGGAAGGTCGACTTTTCGGACATGGCCGTGCTGCAGCGTGAGCTTGACGGGCAGGAAATTGATCGGATCGTTCACTTGGGGGCGCAGGCGGGGGTTCGGTATTCAATCGAAAACCCCCACGTCTATGCCCAGTCCAATCTGGTCGGCCATCTGAACCTGTTGGAACTGGCGCGTCATCGCCGCGTCAGCCACATGGTCTATGCCAGTTCGTCATCAGTGTATGGAGGCAACGCCAAGCTGCCGTTCTCCGTGGATGATCGCGCTGATCACCCGGTTTCGCTCTATGCCGCAACGAAGAAGGCTGACGAGTTGATGAGTGAGACTTACGCTCATCTCTATCGGGTGCCGCTGACTGGTTTGCGCTTCTTCACCGTCTATGGCCCGTGGGGCAGGCCGGACATGATGATGTGGAAGTTCACGGATGCGATCCTGAAGGGCCAGCCCATTCAGGTATACAACCACGGCGACATGTATCGCGATTTCACTTACATTGACGACATCATCGCGGGAGTAATTGCCTGTCTGGATAATCCGCCGGCGGACGATGGGCAGGAGAAGGCAGGTGGCAGCGTGAAGCCCCATGCGCTTTATAACATCGGCAACAACCGCTCAGAACAGCTGATGAAAGTGATCGGCCTGTTGGAGGACGCGTGCGGCAGCAAGGCGGAACTGGAAATGCTCCCGATGCAGCCGGGAGACGTTCCTAAGACTTTTGCCGATATTGGCGCGATTAGTCGCGATCTGGGGTACAGCCCTACTACTTCGATCGAGGTGGGCGTGCCTCGCTTTGTAGAATGGTTCCGCGCCTACCATTCCTGACAGGCGCGGATATTCGATCAGGGATTGGTACGGCTGCGAAGGCTATTAACGCGCGCTTCGAACCCATCCATGCCGCTGTCGGGGTGCAGCATCCAGAACTGGCCCTTCTTCACACATTCGAGGCAATAGGCGGCCACATCATCTGGTTCCGTCATCTCGATGCCGCCCATGCGTTCTGCAAGGTCGCTCATCGCCACGCCTTTAGGCAGCGGGTTAGCCGGATCGCGATACTCATCGGGACGCGGGGAATCGAGCAAGCTGGTGTTCACCAGCTTGGGGCCGGGAAACAGGATGCCGACCTTGATGTGCGGGGCTTTTTCCTTGAGCTGCGCATAAAGCACTTCCGTAAGGGATGTGAGCGCGGCCTTGGATGATGAATAGATGGGCGTGTTGGCCAGCGAATGGAGCGCGCCGTTGCTGGATGTCGTGTTGACCACAACGCCTTCGCGATCCTGCTCTATCATGCGTGGGACAAACGCCTTGATGCCGTGAACCGGCCCCATAACATGGACGCCGAAGCCCCACTGCCAGTCTTTCATAGGCAGTTCCCAGACGGGGCTACGCATGTCGGCAAGGCCCACGCCGGCGTTGTTGAACAGGAGGTCAACGTGGCCGTATTTCGCGAATACCGCGTCGGCCAGCGCCTGCATCGATTCTTCTCTGGTAACGTCTGAGGCGATGCCTTCGACCGAGCCTGCCGGACCTTCTGCCATCAATTCTGCCGCGGTTTTCGCCAGCTTGTCAGCATTGATGTCGGTAATGACGACCTTTGCGCCTTCGGCAGCAAGCTGCTGCGCCAGACAACGACCAACCCCGCTGGCGCCGCCGGTTACAACAGCAACCTTGTCCTTGAAATCACGCACTGTTCCAATTCCTCCCCGTGGAGCGGCCCGGCATTGTTGCCGAGCCTGCTCTGATATTTGTTATGTCGATGCCGTCAGGCAGCCTTGCTGAATTGTGATTTGGGTGGCCCGATCCGTGAAGCAATCGCGTTAAGAGGCGCGATATCAAGGTCGAAGCATTCAACGGCGTTGAGGCCCAGAACCTTCTCCAGTTCATCGTCCTTGAGGCCGGCGAGCGCTCCCGTCATTTGTTCTTCGGTATTTGGCCAAGTGCCTTCCGGGTGCGGGTAGTCCGTGCCCCACATCACGCGGTCGACGCCGATGCGGTAATAATCCTCGAGCCGGGCATCGTCCATTTGTGCCGAGCTGCCTATCCAGACGTTGCGGCGAATATATTCCGTGGGAGTCAGCTTCAGATTGGCAGTATGATCGCCCATCTTGGCGCTGCCTTTCTTCACCTTGGCACGGAAATCCATCAGTTCCATCATCGATGGCCACCAGAAATCGCCGCCGGCTTCAGTGAACGTCACTTTCAGCTTGGGGAAGCGATCGAACACGCCGCCGAAGATCATGGCGAACAGTGGACGGGTGAGCCAGAAGGGATACTCGCAGCAATAAATGCCAACCCAGCCCGGGCTGGTGCGATCATAAGGTTGCGATCCACCCGAATGGAAACTGACGATCGTGCCGGTTTCCTCCATCGCTGCCCACATGGGGTAATACTTGGGATGATTGTAGTTATCATACCCTTCAACGATGTTGGGCAGCTGCAGGCCCTTCAGCCCGTTTTCCTTCGCCCAATGGACTTCCTTCACGTTCTGCTCGACGTCCCACAGCGCGGGCATCAGCCCCATGCCCAAGCGACGAACTGGTTCGTCCTGACAGAACTCTGACAGCCAGCGATTGAACGAGCGCGCGCCTGCCCACTGCAATTCGGGATCGGCGTCGAACGGGCGCATGCCCAGATCCGCACCGAACGGAGGCGAATTGTTCTCGGTAATGCCGTCAGTGAACAGGATTTCGGCTGTGATACCATCGGCATCAAGGACCTTGTTGCGGGCAACGGGGTCCCATGCGCCATCCAGGCCTTCAGCGTTTTCCGCACGCCACTTGTTGTTGAAATCGCTGATCAGGAATTCATTTTCAGCCTGTGCGCGCTCAGCGATTTCCTTCGCCAATGCCAGGTCAAACTGTTCGCGATACTGCGGGTCAAGATAATCGCGATAACGCTCCGGCGGCAGGCCAGCATGGCCATCCGAAGAAATAACGAGGTAGCGGTCCATTCCTCTAAACTCCAAACTTCCAGATGTCCGGCGTCGGTCACATGCAGCGCGCGCCAGACATAAGTTGATATTGTTTACTCGGCGGCCAGCTTTGCGGGCTCGCTATCGTCTGCGTAGAACTGGCTGAACCACTTGCGGTAGCGCAGGATGTCTCCATCGCCATCACACAGCAGCGGATTGGCGCGGTGGATCTTGTTGTTCCAGATGGGGATGTCGGCGATAACGCCGGTCTGGCCGGAAATACGCTCGCAATATGCGATATATTGCTTTTCTTTTTCAGAACCGGGCTCTTGCCGGGGATACGTATAGCAGAACCGGATTTCGGTCAGGTTACGCTTTACCGGGGTAAGCAGCACCATCAGCCAGACCTTCAGGTTGGTTTCCAGCGTTGTGATCTTCTGACCCGCGCCGTTGGCAACCGACCGCACGTGGCTTTCGAAGATTTCCATCTCGCCGTTCTCGTTCATCACTTCGAAGCGGCCGTCAGAGCCCGACCGGCGGATATGCCCTTCATAAACGGCCTTGCCTTCGGGAACACCGGGGGTGCCGTGGACGAACTGGAAGTGCGCGATGTCCACCGCGTTTTCCGCTTCTTCCTGCGGGCTGGTGTAGGCGATCCATTCTTCGCGGCGATGATCGCTCCATTCGGGCGAAGTAAATTCCGGATAATCCACTACGTCGAAAATCGGTGCGAGGTTGAGCGGGTGATACCACGCCCAGATCACGCCCGACGCTTCCTTCACTGGATAGGAGTGAAGCAGCGGTTCACGCTTGGCGATAGGTGGAAACTTCTTCGCGTAAGGAATCTTCGAGCAGAACCCGTCAGGGCGGAATTCCCAGCCATGGAACGGGCACGCAACCGAATCGCCCATTACCTTGCCGCCAACGCCGATGTGTGCGCCAAGGTGCGGGCAGTGGGCATCAAGCATGCCGACGACCCCTGCCTCGTTGCGAAACAGCACCTGCTCACGCTCAAAATAGCGGAGGGGCTTTACGTCGCCGGGCTTCAGTTCGTCGGCATAGCCAACGAAATACCAGCCAAAGGGAACGCCCCACGGGAAATCCATGGAGCGGTCGATCGGGCTATCAGGAAGCTGATTAATCATGCCTGTCTCTCTCCGTGCTCCGCCGGGCGGAGTCGTTGTTTGTTCGATGATATCACAATCCACTTTGTAATTAAATGGACTGCTTGTCATCATTTTGTTTGGCTGAATTGGCCGCAAACTTCCACCCACATAGCCTAGCTTGCGATGCAATCGCCTGCAGGTGCATGATTTTGGCTTGCCCCGGGGCGGGTGATGCTGAATCAGGCGGGCATGGCAATTCTTAGTGACAAATGGATTCGGCAACAGGCTGTCGAGCATGCAATGATCGAACCCTTCGTGGAGTCCCAGCGCCGTGACGGCTGCGTTTCCTACGGGCTGTCGTCCTATGGCTATGACGCGCGCGTGGCGGACGAATTCAAGATCTTCACCAACGTGGACAGCGCGGTGGTCGATCCCAAGGATTTCGCGGCCAACAGCTTCGTCGATCGCAAGACCGACGTGTGCATCATCCCGCCTAATAGCTTTGCTCTTGCACGCACCGTGGAATATTTCCGCGTTCCGCGTGACGTGCTGGTGATCTGCCTCGGCAAATCGACTTATGCGCGCTGCGGCATCATCGTGAACGTCACGCCGCTGGAACCGGGCTGGGAAGGGCACGTGACGCTGGAGTTTTCCAACACGACGCCGCTGCCGGCCAAGGTCTATGCCAACGAAGGCGCCTGCCAGTTTCTGTTTCTGCAGGGCAATGAACCGTGCGAAGTCAGCTATGCAGACCGCGCGGGTAAATACATGGGGCAGCGGGGTGTTACGTTGCCCAAGCTTTAGGTGCCCAAAATAATGAAGGCCCGAAAAGAGGGCACGGGAAAGGGGATGAGGAATGACGATAGACGATCTGCTCGCGCGCGAGGCTATTCGCGATACGCTGGCCAAATATAACGCAAGCGGAGACCGGTCGCGGGTTGAAGAATATGCAGCATGTTTCACTCGCGACGGGATCATCGAATCCTCTGATCGCAAAGGTGGACAGGGCATTTACTTCGAAGGGCGCGACGCGATCCTGAAGTGGCAGACCGAATGGAAAAGCGCGCCCAAGGGGCAGAATGAGGCTGCGGTGAAGCGCACCGCGCAGTTCGTGCGGCACAATCTGACGACCTGCAAGATCGATCTCACTGGGCCAGACACTGCCGATGTGCGGACATATTGGATGGTTATCACCGATGTCGGCCCTGACCACAGCGGCGTTTATGTGGACAAGTTCCGCAAGGAGGACGGGCAATGGCTGATCGCGCACCGCAAGGTCCGCACGGATTGGTTCTCACCCCATAGCCACTTTGGTTCTCCGGGCTGACACTCCGGACAGTTCACGCTGCGGTGCAAACCGGATCGAGGGAACAAATGGCTGGTCAAGCTGCTTTACCCTTGGATGACAGGGGAGAGAAAGCATGTCCAAGATTGCCGCAATAATCGGGCGTTTCCTGATTGCGTCCATCTTCATTGTCTCAGGCGTCACCAAGTTGATGACGCTTGGCGCGACCGAGCAAATGATTCAATCGGCAGGGCTGCCGGGCGGTCTGGCGCTACCCGTTGGCCTCTTTGAGCTTGTGCTGGGCATCATGCTGGCAATCGGCTTGGCAGTCAGGCTGGTGGCGTTGATATTGTTTGCTTTTACCGCGGCAACCATACTGTTCTTCCACAACCAGTTCGGCGATCCGATGCAGGCCGCAATGGCTATGAAGAACCTTGCCATCATGGGTGGCCTGTTGCTGGCTTTTGCGCACAGCCAAATGTGGTCCCACTATTATGCGATGAATAGGGAGCGCACCGGTGAACTCGCCGCTCGGGATGCGGAACGTCGGGCGCATGAAGCCGAATTGCGGGCTGCGCGGGCAGAAGCGTTGGCAGAAGGCCGCGCGGAAGCTACTGTTGCTGCAGATCCGTACCATGATAGCTACCATGAGGCGGTTGTTGTCGCAGAAAAACGCCGCTGGTTTGATTGGTAAAGAGTCAGTAATCGCTGCTTGACCTGATTAATGCATCTGCCTTATTTTATGCCAGTCGCATGGAGCGGCCGGAGGATATTTGCAGGTGTCGCTGGATGGGCGAAAGCGAAGTGATGCGCGTGGCGAAGCAACGCGCACCGCTCTGATCGAAGCGGCAGAATCGCTGTTTGCCGAGTCAGGAGTGGAGGCCGTATCAACCCGGCAGATTGGGGCGGCCATCGGTTCTTCCAATACCAACGTCGTTGCTTATCATTTCGGCAGCAAGCATGCCCTGATCCTCGAAGTATATCGGCATCGCCTGCCAGCAATTGATCGACGTCGTCGTGAATTGCTGGACCGCGCCGATGCGCAAGGCAGGGGACGGGATCTGGTAGAACTGATCCGCGTGTTCTGGCGTCCGCTGTTTGAACAGACGGACGGTATGGGCCGCCATAGCTATGCGCGATTTCTGGCGGGGCTGGAACGATCCGGCCTGATCGAAACGCGTCAGCAAGTTAACTCCGAATTCCCGGAAACTGATCGGCTGACTGCCCGGCTTGTAGAAGTGCTGCCCGCTGAGGTGCGGCCGTGGCTGCGCAATCGTATGCGGTTGACGACACGCCTCGTCTGCGGGGCATTGCTGCAAATTGATCGAAGCACGGACGTTTCCTGGCAGGAATGTGAGGCAATGTTTGAAGATGCGATTTTAATGGCGGCGGCGGCAATATCCACGCCGCCCGCTAAACAGACCTGAAACAATAATAACTTTGGGGGAGAATAACGATGTGGGGAAAGAGATGGCTTTTGGCGGGGGCAGCGACACTGGGCGTAATGGCAGGCGGGCATGCCTTTGCGCAGGATCGCACTGTTTTGCCGATCCCACCCGCACCATTCGATGGTGATATCAAACCCAACGTGATGGATTCTCGACCTGGAACAGGACGGGATGTACGGGCGCCGCAAGGCGCCCCTAACGTATTCATGTTCATGTCGGACGACGTGGGCTTCGCGATGACCAGCGCCTTTGGCGGGCCGGTTCCGACACCGAATATCGAGCGGCTTGCGCGGAGCGGGCAGCGGTATAATCGTTTTCATACGACAGGCATCTGCTCGCCTTCTCGCGCTGCTCTACTGACCGGACGAAATCACCACCAAACGGGATCAGGCTACCTTTCCGATTTGCCCACAGGCTATCCGGGGTACACTGGCCGGATCGGGGCTGAAACCGCGACAATCGCCCAAATCCTGCGCCTCAACGGCTACAGCACCGCGATGTTCGGCAAGCACCACAACCTGCCGCCGCAGGATCGCAGCGTTGCCAGCAATCACGATTCATGGCCGACCGGACTGGGCTTTGAATACTATTTCGGCTTCAATTCCGGGGATGTGGATCAATATACGCCGATCCTTTATCGCGGCATCCAGCGTGCGCCGATGGATGAAGCGCCGGGCAAGCTGCTGGATGAACGACTGGCCGATGATCTCATCAGCTATGTGCACAACCAGCGGGCGGCCGCGCCGAACAAGCCGTTCCTGCTGTATCTTGCGCCCGGCACGATGCATGCCCCGCATCAGGCTCCCAAAAGTTACATCGATCGCTTCAAGGGCAAATTCGGCATGGGCTGGGATCAGCTTCGCGTCGAAACATGGCGCCGCCAGATCGCAGCAGGGATCATTCCCCCCGATACCAAATTGACCGAACGGCCCGCGCAGATCCCGGCGTGGGAATCGCTAACCGCGAAAGAAAAGGCGTTCCATGCCCGCCAGATGGAAGTGGCCGCTGCGCAGCTGGCGTTTCAGGATGAGCAAATCGGCCGCATCTTGGACGAGTTGGACCGGATGGGCGAAACGGACCGCACGCTGTTCGCCTTTGTATTGGGCGATAACGGGGCCAGCGGGGAATCTGGGCCGGGTGGTACTCTCAACGAACTACGCACGATCGTCACCCAGAACGAACGCAAGGACTGGCTGCTGGACAGCCTTGAACGGCAGGGCGGGCCGAACACCTATCAGAACTATTCGGTCGGCTGGGCCTGGGCGGCCAACTCGCCCTACCCGTGGGTGAAGCAGTACGCTTCCATGCTGGGCGGCATCCGCAACGGGGCGATCATTTCCTGGTCGGGCCATGTCGCACAGCCTGGTGCGGTCTGCGCGCAGTTCGGCCATCTTGTTGACGTAGTGCCAACGATCCTGGAGGCAGCTGGCCTCCCCGCGCCGACTCAGGTTCTGGGCGCCAAGCAACAGCCGATGGTTGGGCAGAGCCTGCTATCCAGCCTCAAAACCTGCCAGCCCGACAATCCGCGCACCCAGTATTTCGAAATCACCGGCAAGACGGGGCTCTATAAGGATGGCTGGTTCCTCTCTGGTGAGGATGGCCGCGATGCCTGGACGGAGATGGGACCGGGCGGCGCGCGTCCGGAAGTGAAGTGGTCGCTCTACAACCTCAACACTGACTTCTCGCAATCGACCGATCTTTCGCAGCAGGAGCCGGAACGGCTGAAGGCCATGCGGGCCAATTTCGATCAGGAGGCGAGGAAGTACGGCGTCTATCCGCTGGACCATCGTTTCGGCTCGCCGCGCATTGACCCCAAGATGATGGCGCTGCTGCCCAAGTCCTATCGCTATTGGGGCAAGACAGTCAGCGTTCCGGCAGCGGGCGCTGCGCCCTTTCTGTCGATGCGGCCATTTACGGTAGAAGCCGATCTCAATCTGGATAGTGCGGCCGCGTCAGGGGTCGTATTGGCACTGGCCAGCCGCTTTGGCGGGTGGAGCCTCTATCTGGATAAGGGGCGGCCTGCGCTCTTCTGGTCCCGCTCGACCGACCCGACAGAGCAGGCGCACGTGCGCGCGGCCAAGGCTCTGCCGAAGGGCAAGTCTACCCTGCGCATGCGGTTTGAGACGAGACAGCCCGGCGCTCCAGCCGAGGTCGTTCTGTCATCGGGCGGGCAGGATTATGCGCGCGTAAATATTCCGACCAACGTGCTATTCCCCGCCGGCAACGGGGAAACGCTAGATGTAGGCCGGGATTTGGGTGTGACCGTCACAGACTATGCCACACCTCACGGAGAGATTGAGGGCGATATTACGCAGGTGCGTATCAATTTGGATTAGCGCTCGCGCAGAAGTTTTTTCCGTAACTACGGATTGCGAAGCGTGGCAGCGGTTGCGGGATTGCAAGCCGCTGCACGCTGCGCCACTCTCGCGCAGATTTTGGGATGAGGATGGAAAAACATGAAAATTGAAGAAGCAAAGCATGCGTTTGTAACCGGCGGCGCCAGCGGGATCGGCCTTGGTATTGCCAATGCACTGGCGGAGCGTGGTCTGAATGTAACTATCGCAGACATCGATGAAGCGGCGATGGAAAAGGTTGTTGCAACCCGTGCCAATCAGTTTCGGGGTGTCCGGCTCGACACGCGCGATCGGGATAATTGGGAGCGCGCCAAGGAAGAGGCCGAGAAAGTGTTCGGCCCTGTCGATATCCTGATCAATAATGCCGGTATTGCTCCGCACGGAAAGCAATTTGCCGATACTGATGCGGCTAGCTTCGATACGCTGATCGCCATCAACCTGGTCGGCCCGGCCAATGGCGTGATGACCTTTGCCGATGCAATGCGTCAGCGTGGCAAAGGACACATCGTGAATACCTCTTCCAGTGCCGGCCTTGTGGCGTTCGGCAATGGCGTGGGCGTATATTCGATGGCGAAGTTCGGCGTTACGGCGATGAGCCTTGCCTTGCGTCAGGAGCTTGAGGCCAGCGGCGTGGGTGTGTCGGTGCTTTGTCCGGGCATCGTGGCCACCAACCTCCATGCAAACACGGTGAAGATTGGCGGCGAAAGCAACGACAATCCCGCTGCCAAGCCGACGCCGACTGTCACCCCTGCCGAAATCGGCGAACAGGTGATCAGCGCGATTGAGAACAACGAGGCTGTGATCGTTACCGACAAGGGTATGTGGAACGTGATGCAATACCAGATCGCTCCGATCAAGGCTGCCTGCGAAGTTCGAGATCGTGCCTGATATCAGTGTGATGGACTTGGAGAGGCTGGAAAGGATTGAGGGCCGCAACGCAGTTGCGGACCTCATCCACCGTTATGCCCAGCTCGTTCGGTATGATCGGGGAGAGGAAACCGCCAATCTCTACGTGCCGGATGGTGTGTTTGAGGTTCGGCTGGGCAGGCCCGACAAGCCGGAATACACAGTACAAAGCCGTGTAGAGGGCAGGGAGGCGATCCAGGCGTTCCTTTTGCCGCACAAGGGCAAGCCACATCCGGTGCCGCTGGTCAGCAATATACTGGTTGATGTCGATGGGGACAGGGCCCGTGCCACTTGCGTGATGGAGGGGCGTCCGTCCGAAGGGGAGGGCGGTTTCTGGGGCGAATATCACGACACCTGCGTCCGAGTGGACGGGCGGTGGCATTTCGCCTCCCGCACCTACACGATGTTCGTGGACCCAAGCGCGATCTAACCTTGGGGACAGCAATAATGGGGAGCGGGAGCATTGGGCTCACCGCTCCCCAATTGTTTCAGGCTGGCAGCGTCGTGCCGAATGCTCGGGCCAAAGCGGTGTTGCGTAGTTTGGTAAGTGTCAGGGTCTGCGGGGTCGGTCCGGCAACGCCGAATCCGTGATAGGCGCCGGGGATAACGTAAAGCTCTGCCGGAATGCCTTCACGCGTCAGGCGGCGAACATATTCCATGTCCTCTTCCAGAAAGAGATCCAGCGCGCCGACCGAGATAAAGGCGGGCGGCAGGCCAGCGTAATCGCGCACCCGTGCGGGCACTGTCTCGTCCTTGACATCAGCACTACCGGGTTCGACGCCAAGCAAGGCTTTCCAGCCAAAGCGGTTGTGCTCGGGCGTCCAGACGAACTCGCCGGTATGCAGGTGCGGATCGGCGGTGGTGCCGGTGCGATCATCCAGCATCGGTGCATCAAGCAACTGCAGGACGAGCTTTGGCCCGCCCATGTTGCGGGCGTGGATGGCCACGGCCGCCGCATGACCACCGCCAGCGCTTTCTCCCGCAATGGCGATGCGGTTTACATCAATCCCCAGCGCATCGGCGTTCTCGTTCATCCAGAGGAGCGCGGCGTAACAATCATCGCGCGCACCGGGCCACTGCGTTTCTGGCGCCTTGCGATAATCGACTGACACGACCACGCAGCCCAGCGTCAGTGCCAGTGCGCGATTGGAGAAATCCCCGATGTCGGCTCGGCCGACTACGTATCCCCCGCCGTGGATATGGCAGATCGCTGGGCGCTTGCCCTCTGCTGCGCCAGGCGGTGAATAAATCAGCACCCGCACGTCCGGGGCGCCTGCGGGGCCGGGGATCATGCGCTCTTCAAACTGGGCATTTTCCAGTCCGGCAGGCATCGGCGGCATTTCCCGATCGGTGAAGCCCGCGCGGATCTTGTCCAGTCCGTGCTCGAAATCCAGCGGCGGGAAGTTTGCCAGGCCCGGCGCCAGCTCCGGTGCGACGAGGTGGGCGGTAGATTGTTGCTTTGCTGCTGAACTCACGCGATGACTCTCCCTTGTTTTCGGCTCATGCTTGCCGCCGCGACGAACGCGGTCAAGGCATTATCGCCAGCCGATTCTGCCTGGCGCCAGTTGTGCCGATATTTGTCTGACCGGCAAGCCCGATGCATTCTTGGTGGACGCGTCAATAGGCGAAAACACGGAGGTCATCTGTCTGTCGCGTTGTGAAACGACAGGTGTTCACCCAATGGGGCTGCTTCCGGTGTGCGGGAATTGCAGCTATGTGCTGGGTTCAATTTGCGTTCGCTAGCGAGACCATGCCTGACAATACTCAGACCGACCCGCTGCTGGCGCAGCTTGATCGCTTCCGCCATGATTGTGAGCAATGTCCTGCAGAGGGAGAGAGCGACTGTCTGCGGGAAGCATTGCGCCTTTTCCCCGCAATAGCGGAAGTGTCCGTGAAAACTCTCATTTCCGACGGCGGCTTTGCAAGCGCAGCTCTTGCGATGATTGGGCCGGACACACCCTTTATGCTTTCGCGCAGCTCGCAAGGGCACTGCCTTGCAACCATCGCTCAACATGGCTGGGAAGTGACAGCGGAGGGCGCGACGCCTGCGCTCGCCCTGCTGGGGGCGTGGGCCTCTGCTTTGCTCGCCTGCACGTCCGGCTCCAGTCCTGCATCAGCGGGAACCGCGGGCGCGCCTGACCTGCTGCACTGACGACTGCCACCTAACGGATCATTTCCGCTTCAATCGCAATCCTTATCGCGTGCGACGTGTGGCTGGCCCCCAGCTTGTTGAGCATATTGGAGCGGTGGATTTCCACTGTTCGCGGGCTAATCTCCAAAACTTCCCCGATTTTGCGATTTGAGAGGCCATTGGCCACATGATTGAGCACTTCGCGCTCCCGTTCAGTCAATCGTTCGATGCGCGCTTTCGCAACCGTCTCCCGCAAACGGGCGTTGCCAAGCCGACCCATGCGGCTGGTGGCGCGTTCAATGGCATTGATCAGTTCGTCATTCGATGCGGGCCAAGGGAGGTAATCAACCGCACCGTTGAGAATGGCCGTTACGACTTGTGTTACGCGGGGTTGCTCCGCGAATGCGATAATCGGAAACCAGATGCCTTTTTGCCCCATGGCTCCGATCAGGTCGGACAATTCTGATCCAGTTTCGTGAATCAGGATGGTTCCGTTGCTGGGCCAGCATCGGCACAGCTCTCCTACCGTTTCAAACGGTTCGACATGAATGCGGTGGGTTGAAAGCGAATGGCTTAGCTGGGCGCGACGCCTCAAATCGCTATCAACGAGGATGAGCGTTTTGCTCGATTGCATGGTTTCCCCCTAATGGATTTCACATAGGGCGATATTCCGAACACCGATCTGGATGCTTGCCTTGTAGCTTCCGTTTTCGAGTGAATAGCCCGCGATGGCCAAAGGGTTAGGTTCAATGGATAAAGTGTGCGTGAGCCCGCATTAGGTCAATTCACTTAAGGGAATGGCACGGGGGGCGCTTCGTATATATTTTAAGGTTGTTTCAGATCGTTGCCGGTCGATCCCAATTTTGATCCATAATGGATGCGCTTGAGTCATTCGCCCGGTCGCGGCGGGTCCATTGTAAGTTCGGCCAGCATGGCGGGTGTGAGAATCTGGGGAAGCTGGCGCGACTTGCCCCCACCTGCCGGATACCACATGTAAAACGGCACGCCTCCCGCTCTGTGCTCGGTAAGGTAGCGGGTAATTTGGGGACCGCGCCGCGTCCAGTCTCCGCGCAGCACCACCACATTGCCAGCTTTGAACGCAGCGATGGTTTCTTCCCGCTCAATTGCGACCCGTTCATTGACCTTGCAGGTGATGCACCAATCGGCAGTCATCCACACGAACACAGGCTTGCCCGATGCCCGTGCTTCATCCAGCGCCTGTTGGCTGAAGGCGATTGCGCCCATCGCATTCTGCCCAGCTTCCCAAGGTTTTTCCGCGACGCGAGGCAGGACCGCAAATGCAGATACCGCGATCAGGGCAAGCCCTCCCGCAGCGATTGCCATGGCGGAGCGCCCCAAACGCTGACGCTTTCCAATGATCACGAGCACGGCCACGAGCAAAGCGGCAAGCACCGCGGCCACTATCGCGAAATTGGTGCCAGCTACCCGGCTTACCAGCCAGAGCAGGGCGAAGGCCGTCAGCCCCATCGGCACGGCCATCCAGCGGCGGAAACGGTTCATCCATGCTCCGGGGCGGGGCAGGCGGCGGCGCAGGGCGGGCACAAAAGCGATTAACAGGAAGGGCAGCGCCAGCCCGAGTCCCAGCGCGCCGAACAAGCTGAGCGCTGGCACCACCGGCAGCAGCAGTGCGGCACCCATCGCTGCGGCCATGAACGGTCCGGTGCAGGGCGTCGCCGCAAAAGCCGCCAGCAATCCGGTGGCGAAGGCGCTGCGTCGTGATCCTTCTCCGGAAAAGCCCGGCAATGTCATTTCGAACAGGCCCAGGAAGTTGGCGGTAATTGCAACGGCCAGCAGCAGCAGCAAGGTGACGATGCCCGGTTCCTGCAACTGGAACGCCCAGCCCACTTCCTCACCAGCTGCGCGCAAGGCCAGCAAAACCGCGCCAAGCGCCAAGCAGGCGATCACGACTCCGCCCGTATAGGCGATGCCTTCGCTGCGCGCATGCCGCTCGCTTTCGCCTGCGCGCGCGAGGCTGAGTGCCTTCAGGCTCAGGATCGGAAATACGCAGGGCATCACGTTGAGCAAAAGCCCGCCGATGAAGGCGCCGAGCAGAAGCAAGGGAAGCGCAGAAATGCTGCCGGTTTGCTCGTCACTTTCCAGCGGCTTTCCGCCGGGTGGCACCGTGCCTAGCTTCGCGGTGAAAGCCAGTCCGCTGCCTGGTTCATCAAGCCGGAGAACGGCGCTGATCGTGTCCGGCTCGGCCGGAGCCGCTTTAGGCCGCTCAAGGTCCACGACCAGCACGTCGCCATTCCAGCTGAAACGTTGCGGCGCGGCATAGCTGGCTACGCGATCTTCGGCGATGAACAGGTGCGGATTATCGATCGGTGTTTCCGCAGGAAGAGGAATCGCGATTCGCAGGCGCGATCCCGCCATTTCGAACCTGGCATCGGCATTGAGCGGAGAGGCAAGCCGCGCCCGCCACTCGTCAAAGCGCGGGTCTGCAGTGCCGGGCTCACCAATCCTCACCTGTGTTTCAAGCTGCGCCTTCTCAGGCACGCAGATTTCGTCAGTACAAGCCAGCCACTGCGCTTCTACCGCCACCGGCAAAACGCTTCCGGATTTTGCATCGGCCGGAAGGCGAAGCGGCACCAAGACCGCGTAATCGCCCTTGTAAACGTGGTTCATCAGGCCAGAGATCAGCAGTGTATCCGGCACCGGATATTCCGGATCCCCGATCCTGGCACCCTTGGGCAATTGCCAGTCCAGCTTCATACCCAGCCCCGCGTCGCCGGGGTTCAGCCAGTATCCGTGCCAGCCCGCTGCCGGTCGCATGGCGATTGCCAGCGTAACTTCCCCGCCGGGCCGCGCCGGACTTTCCGCCACAAGCGAGGCGGCAATGTGGGTTGGCGCTGCATGAGCGGGCGCGCTGAACAGCACTATCGCCAGCAGGACCGGGGTCAGCCATTGCCAGACTCTGGCGGTCAGCATTCGATAGGGTCGCGATGCAGCCATTGCCCGGAGCATTTGCCCTCTGCGCGCTGCGATGACAAGCGCGCAGAGGGACGATATAGGTAAGGCTATGACCGAGCCTCACTTATCTGCGCAAGCATCCGATCGTCGTGACCTGCTGATTATTGGCGGTGGGCTTGTCGGCATGACACTGGCGTTGGCCGCCGCCCGCGTGGGGCTTACCAGCCATGTGGTCGATCGCGCCGTTCCTGCGGAACTGACGGCCGAGGGTGCCGATGGCCGAGCATCGGCCATTTCCACGGCGAGCTGGAACCTGTTCAATAATATCGGCATTGCAGAACAGCTCGATCCGCTTGGCTGCCCCATCTCATCCATCGCCGTGACTGACGGCCTGAAGCCGGGGCGGATCGATTTTCAACCCAAGCCGGACGAAGGCACTCTGGGCCGCATGTTCGCCAACCGCGATCTGCGGCTCGCCCTGTTCGCCGCTGCCGAAGGTGAATCCGCAATAGCTTGGCATACCGGGGCTGAAGTGGTGGAGCGGGATCGCGGGCCAAATAGCGTCAGCGTCACTTTGCGCGATGGCCGGGTGCTTACCGCCAGCCTTATGGTCGCGGCGGAAGGGCGGCAATCGCCCACGCGCGATGAAGCGGGCTTCACGCTGGCGAAGTGGGATTATAGTCACCGCGCGCTCGTCACCGGGCTGGTCCATGAAAAGCCGCACGAAAATGTTGCGTGGGAAATTTTCTATCCCGACGGGCCGTTCGCCCTGCTGCCGCTGCTCGATCTGCCTGATGGCCGCCATCGCAGCGCGCTGGTCTGGACTATCCGCGAGGCGGATGCGGCCGCAGTGCTTAAATTGTCAGACCGCGCCTTCCTGCATGAAGCGTACAAGGCAATGGGCGGCATGTTTGGAGAAATTGAACTTTCCGCCCCGCGCATGGCCTATCCGCTGAAGTTCCACCATTCGCGCAACCTTGTCGATCACCGGCTGGTAGTGGTGGGCGATGCTGCTCACGGGATGCACCCGATTGCCGGGCAGGGCCTCAATCTCGGGCTGCGAGACGTGGGCGTTCTGGTGGACGTTCTGGCCGAAGGGATGCGGCTGGGACTGGAGCCGGGGGATGCGCAATTGCTCAAGCGTTATGAGAAGTGGCGCAGCCTCGATACCTTCATGGTCATGTCAGTCACGGATGGGCTGACGCGGCTGTTCGGCATCCCCGGCAAACTGCCCAGCGTGGCCCGGCGTCTTGGCATGGGCGCGGTGCAACGGCTGCCAGTGCTCAAGCGCTTCTTCATGGATGAAGCGCGGGGAATGTCTGGGAAATTGCCGGAATTACTGCGCGGTTAGGTTCTGGCCCAGTTAGCGCGCAGGCTCTTGCGCATCATCTGGGCTGGGCGAGGGCGCGGACTCTGGCGTTTCGACAGGCTCAGGAGAAGGAGCCCGTGCCGATCCGCTTAACCGGCTGGGTTCGATCAGAGCCGTGTTTTCAATCAGATCGAGCGCCTGCTGCACATCGGCATAGCGCTGTGCGTCGGCAATCCAGGTTGTTGCCGCCTTCGCGCCGGGCATGCGTTCCACCTCAGCTATCGCCTGAGCAATCCGACCGGCACGCAGCATCACCCGGGCGCGATCAATCCGTGCCTGCGAACTGATGACCTGCGATGTCTCGCGCCGCACAGTGAAAAGATCGGAAAGATTGCGCCAGCTCGTCTGCCAGATATTTTCGTCGTTCGGCTTGCCTGCCAAATCTGGGCCGAGCGCCTCCAGACGCGCGCTAAGCGCATCCAGAGTGACGGGCGACTTGGAAAATTCGACTATCGTACGAACGGCACGTGGCTGGCTATCGGCAAAGCGTAATTGCAGTTGGCTGGTCAAGGATCGCAAGGGTTCGCCCCGTTCAACCATGCGTCGGGTGGCAAAGGCGACCAGCAGGTTTTCGGCCTTGGCAGCATGTCCTGAGGCCGCGTTGGCCTGAAGGTTGAGGCGTGAGAAACGGTCCTCCAACATGGCCATGCGCGCTTCCACAGAGCTGACAGCATCAAGGCTGGCCGCTTCATCGCGAGCAGGTACGGCGTTCATCACGCCGCTCGGCCTCGCGCCCGGCTGACCGCTTTCGGCAGACCCTGGTGCGCGAATGGAGTCTACAAAGCTATCCAGATAGCCATAGCGGATCGTCCAGATCACCACCGCGGCGCCAAGCAGAAAGGCCAAGAGAACAAGGGCAAATTGGCCACGAAGTGAACGTCTCTGCGGTGCCATGGGCGGCGCGAGGGGGATGGCACTGGTTCCAGTCTGGTCCTGCATCTCTTCCCGTACTTCGGTTTCCTGTCCGGAACTGCCGGTCTTGCGCGAGTCTTCGCATATTACGCGGGCCAAGGCCAGCAGGGCATCGTCATCCGGCCTGTCGGCGGTTCGTATGTCAAGCCACCCGCCGTTTGCAGCCATGGCGACGCGCGGGCCGATCGTGACAAGGGCGATGTTCGAAAGGTTCAGGCCCAGTCGCTCGCACTCACTGCGGAAATGGTGCGCGGCTTCTGCCGAATGCAGCGCGACGACGCAGCTTTCATGGCCCAGCAGCTCCGCCAGCGTGTCCGGCATGGGGAGCGGATCGCTGGAATAGACGACGCGTTCCGTAAGGGTGACACCTTCCGGAAGATCAACTTGCACGCGCGCGGCGCCTGTCAGGCGGAGCAGCCGAGTATGCGCCGGATCGAGCAGGGTGAGGACATTCTGTAATCCGCCGGTGCCGGATGCCACCACTTCGAAACCGGCCTCACGCGCTGCCTGTGCGGTTTTTGCGCCCACAGCGTAGGCAGGCATTCCAGTATAGGAGCTCAGCGCGGCGCCGCCGTACCGCAGGGTATTGACGCTGCTCAATAGCAGAGCATCGAACGAGTCCCGATCAGGCGCTTCCCATGAAAGGGGGCGGATCGTGAACATCGGAAAGGCATGGGCATCAAGGCCAAGCGCCTTGGCAGCTTCAACGCTGGCATCGCTGCTGGGCTGAGGCCTGATGAAGATCAGCGGCTTCATTATGGTGTTGGCTCCGTGCCGGAGAAATGATCACGGATGGCGGGCGGCGCATCGGCCAACAGGCAGGCAGCAAGCCTCGCCGGCGCTTGCGTGTCGTCGGGCGAAAAAGCGATTTCCCCGTCCTGCCGCGCTGCGCCGTCCGGGCTGAACAGGGTAGCGCGCATGTGCAAACCGCTGTCGATACGCTGGGTCAGCACCGCAACGGGGCTATGACAATTGCCGCCGAGAGCGGCCAGTAGTGCACGCTCGGCCAGCAGGCTTTCCCGGCTGGGTGCGTCGTCTATTGTTCCCAGCAAGGCCAGCGTTGCGTCGTCTGCCGTTCGGCATTCCACCACTATTGCAGCCTGCCCCGGCGCCGGGAGCCATTCCTGCGGATCGAGGGCATGGCCGATGGCCGTTTCGCCAAGGCGCTTCAGCCCTGCAGCGGCAAGGAAAGTCGCGTGCGCTTCACCTGCCTCAAGCCGAGCAAGACGCCGTGCCACGTTGCCGCGAAAGCCTACGATCTTGCAGTCAGGCCGAGCGTTCAGCAGCTGCGCCGCGCGGCGAGGCGCGCTGGTGCCCACGGTTGCGCCATGTGGAAGTCTCGCGATGCTGGCCGCGCCGATCAGTACATCGCGCACGTCCTCTCGCGGCAGCACGGCGGCGATGGCGATTTCTTTTGGGCGAATTGTTTCCACATCCTTGGCGGAATGGACGGCGAAATCGATCTCGCCCAGCATCAGAGCCCGATCCAGTTCCTTGGTCCAAAGCGCTTTGCCGCCAATTTCAGCCAGTGGGCGATCCTGGATACGGTCCCCACTTGCGGTAACCGGCAGGATTTGAATGTCTTTAGCGGTGAGGCCGGTGGCATCCATCAGCCGGGATCGCGCCTCATGCGCCTGGGCCATGGCGAGCGGGGAGCTTCGTGTGCCAAGGCGCAAAGGCTTGTTCAAAAGACTATTGTGAACTGGTGTCTGCATATGTGCAGCTTGTGCTACTCGCCATTGCGGCTAAGGGAAAGAGCGGGATGGAGACAGTTCTCGGAATTGAATCGTCTTGCGACGAGACGGCGGCCGCGCTTGTCCGCGCCGATGGCGTTGTGCTGGCCGAAAGGATCGCTTCGCAGGATGAGGCGCACCGGCCTTATGGCGGCGTTGTGCCAGAGATTGCAGCGCGCGCTCATGCAGAGCGGTTGACGCCGCTGATCGAAGGCACGCTGGCCGATGCCGGAATGACGCTGGATCAGGTGGACGCCATTGCGGCGACTGCCGGACCGGGGCTGATTGGCGGCGTGATGGTTGGCCTTGTCACGGGCAAGGCGCTGGCGATGGCTGCTGGCAAGCCGCTAATTGCGATCAATCACCTTGAAGGCCATGCGCTGAGCCCCCGGTTGGCGGATCAAACCCTTGAATTTCCTTATCTGCTGTTGCTGGTTTCGGGTGGGCACTGTCAGTTGCTGCTGGTTGAAGCTGCGGGGAAATACCGCCGCCTTGCCACGACGATCGACGATGCGCTGGGCGAAGCCTTTGACAAAACAGCAAAGCTGCTGGGCCTTGGCTATCCTGGCGGTCCGGCAGTGGAACGCCTGGCACGTGAAGGCGATGCGAGTGCCGTTCCTCTGCCGCGGCCCTTACTGGGGGCGCGCGAGCCGCATTTTTCTTTCGCGGGCCTGAAAAGCGCGGTGCGCCGCGCGCGGGAAAGTGGAGAATATCGCGATGCGGATATTGCCGCTTCCTTCCAGAAAGCCGCCATCGATTGTTTGCTGGACCGCACACGGCGCGCACTTGATGTTGCTGGTCCGGTGAATGCACTGGTCGTCGCTGGCGGGGTAGCTGCCAATCAGGCCGTGCGGGGTGCGCTGGAAACGCTTGCGGCGGATAACAATCTGCCGTTCATCGCGCCGCCATTACGTCTTTGCACAGACAACGCTGCGATGATCGCATGGGCAGGATTGGAGCGATTACGCATGGGTCAATCTGATCCTTTGGACATTGCGGCGCGTCCGCGCTGGCCGCTCGATCCCGATGCGGAGCCGGTGCGCGGTGCGGGGGTAAAAGCATGAGCGCGACAGTTGGAATTATTGGGGCTGGCGCTTGGGGAACCGCGCTGGCTGCGGCATTGGCCAGCGATGGCAGTGATGTGCTGATCTGGGCGCGTGAGGCGGATCTGGTGCAGGAGATAAACGCGCACCACACCAACAGCATTTTCCTGCCGAGTGCATCACTGCCGCAGACCGTCCGGGCGACCAGCGATCTGAATGACATGGCTGCGAGATCGCTCCTGCTCATCGTTGTGCCCGCCCAGTTTCTTGCATCTGTACTGGGCGAACTGCCGGATGAGCCGCGCGATCTTGTTCTGTGCGCCAAGGGTATCGAGGCAGGAACCGGTCGCCTGATGGCTGACGTTGCCGCGCAAGTGGCGCCCGCCTCACAGCTTGCTGTCTTGTCCGGGCCAACGTTCGCGCATGAAGTTGCCGCGGGCTTGCCCACAGCGGTAACGCTGGCCTGTTCCGGTGGCGAGGCTCAGTGGGAGCGAATTTCTCCGTTTATCGCCCGTCCGGCGCTGCGGCCCTACTATTCGGATGATGTGATAGGCGCTGAGGTAGGCGGCGCGGTGAAGAACGTGCTCGCCATCGCTTGCGGCGTGATCGAGGGGCTTCGCCTTGGCCAGAACGCGCGTGCCGCACTGATCGCCCGCGGTTATGCGGAAATGCTGCGTTTCGGCATGGCGCGGGGCGCACGGCCTGAAACGCTTTCGGGCCTATGCGGGCTGGGCGATCTGGTGCTGACGTGTTCTTCAACCTCCAGTCGCAACTTTTCTCTCGGCAAGGCGCTGGGAGAAGGGCAGAGCGCGGCAGAGGCACTGGCGGGCAAAAACAGTGTGGCAGAAGGTGCCGCTACCGCCCCGGTGCTGGCACAGCTTGCTGCGGACGATGGCATTGACATGCCGATTACCGCTGCCGTGTGCCGTTTGCTTAAAGGTGAAGCTCCCGCGAACCGCATCGTGGAGCAGGTGCTCTCCCGCCCGTTGCGGGCGGAGCAGGAGCCCGGCGCTTGACCAACGGCGACGGCGCCGCGGACATTGCGGCAATTGCGAAAGGCGGGCGGACCAACCTCTTCGGCTTCTTCCTGCGGCTTGCTGCGCGCATACCCTTCCTGTTCATCGCTGGCCGCGCTGCCGAATACGGCCCGGTCGCACTTGGGCGGTTTGCATCTGCGCTGGTGCTGATCGAACTGGCTGCGATGCTCAGCACGCTGGGCGAAAAGCGCGGTCTGGCGCAGCGCCTTACAGAATCGGATGAACATCCTGCCAACGTGGTGGCAGACGGGGCGCTGGCCGCCCTGCTGATCTCAAGCGCGTTTGCTGCGTTTTTCTGGTTTGTGCCGGGGCCGCTTTTCCCCGGTGGCACTTATAGCGAAATTGACCGGATGATGGTGCTGGCGATCCCGCCGCTGGCCTTGACGGAGATATGGCTGGCCGGGCTTGCCTACCGCTTCAACGTGGGGGCGACGGTGCGGGCGCGAGCCGTCGTAGAGCCGTGGACTCTGTCTATCGTGGCCGGGCTGATGATATTTTTCTGGCCGCGCGATGGTCTTGCTCTTGCCTATATCGCCTCGATTTTTGCGGCCGCGGCAGCCGCGCTGATCCCGTTTCTGCGCATGTATGGCCTGCCGAAAGACTGGCATCCGCATCCCCGCAAGATCTTGCGCTTGACGCTGCGCAGCCTGCCGATTGCGACCGCCGATGCCATCGAATGGGGCACACGGCGGGTGGATATCTTCATCTTGGGATTTTTTGCACCGCCTGCTGCCGTCGGTATTTATTACGTCGCGCAACAGATCGCGAGCTTGCCGCAAAAGTTGAAAACAAGCTTTGAGCCGATTCTTGGCCCGGTCATCACGCGCAATCTGAAGGAACGCAATTACCCGGCAATTGCCCAGCAAGTCAGCCAGGTGGGGTTCTGGATCATCGCCGCGCAGGCCGGGATCGCACTGGCGCTGGGCATTCCCGGCGAAGGCGTGATGGGTCTGATCGGGCCGGAATTCGTAGGCGGCACCGGCGCGCTAGGGTTCCTGCTGGCGGCGGAAGTCGTGGCGGCAACCGCTGTGGTGAGCGAGGCGGCGCTGGTCTACATGGCGCGAGTGCGCAATCTGGTGATTTCCGTAGCCACGATCGCGTTGCAGGCATTGTTGACCATTGGAGGCATCATGTTGGTGCAGGCCAGCGGATATGGTGATCTGTGGCGGGCTGCCGTTGCAGCGGCTGCCTTGATGCTGGCGCTTGCTTTCGCTTCAGTGGTGAAGGCAGGAATGCTGTCACGCAGGCTGGGACAGCCGATCAACAACTGGCGCTGGGCGCTTCTGTGGGCGGCCGTCCCTGCCGGAATGGTCGGCTGGGCGGCAACGAAATTCTTGCCGGAATGGGCAGAGCTGCTTTTCGGCATTCCGGCGATGCTGGGGATTTATGCATACATCATCTGGAACAAGGGCTTTGGCCCGGAAGACAGGATGCTTTTCAAGCGCAGCGCATCTTCATAACGCTGCCAAGCGTTCTGCGGCGTTGAGTGCGAAGGAACTCGACGCTATTGTTTGCAATTGTGAAGATCCTTCCCATCGCCACTTTCTTTGCTGGAGCGATTGCCGTAGCCGCAATTTCATTGGCCGCGTCAGTATGGGCTGGACCTGCCTTTATCCAAAAGATTGAGCGTGCGGCGATCGTAGCTCGTGACAAGGAAGGCGGAGCTGGCATTACAATTTCTTTCGTCACAGCCGGGGGGTGGCTGACAAGGCACCCGACTCTCAGCGGTGGGCGGGGATTGAATGACAATGTGCGCGCCCGCACGGCAGCGGCCATTGCCGATGTGCCGGGAATCGGCGGTGTTTCGTGGGAAGGGCGGGGCCGGCGTAATGGCAATGCGGTCCAGACTTTCGGGGAGGGGCCGTTGCAACGTTGCCAGAGTGACGTTGAGGCGATCCTGCGCGTTCGTTCGATCCGGTTTACCGAGGGAAGCGCTAATCTGGATCAGACAAGCAACGACGTGCTCAACGAAGTGGCGACCGCGCTGAAGCCCTGCCTTGGCAGCATTATTGCAATCACCGGTCATACGGACAGTAATGGCGACGAGAATGCCAACGTCGCTCTTTCCCGCGCCCGCGCGGAAGCGGTGCGCTGGGCCTTGATCGGCCGGGGGATCCCGGCGGACGGCCTTCGTGCGGTGGGTATCGGTTCGCAAAAGCCGCTAGATGGACTGTCCTCTGACGATCCGGCAAATCGGCGTATCGAGTTTTCGGTTATCGAAAAGATGCCTTTGGCGCCGACTCCCATTGATACGCCTGGTCCGGGCTGAGTAGGGAGGGACGCATGCCGCTTTGGCTCGAAATGATGGTGCTGATGCTGCTCACCTATTTGCTGGGGTTCGGCATTGGCTGGCTGATATGGAATCGCGGAGAATAGACCGATGCTGCAAATGATCGAGGCGAATTGGATCATATTCGCCATAGTGCTGCTGATCGGGGTGATCGTAGCCTGGTGGATATTCGCACGTGGATCGACGGCGGCCAAGCCACGCGAACACAAGCCCGATGTGCTGGACGAAGGCGCCGCACCTGCCCGGCGAAATCAGGCACTGATTGATGCGCCACCTGCCGCTCCAATCATTCCGCCTGCTCACGGCGGAACCATGGCCGGAATCGGGGAAGTGATCGCCGTCGCCGCGCAGGACGAGATTGAGGAAAGCGCTGCCACACATGCTCGGGATGTGGCCCCTGAAACCCTGACAGATGCCGCACCTGTGCCTGCGTCATCACCTTCGCCAAGCGAGGGCGAAGGTGATGACCTGCGAAAAATCAAGGGCGTGGGGCCGAAGCTGGTGACGCTTCTGCAATCACTGGGTGTGACAAGCTATGCGCAGATCGCTGCGTGGGATGATGCGGATATTGACCGGATCGATGCCCAGCTTGGCACTTTCGCCGGGCGGATTCGCCGTGACAATTGGATGGAGCAGGCCCGGTTGCTGACCGCCGGGGATACCTCCGCCTATGAGGCGAAATTCGGGAAGCTCTGAATGCTGCAGCTTGTCCGGTAAAAAAGATACACGGCCGAACTATAAAATTGACCGGGCCAGAGTTCGGCCTATCTTCGCAACAATAGCGGCGGCCTGCAAAGGTACGGACGCAGATTGGCCGTTTGGGAGATGCCATATGAACGAGATGGGCAAGTTCGTAACGGATGAAGCAAAGCGCGTGCGTATGCGGGCTTATGGCTATCTGCCGGAAGAAGAAGCCTATATGCGGGGGGACAGGCTGCCGCCTGCGGGCAGCGTTCCTCGTACGACCTCTCCGTTTCTCAACAGTGCGTTGTTTCGTGATGTGTTCACGCGCGCCTCGTTGCGCCGGATGGGTGACGATGTTGAATTGACATGGGACATTCCGGACATGCTGCGCGGGATCGCCGACGTGCAGGACTGGGAGGAGAACGCGCGTCTTTGCGAGGAAGAGCGCGCGCGGAACCCGGAATTCGCCGCATGGCTTGATGCGCGTGAGCCCATCCGGTTTGATCGGGAAGAGCTTGCCCGATGCGCACCTGGTACCTTCGGCGCCGCGGTGCACGATTTCATCACCGTGTCAGGCTATGAGATGTTCTTCATGCAGAACGCTGAGCCTTCCAACGATCTGGAATATATCGCCAAAATGCTGATGAACGCGCACGATCTGCTGCACATCATCTCTGGCTTTGGCCCGAACATGGCTGGTGAGCACGGGGTTAACTCGATGAACGTCGCCGCCGTGCACAAGTATTTTTCACCCAAGTTCGCTCTTGCGATCAACAAGGGCACCAACTTCACAATGTCGACCACCATTTCGCGCACACTGTTCAATTATCCTGAAGGCGTGCCGATCATGTTCGAGGCGATGACGCGTGGCATCGCCGCAGGGCAGGCCCTGCCCAAGCCGGTGTTCATGTTCGATTTTCCCAGTCTGATTCATCGCGATCTGGATGAACTTGCAGCAGAGCTTGGCTTTGAGCGGGGCCCCGGATCTGCCTGGGACAAGATGGACCCATTAATGCTCGGATGATCGGAAATCCCGGTCGAGGCCCGTTTTCGCGGTTCGCCTGCCCTTTTGCGTATTTATGGATGTGAGTTGCTCGGTCTGCCCGGTTTGCATTGCGGGGGAATTTGCCTCACGCTGGATCACAAGAAGCCTGAGCGAGGGAAACCTTGGCGGAGCGATATCGAGGGGTTGCAATGTCTTTGAAAGTGAAGTCCAAATCCTTGGAGGATAAGTTCAAACTGTCCATGCCTGTCGAACTTCTTCGCCAGAAGTACGACGAGGAGCGCAACAAACGCATCCGGCCAGAAGGCAATGCACAGTATCAGGAACTGAAGGGGCGTTTTAGCGATCTGGACGAAGATCCATACATCGAAGCGCCGATCGTGCGCGATCCCATTGTGGCTGAGCACGAAGTCATTATCATTGGCGGCGGTTTTGGAGGCCTCCTGCAGGGCGCGCATTTGCGCAAGCAGGGCGTCGATGATTTTGCGATTATCGAACGGGGCGGGGACTTTGGCGGGACATGGTACTGGAACCGCTACCCCGGCTGCATGTGCGACGTGGAATCTTACTGCTATCTCCCTCTGCTGGATGATACCGGCTATGTCCCCAAGGACAAGTATTCCCGCGCGCCGGAGATTTTCGCCTATTGCCAGATGATCGGGCGGCACTTCTCGCTTTATGAAACCGCGCTGTTCCAAACGCAGGTGAAGAGCGCGGAGTGGGATGAGGCAACCAGCCGCTGGGTGGTCACCACGGATAGGGGAGACACGCTTTCCGGACGCTACATCGTGATTGCGGGCGGTATTCTTCACAAGGCGAAGCTGCCTGGCGTTCCGGGAATTGAAACGTTCCAGGGCCACGCCTTCCACACCAGCCGCTGGGACTATGAGTACACGGGCGGCAGTCCGACCGAATTCATGGACAAGCTGGGGGACAAGAAGGTCGGCATTGTCGGCACCGGCGCAACCTCGATCCAGGCAGTGCCGCATCTGGCTGAGGCGGCGGGACACCTTTACGTGTTCCAGCGCACCCCTTCTGCCGTGGGGCCGCGCAACAACCGCCCCACCGATCCTGAGTGGGCGGCATCGCTCAAAACCGGATGGGCGCGCGAGCGTGAGGAGAATTTCACCGCCAGCATTTCCGGACGCAAGCCGGTTCCCGATCTGGTCGATGATGGATGGACGCATATCCATCGCCGCGATGGGGCAGAGCGTGCCGAGTCAGAAGATGAGCTGAAACTGGCGGCAGAGCTGGCGGATTTTGAGCGCATGGAGGAAGTGCGCGCCCGCGTGGACGAGATCGTCAAGGACCAGGCCACTGCCGAGGCATTGAAGCCGTGGTTCGGTCACATGTGCAAGCGGCCATGTTTTCACGACGAATATTTGCAGAGCTTCAATCGTCCCAATGTCACCCTTGTCGATACCAAGGGCATGGGTGTTCAGGAGATCAGCGAGAAGGGCGTGGTCGTTGAAGGCAAGGAATATGAACTTGATCTGCTGATCTTTGCTTCAGGCTTTGAAGTGACCACAGAGTTCACCCGCCGTATGGGTTTTGATCCCATCGGCCCCGGCGGCCTCAGCTTCAGCGAACACCTCACTCGCGGGGCGGAAACGCTGCATGGCGTGCTGGGCCGGAAGTTTCCCAACATGTTCACCATCAGCACGATTCAGGGCGGCGCCATGCCGAACTACGTTACCATGGCGCATGAGGATGCGGTCAACATCGCGCACATAATTCGGTGGGCAGTGGACAAGGGTGCAGTCACTGTGCAGCCGACAGAGGCTGCGGCCGAGGCATGGGCACAAACCATCGTATCGTCGATCGGGCCGTTCGCAGAATACAACGCGAAGTGCACGCCCAGCTATTACAACAACGAGCTTGGCCAGTCGACGAACTTCGTGGTGCGGAATGCCGTATTCGCCGCGCCGCCGGATGAATTCATCGCCACCTTGCGCAACTGGCGCAACAGCAACGGAGAGGAGACCGATCTGGAGATTACCACCCGCTGACGCGGGCCAAATTTCCAATTCCTATATCCCAATTTGCGCTGGGGCATGAGGGCGGGGGTTGCATTCCGCCCTTTCCGGCCGCAGGACGCATCCAAAGAGATAAATTCGGGGGAAGGATGGCGGTGCGTTCAATTTACTTTGGGTGGTTTATTGTTGCCGCATCGCTGCTAATTTATTCACTGATCATTGGCAGTACATTCGCCTCGTTTGGCCTGTACGTCCTCCCGGTTTCCGAAGAGTTCGGGCTTTCCCGAGCTGAGATCAACACCGGCCTTATCATCCTCAACCTGGGCAACGCCGCAATGGCGCCGTTCATCGGGCGCTTGCTGGACCGAGTGCCTGCAAAGCGGGTGATGGCAATCAGCGCAGTCCTGCTGGGGGGCAGCCTGATGGCGCTGGGTATGTCTCAGTCGCTCTGGGTAGACGCGGCGATCATCGCCGTCCCTGTTGCAGTGGGTGTGCTTGGTTCTGGCACGATCTCTATATCCGTGATGATCGCGCGCTGGTTCACGGTCTATCGCGGACGCGCCATGGCGCTGGCGGCGATCGGCATGTCTCTGGGCGGCATTATCGTTACACCCCTCGTCGGCTGGCTTATTGCGGCGGAGGGCTGGCGCACTACTCTGGTGGTTATCGGCGCTGCGGTGGGCGTCCTGATGCTGCTGCTCGCGTTATCCATGCGCGAAACACCAGGGCCGAATGAACATGAGTCGCGCAGGCAAGCTGTAAGAACGCCTGCGCAGCGGGAAGTTGCTTTGGCAGCTTCCAATGTGCCACCGCCTTCTGCGAGTTCGATCCTGCGCATGCCATTGTTCTGGGTGTTGTCGATTGGCATCGCTCTGGGCTCCGGCGTCAATCAGGGCCTGATGATCAGCCTTGTGCCGCTCGCGCTGGAATCCGGGCTCACCACGATGGAAAGTGCCAGCCTGATTTCGGTGACGGGTGTTGCCGGAATAGCGTCTATGCTGCTTTTGTCGGTGATAGCCGATCGCTGGGATCGCACGGTAATGCTGTCCATATTGACGCTGATCGGCGCAATTCCCTGTTCTTTTCTGCTGATAGCGGAAAGCTTCCCGGCTTTGCTGTTTACTGCGCTGATAATCGGCCTGTCGCTTGCGGTGGTTACGCCGATCTATATCGCCTTGCTGGCGGACCGCTTCGGACTGGCCGCTTTCGGAACGGTGCGGGGGCTGATCATTCCGGTCATGTCAGTGATCGGGGCGGTGTCAGTGCGTTTCATCGGGGAAATCTATGACCGGACGGGCGACTACGATCTGGGGCTCTGGATTTACCTTGGCGTCGATGCGGTCGCCGCCGGGCTGATCATTTCGACCCGCTGGATGCGTTCACCCGCGGCAACCTGAACCGACAGGGCGGGGCACTTATTCACGTCCGAAACTGGCGATGACTTCCTCACCGAAGGCCGCCAGCGTTTCCGGATTGCCGAAGTCGCAGAACCACACATAGCTGCGCTCTACACCTTGCACTGAGCGGCGGCGGAAATGTTCGCGTAGTTCCGGTCCATTGCCGACCACGGGACTGGACTGACCGAAGCGGCGCGTCGCCATTTCTGAGATAGCCTCCCGCTGCGCCTCGGCGGGAACCCATGCAACCATTTCCTGTGTGGAGACGCGGGCGCGGCCTGCCTTGGCGCGCAATTCCTGAAAGGCATCGCCTTCCATCTTGTCGAGATAGCGGACGTCAAGGTTCCACCAGTCTGCAAATTCGCTCACTAACTCCATCGTCTTGGGGCCAGCGCCGCCAATCAGGATCGGGATCTTGCCGACGGGCGTAGGGGCAAACTGCACGCCTGCGATCTGGTTGAACTCGCCTTCGTATTCGAAATGCTCGCCGCCCCACAGGCCGGTTAGGATTTCCAGCGTTTCACGCAGGCGCCGCACCCTCTCTTTCGGCGTGGAAGGCTTCAGGCCAAAAGCATCGAAATCGAGTTGGTAGGAGCCCCAGCCGATGCCCAGTTCAAAACGGCCGCCCGATGCGTGGTTCAGCGTGATCGCCTCGCGAGCCAGCACCGCCGGATTGCGCATCGCGTCGCACAGCACCAATGATCCCACCAGCAACTTCTCGGTATGTGCGGCCAGCCAGGTGTTTGTCACCATCGCTTCGTACATCGGTTGATTATGGGCAAGCGGCGGGACGAGGTGATCCATGCCAACCATGCCGGTAAACCCTGCCTGCTCTGCAGCACGCGCGATCGTTACCATCTGATCGAGCGACATGCGCATTTGCGGCAGGAATAGGTGAAACTGCATCAAAATCTCCGTGCTGTTGTGCTGGTGTCAGGCCGACAATGCGAAGCCGGTGTAGCCGGCGCTGGCCACTTCCTCGCACCGGGCGGCATAGTCCGGGTAGCCGCCCACATAGGCCATGAACATGCGCGGCTTTCCGGCGATATTGTCGCCGTTGTACCATGAGTTTGCGAGTGGGAAGAGCGTGCCGGCGGCTACGCGGCGCACTTCCTCTGCCCATTCGTCCTGCGCTTCAACGGTCGCTTCGATCCGCGTCTGGCCATTGGCGCGCATCTGGCGGATCGCGCCCGCAATCCATTCAACGTGCTGTTCAATGGCAGCAATCATGTTGGCGAGGACGGATGGGCTGCCCGGTCCGGTGATCGTAAACATGTTGGGAAAGCCCGCGACCATCAAGCCAAGGTAAGTGCGCGGGCCATCGCTCCATGCTTCTTCCAGCGTAAGGCCCTCCGCGCCGCGAATGTTCATGGATTTGAGAGGGCCGGTCATCGCGTCAAACCCGGTGGCGAATACGATCACGTCCAGCAGATGTTCGCCTGCGCCGGTTCTGATCGCATTGGCAGTGACTTCTTCGATCGGCGTTTTCTTCAGATCGACAAGAGTGACGTTGGGCCGGTTGAACGTGGCGTAATAATCAGTGTCGAGGCAAATGCGTTTTGTGGCGATGGGGTGATCGCGGGGCGTGAGGCTTTCGGCGACCTGCGGGTCTTTCACGATGTCGGCAATCTTGCGCCGCACGAATTCGGCGGCCTGTTCGTTCGATGCTAGGTTGGTGAGGGAATCGGCAAACAGGATTGGGATGCCGCCTGCGCCTCCGCGCCGCCACTTATCCTCATAGGCTGCTTCGCGTTCCTCGTCGGACAGGTCGAAAGCGGAATCCGCGATGGTCTGTTTAACGGTCGCTGCGCGGTTCTGCAGGATTACCCGCCGATGGCCTAGATAGTCTGCGCGGATTGCTGCTTCATAGTCCGGATCGACCGGGCGATTGACCGCGGGCAGGGTGAAGTTCGCGCTGCGCTGAAACACCGTGAGATGCGCGGCTTCTTGCGCGATGACGGGAATGCTCTGGATGCCGGACGATCCCGTGCCGATAACGGCCACGCGTTTTCCCGAATGGTCAAAGCCCTGCTGGGGCCAAGCCTGAGTGAACAGGACCGTTCCCTCGAAGTTATCCAGGCCGGGAATGTCCGGCCGGTTGGGAATGGAAAGGCAGCCCGTTGCCGCGATCAGAAACCGGGCGCGGAGTTGCTCGCCCGTATCGGTGCCTATGGCCCAAAGGTTCTCCTCCTCCTTCCAGACGCAGCGGTTGACGCGCGTGTTGAAGGATATGTCACGGCGCAGATCGAACCGTTCTGCAACGTGCCGGGCATAGCGGAGCACTTCGGGCTGGGTGGCAAAGCGTTCGCTCCACTTCCAGTCATTCAACAGGGCTTCGTCAAAGCCGTAGCAATAGTCGAGGCTTTCAACGTCGCAGCGAGCGCCCGGGTAGCAGTTCCACCACCATGTACCGCCAACGTCTTCTGCTGCCTCAAACCCGCGAAGTGACAATCCTATGCCGCGTAGCTTGTGGATCGCATAAAGCCCGGCAAATCCCGCACCCACGATTGCCGCATCAACCGGCGGCGGTTCCTGCGAATCGGTCATGGCCTCTCCATCTGATTGTCTTATTTCAATCGATCCGTGCCACTCCTGCCTTTCGCAAGCAAGACACGCACATTCAAGGCATTGCGGGATGAAAGACTGCGCGCACAAAGCCATTCGCAGCCCCAATCTCCCGATTTAAGGAAATTGAACTCTTTCATTGTCGGATGGAAATGTCATCGTTACGAACAAGCGCATGAGAGAAGGATCTGAAACGGTAATCACCGCCCCGCAAGTCTCCGCAAAGCAAGTTTCAAGTGTCTATCGCAGCTATGTGATGGTCCTGCTGCTGGCGATTTACATACTTAATTTTCTGGATCGGCAGGTCGTCAATATCCTGGCTGAGCCGATCAAGAACGATCTCCAACTTGCAGACTGGCAGATCGGGCTGATGGGGGGACTGGCCTTCGCTCTGCTTTATACAGTCCTTGGGGTGCCAATCGCTCTGCTGGCCGAACGCAAGAACCGTTCTGTCATCATCGCCATCGCCATCGCCGTCTGGAGTGGGTGTACGGCCGCGTGCGGACTTGCGCAAAACTTCGTTCAGCTGGTGCTGGCCCGAGTTGGTGTTGGTGTCGGTGAAGCAGGTGCTACGCCGCCGTCTCATTCGCTGATCGTCGATTACGCGCCCAAGGAAAAGCGCAGCTCGGCCCTGGCGTTCTATGGCATGGGCGCGCCGCTTGGTGGATTGCTGGGCATGGCATTCGGCGGAATGGTTGCAGACGCTTATGGCTGGCGGACTGCCTTTTTCCTCGCCGGTGCGCCGGGCATCCTGTTTGCCGTTCTGGCCTTCTTCACGCTGAAAGATCCGAGATATACCGGGGTGGTTCCCATGCCGAGAGCGGAAAATCGCGTTACTATCAGTGAGACGCTTCGCGTGCTTTGGAGCAAGCCTGCGTTTTTCTACACTATCGGCGGAGTGACGATCAAAGCGTTCGTCTCCATCGGCTATTCGCTGTTTCTGGCTTCGTTCTTTTTGCGCAACCATCCGGAGGAAGTTGCTCGTTTTGCTGCCTCTATCGGGTTGGAATCGATCGGCTTCCTTGGTCTGACGATCGGGTTGATGAGCGGCGTTTTCGGTGCAGTAGGCATGTGGCTGGGCGGCCAGCTTTCGGATCGCTTCGCGGCTGAGGACGCTCGGCGCAACATGTACATCTGCATCGTCGCCGCCCTTGCTTTCATCCCGCCGTTTACTGTGGCGATGCTTACGCAATCTCTCTCGATTTCGCTGGCGGCTTTGGCGGTGACAGCGCTGCTCAGCAATTTGCACTATGGTCCGGCGATCTCCTCCATGCTCAGCATCGCGCCAGCCAATATGCGCGCTCCGGCTTCCGCGATTCAGCTGTTCATTGCCAACCTTATCGGTCTGGGTCTTGGGCCCCTTGCAGTCGGCGCGCTAAGCGATACGCTGGCCGCATCGATGGGTGCTGCCGAGGGCCTGCGCTGGGCGCTCGTTATCGCCAGTTCGCTGGGCGTCTTTGCCGGGGTCAGCTTCTGGATGGCCAGCCGGACCCTGCGTGAAGATCTTGAAGCCTGATGCTCTAACACAGCATTTGCGCGAGAGGTGTTCCGCACGTAGGATTTTGCACGAACCGGCCCGTGCCGGAGGTATGAAAAGTTTCGCTCTGGCCGCAACCAGGGCGATGCGCCCGGAAACTCTTATGACAGGGAGCCGAGGCAGCAGATTGGGATAGGACGTCGAATGACACAACGCTTTGATGTGATCGTCGTAGGTGCTGGCTTTGCCGGCATGCACATGTTGTACAAGCTGCGCCAGATGAAGATGTCTGCCCTCGTAATCGAGAGAGGCAGCGACGTTGGCGGGACATGGTATTGGAACCGCTATCCCGGTGCGCGTTGTGACGTTCCCTCTCTGGACTATTCGGTGCCGTGGGACGCTGAACTCGATCAGGAATGGAACTGGAGCGAAAAGTATTCCGCTCAGCCTGAAATCCTGCGCTATGCAACGCATCTTGCCGATCGCCACGACTTTCGGCGCGATATCCGCTTCGATACCTCCGTTACCAGCGCCCAGTGGGACGATGGGCGCAAGGTGTGGACGGTTGGCACGGATCGGGGCGACAGTTTCGAAGCGCAATATCTGGTAAGCGCCGCGGGTGCCCTTTCGGAACCCAATCTGCCGGACATTCCTGGCATTCGCGATTTCAAGGGTGAGCTTTACCACACTGGCCGCTGGCCCAAGGAGCCGGTTGCGCTGGCGGGTAAGCGCGTCGCTGTGCTGGGCACGGGATCAACCGGGGTGCAGGCCGGCACTGCCATCGCGAAGGAGGCAGAGCATCTCTATGTCTTGCAACGTACGGCCCAGTTCAGCTTGCCGTGCAAGACGCCGCCGCTGACTGAGGAAGATCATGCGGAGATCAGGGCGCGTTATCCTGAACACCGCGAATGGCAGCGCAATTCCTATGCCGCCACGTCATCCAACATCGCTACGCCATTTGGTCCGCACGCTTTCGATGATCCCAAAGAGGTGCGTCTGAAAAATTATGAAGCGGCCTGGAATTCCGGCACGGCTGCGCTGGTGGGCGTCTATGGCGATGTGTCCACCAATGCCGAAGTTGCGCAGGAAGTGTCCGACTTCGTGCGCGACAAGATCCGCCAGAAGGTGAAAGACCCGGCGGTTGCGGAAAAGCTGTGCCCGCTGCCCGGCACATATATCGGCACGCGGCGCATCATCATCGATACCGGCTATTACGAGATTTATAATCAGCCCAACGTAACGCTGGTTGATATCCGGGAAGACCCGATCGCCGAGATCACGGGAAATGGAGTAAGGACGCAGAGCGGCGCGTTTTATGAGCTGGACATGCTGGTGGTCGCAACAGGTTATGACGCTGTCACCGGCCCACTGCTCGCCATGAATATTACGGGCAAGGATGGCCTGTCTTTGAACGATGCATGGGCTGATGGCCCACACAGCTATCTTGGCTTGATGGTCGCCGGCTTCCCCAACATGTTCGCGATCACTGGGCCGAGCAGCCCGGGCGTTCTGGCGAACGTGATCTTCTCGATCGACCAGCACGTGAACTGGGTCTGCGATTGCCTCGAACATATGCGCAATACCGGGACGCGAGCCATCGATACTACGCATGAGGCAGAGCAAGAGTGGGCGGACCATGCGTTTGAAACCTACAGCAAGGCTCTGCGTATGAACGACGATAACAACTGGTATCTGGGCACCAACATTCCCGGAAAGCCGCGAGCGGTGCTCGTCTATCAAGGTGGCCTTGGCTACTACAAGGACAGGTGCGAAGCGATCGCCCAAGAGGGCTATCGCGGTTTCGTGTTCGATTATGATCGCGAGACGGCAAGCGCCTGATTTCCTCGACAGGGCACATTCGTTTCGCCATAAACGATAGCGATTTCAACGAGTAAAGGGGCACCCACTTGGTCGCGCTGGTATCGACCGTCGCCTATCTTGGGCTGGAGGCGCGCGCGGTAGAAGTGCAGTGCCAGATTGCTGCCGGGATGCCGCGCTTTGGCGTGGTTGGCTTGCCCGACAAGGCCGTGGGCGAAAGCCGGGAGCGGGTGCAGGCCGCGCTTGCGGCAATGGGACTGGCGCTGCCGCCCAAGCGGATCACGATCAACCTTTCGCCAGCGGACCTGCCGAAAGAAGGTTCGCACTATGACTTGCCCATCGCGCTGGCTCTGCTGGTGGCAATGGGTGTGTGCGATGCCGAGCAACTGAATGACTATGTCGCAGTGGGCGAACTCGCGCTTGATGGCAGGATCGTGGCGACGCCAGGCGTACTGCTCGCCGCGCTCCACGCATCGGCGCAGGAGAAGGGGCTGATCTGTTCCGTCACGCAGGGGGCAGAGGCAGGCTGGGCCAGTGGCATTTCCGTCATCCCCGCGCCCGACCTTGTCAGTCTGCTCAATCACCTGAAAGGCACGCAGGTGCTTTCACCGCCCGCACCTGGCGAGGTGCTGGACCGTATTCACGGTCCCGATCTGCGGCAGGTGAAAGGGCAGGAAGTCGCCAAGCGTGCGTTGGAGATCGCGGCCGCCGGCTCGCACAATCTGCTTCTGATCGGGCCGCCAGGGGCTGGCAAGTCGCTGCTGGCATCCTGCCTGCCCGGTATCTTGCCCGACCTGACCCCGGCCGAAGCGATGGAAGTATCCATGGTGGCTTCTGTCACCGGCACATTGGAAGGCGGGCGGATCAGCCGCGTGAGACCGTTCCGTGCACCGCATCATTCCGCTTCTATGGCTGCCCTGACTGGCGGCGGATTGAAGGTGAGGCCCGGAGAGGTTTCTCTAGCACACCTGGGCGTCCTGTTTCTTGACGAGCTGCCGGAGTTTCAGCGCGCAGTGCTTGATTCCCTGCGTCAGCCGCTGGAGACAGGGCACGTTAGTGTCGCGCGAGCCAACGCGCATGTGACGTTTCCGGCAAATGTGCAGCTTGTGGCTGCGATGAACCCGTGTCGCTGCGGTCATCTTGGTGATCCGGCGCTGGCGTGTTCACGCGCACCGAAATGCGCGGCTGACTATCAGTCCAAGGTTTCCGGTCCGCTGCTGGATCGGATCGATCTGCATGTAGAAGTCGATCCCGTCAGCGCGATGGATATGGCTCTGCCTCCGCCCGCAGAAGGTTCTGCAGAAGTCGCTGCTCGGGTAGCACGGGCGCGGGATATTCAGTCGGCGCGGGCCGAAGCATCAGGCGCGCGTACCAACGCCCAGCTTGAAGGCGAGGCGCTTGAAAGGTTTGCGACGTCTGATGAGGCGGGGCGGGCATTGCTCCTTCAAGCGGCTGACGCAATGCGCCTTTCCGCGCGTGGCTATACACGTATGCTGCGGGTCGCACGCACGGTGGCCGATTTGGCAGGGGCGGAAACGGTTGGTCGCATTCACGTGGCCGAGGCTTTATCGTACCGGCGGGAAGCCCCCAGGGCTTAATCCTGAGTATCAAGCTGGCGCAGTACTTGGGCGACGACTTCAGGGCATCCGGCAAAACCCAGATGCGTGCAGCGCAGTGCCACCGCCCGGTCCCGCTCATGCGGCCAGCCCGCGGCACAGCGGGGGCGGACTATGCCATCACGCGGGCTCCATAGCGCGATGGTCTGCACCGGGGGCTTCGCGCCTTCGCTGCGTTCAATAGGTGGGTCGTCAACTGCCCGTCCCGTAATGAACTGATAGGCCCGCCAAGCATTGTTGGACCTGGGATTGCCAGAAAATGGCGTGCCCATGGTGATGATCCGCGATACGTGTTCCGGTTGGCGGCAGGCAATTTCCCGCGCCAACAGGCCGCCCAAGCTCCATCCGACTAGCGTGATCGGGGCGCCACGGCTGCTTGAAAGGCTGGCGACCCGGCGCATCAGGAAGTCGAAGTTATCGGGTGTCGGGCCAAGATTGAAGCCGAGGCCCCAGCCAGCTACCTCATGGCCGGCGCGCTCCAGTGCGTCATAGAGCGGGTGCATTCGTCGGGGATGCGCGGCAAAGCCGGGAAGTAGCATTACGGCCTGAGGATTACGGGCTTGCGGAACCGAGGCGATCTTGCCGCGATAGCGTGGCAAGCTGCCAACTTCTCCAACCAGCAGACGTACAGGCGGACCAGATATGCCAGCCGGCCCGGGTCGACGAGCCAGCCGGGTGCGGCGCGAGATTTCGGCGAAAGGTCGTCCCGCGCACACGAGCAGATTGGTGATCGCACTACGCGTGCTTTCAATAGGACTCGTTCTGCGCATGTCCCGCCTTTCCGAATCAGAGGTGAGTAAGATGTCGCGAGTTTTGAAAACGGCGTCTGTGTAGCGCTGCTATATAGCGCTGCTATAGCGTGCATTAATGAGTTACGCGACCTGAACCGGAATTGAAGGCGCTGTTACTTAGGGCAATCGCCGGTGCGTTTCGTCGACATCTTCATGCCGATCACGGTGCGGCCCAAGGTCGATTCCGAGTTGGTCGAATCAATCTCAACGGTGATGTCGGAGCCTTCCGAACTTACTTTGCCGTTGAGCTTGATCGTGCCCTGGCCTTCCGCTGGACTGTCGCATTTCATCACCGCATCCAGCGTGCCGCCCGAGACGTTGAAGCGATCATACTTGCACTGGCCGTCCCGGCTGACTTCCCGGAACATTTCCTGATATCCCTCGTCCGCCATTTGATCGGTGAGGCAGAATGACGTGGCCTGCTGTTGCCCCAGCGTTGCCTGCATTTGCTTGGCCATCTCGGGCGGAGCATCAGCCATTTCAAACTTCGTGATCTTCATCGACTGGGTATATTGGCCAGGCTTCGGGCGATCGAGTTTGGCAGCTTCCTGCTTTGCCTCTTCCATCGTCTTGGGGCCATCGTCAGCCTTGCCGCAGCCAGCCAAGGCCAAACCCGCTATTGCAACAGCTGCGAGCCCGAATCTCATCGTCTGCATGGCAATCCCCCCAGTATGATTATGATGTTTGAGGCTACCGGTGCCTATCCGGCTCGCCAAGGATTTATTGCGGTGTGACTAACCACCCCCCATATCCATCCGCATGGCCGAACTTGTAATCCGTCGCGGACTGGAAGAGCCCGATACTTCGGGAACTTTCACTCCCCACAAACCTGCGCGTCCCGAAAAGTCCGATGGCGGCAAGCCGTTTCGGATCGTTTCGGATTATGAACCGGCGGGAGATCAGCCGCAGGCGATTGCCGAACTGGTTGAGGCAGCGCGCGATGGTGAGCGTACGCAACTGCTGTTGGGCGTGACGGGCTCGGGCAAGACATTCACAATGGCCAAGGTGATTGAGGAACTGCAGCGTCCGGCCCTGGTCCTTGCTCCTAACAAGATTCTTGCTGCGCAACTTTACGGCGAATTCAAGGACTTCTTCCCTGACAACGCGGTGGAATATTTCGTCAGTTACTACGACTATTACCAGCCCGAAGCATACGTACCGCGCAGCGACACTTACATCGAGAAGGAAAGCTCGGTGAATGAGGCGATTGACCGGATGCGTCACTCTGCCACGCGCGCCCTGCTGGAACGCGATGACGTGATTATCGTCGCATCGGTTTCATGCCTTTACGGTATCGGGTCGGTCGAAACCTATTCTGCAATGATCTTCGACCTGAAGGTGGGCGAAACGCAGGATCAGCGGGAGATCATCCGCAAGCTCGTCGCCTTGCAATACAAGCGTAATGACCATGCCTTCGCCCGCGGCAATTTCAGGGTTCGGGGGGACAGTCTTGAAATCTACCCCTCCCACTACGAGGACATGGCCTGGCGCATCAGTTTCTTCGGCGACGAGATAGAAGAGATCAGCGAGTTCGATCCCCTCACCGGGGCAAAGGGCGCCAGTCTCGATAAAGTGCGCGTGTACGCCAATTCGCACTACGTCACTCCCGGCCCCACGATGAAGCAGGCGGCAGAGGCGATCAGGTTCGAACTGACCGAACGGCTGAAGGAGTTGGAAGCGGAAGGCCGCTTGCTGGAGGCGCAGCGGCTGGAACAGCGCACCAACTTCGATCTGGAGATGATCGCAGCCACCGGCAGTTGCGCAGGGATCGAGAACTATTCACGCTTCCTGACCGGCCGTCTGCCCGGTGAGCCGCCGCCAACCCTGTTTGAATACCTGCCGGAAAATGCCCTGCTGTTCGTCGATGAAAGTCATCAGACGGTGCCGCAAATCGGGGCTATGGCGAAGGGCGATCACCGCCGAAAGATTACATTGGCGGAATATGGATTCCGCCTGCCGTCGTGCATCGACAACCGCCCGCTGCGTTTCAATGAATGGGACGCGATGCGCCCGCAGACGTTCGCTGTTTCGGCGACCCCGGGCCATTGGGAGATGGAGCAAACCGGCGGCACCTTTGCTGAGCAGGTGATCCGTCCGACGGGCCTGATCGATCCGCCTGTAACCATTCGGCCTGTCGAGGATCAGGTGCAGGATTGCATCAACGAATGCCTTGAAACCGCGAAGATGGGTTATCGCACGCTGGTAACCACGTTGACCAAACGCATGGCTGAGGATTTGACCGAGTTCATGCACGAGGCTGGCGTGAAGGTGCGCTACATGCATTCTGACGTCGAGACTCTTGAACGCATTGAGCTGATCCGCGATCTGCGCATGGGCGTTTATGACGTGCTGATAGGCATCAACCTGTTGCGAGAGGGATTGGACATTCCCGAATGCGGGCTGGTCTGCATCCTTGATGCCGACAAGGAAGGGTTCCTGCGTTCAGAAACGTCCTTGATCCAGACCATCGGGCGCGCCGCGCGAAACGTGGACGGCCGGGTGATCCTCTATGCCGATCGCATTACAGGTTCGATGGAGCGGGCCATGGCGGAAACCGACCGCCGCCGGGCGAAGCAGGAAGCCTATAATGCTGAGCACAGCATTACTCCGCAGACGATCAAGCGGCGCATTGCCGATATCGTGGCTCATACCGCCAGCCAGGATGGCGTGACCGTGGAGATCGATGCGGACGGCGCAAACAATCTCGTCGGCCACAACCTGCGCGCTTACATCGAAGATCTGGAAAAGAAGATGCGCGCTGCCGCAGCCGATCTGGAATTTGAGGAAGCGGGTCGCCTTCGTGACGAAATCCGCAGGCTGGAGGCCGATGAGCTGGGTTTGCCCGAAGGAGAGCGCAAGGCACCCCGCGTGGGCCGCAGTAACGAAGGCAAGCCCGGCACTCGCAAGATGCGTTACGGCAAGACGCAGCGCAAATTCGGGCGCTGATACTCTCGGCTAACCCTTGAAGGTAGGACGGCGTGGCGGTGCGACGTCACTAACAAAGTCCAGCGCCTTCCACTCTGCATCTGGTGTTTCAACGCCGGCAATCGGTGCGTGCCGTGCGGCCTGCCCGTTCTCCAGGTCGGGGATATAGCGTGGGCAATTGGCGAATATCGCCTCTGCTTGCACCCGCACGATCAATTGCGCGCCGACTGTTTTGCCAAGGAGGGGGTCGTTGCGGTCGATCGACATCGTGCCGTTAACGCGCAGCCGCTGTGGTTTGTTATTCATGGCAATGAACAGCAGCCCGACTTGGGGGTTTTCAAGCATGTTGCCCAAGCTTTTGAACATGCCGTTGCCGTCATAGTCCGGAAAGGCCAACTCTGTGGGGCCTGTTACGAGTACGAAGCCGGGGGCACCGCCCTTGAAAGAACAATCCGGCCGTCCCGTCGCATCTGCCGTAGCGAGGAAGAAGAATGGTAGGCCTGCGATGAAATCGCGATCAGCATCGGTGAATTCGTGTCGGGTGAACTGCGCCAGTCGATCAGCCAGCGCTCGGCTGCCGAACTCATCCTGCAATTGCCGGTTGCCAGCGTTGTAGAAGGGGGATGGCATCATAGTTATGTTCTCTTAGGCCGTGGCGTTAGGCTTGATCGATACTGACCAAGCAAGTCCGCGGTAAGGAGTTGTCCGAATCACATTCTTCCTGAACATGCCGTCCCAACAAGAATATCGAAGTCGGAGGGGATGAACAGAATGAGCGAACAGTCCGAAATTGCCGCGCATGAAGCGCTGTATGATACTTATTTCAGCACATGGAATCGCAAGGACATTGATGCGCTTGCCGATCTCTTCGCCTTCCCGGCAATTGTTGGCGGGGGTGGCCGTGCGCCGGCGACGATACCGGATGCCGCGTCTTATCGCGCGCGGATGCAGATGCTGCTCGTTGATCTCGAATCGCGCGGGTGGGCCATTTCGATCCTTGATGAAATGCATGTCGGCCTGATGGCGGGTGACACCGGTGTTATCACGATACGCTATCACCGCGATCGGGCCGATGGCTCACTGATCGAGGCCGGAACCTCCAGCTATCTGACGCGCAAGATCGACGGGGCGTGGAAAATCGTCGGTATGCTCGCTCCGTAAGGCAAACATGCCTTCCGCAAGCTTAACCTTTTTCGTCAATGTTTGCGCAACCGTCCTTGATGTCCATTCGGCAATAAGCGCGCGCGCATATTGCGCTTATGCGCATCTTCGCCGCCATTGCTGCTTTCTCTCTGGGCTTTGCTGCTCAGCCGCTGGTGGCGCAGGAAATCACCTATGAAGCCGTCCTTTATGAGGATGTAGAGGTTACTTTCACCCTCGCTTCGGAAGTAAGCGGGGCCCGCTTCGTATCGGGCAAGCCAGAGAGTTTGCCGCGGGGTAACGCTGCCTTCGGACCGTTCCGGGTGCTTGATAGTGAGCGTGCGGCACTCGTCGACTTGACGGACCGCCGTTCGCCAGCCGCATTCGAATCGATGATGCGCTCTCACCCGGATATTCGCATACTTGAAATGCTGGAGTGTCCCGGCACCGAGGATGACCTTGCCAATCTGCGGTTGGGTCGGATGATTCGTGCTGCCGGGATTGTCACTTACGTGCCTGCTGGCGGATCTGTGCGGTCTGGAGGTGTGGAATTGTTCCTTGCTGGCGCAAGGCGTTATGCCGATCCTGAAGCGGAATTTGCCGTACATGCGTGGATTGACGGGGAAGGGCGGGAAGCGGACGATTTCGCCGCCTCAGCCCCGGAAAACCGCAAATATCTGGACTATTACCGCCAGATGGGCTTGAGCGACTCCGAGGCGCGCGCTTTCTATGCTATGACCAATTCTGTTCCCTTTTCCGATGCCTTGTGGTTTGATGGCGCGGAAATGGCTCGCTGGGTCCGTCTGGACCGTTTCGAGGAGCCGAAAGCGCTGGCGCGCCTTGACTTGCGGGCAGGCCTTCATTAACGGCGCTGGCTTGATAGACGGTCGCTTTTGCAGAGGCGGCCGCTTTTTAATTCGCGCCCGGCAACGGCGCACATGATATTCGAGGTTTGCAATGAAGCGCACTTTCCAGCCCAGCCGCCTTGTCCGCAAGCGCCGCCATGGCTTTCGCGCCCGTAAGGCGACTCCCGGCGGCCGCAAGGTTCTTGCTGCTCGTCGCGCTCGCGGTCGCAAGAAACTTTCGGCCTGATTTACGGCGTAACGTTCGGGTGGGGCCATTCGGCCCTCCTGCTCCGAATCTGATTCGGGGCGCGGTCTTGCTTGCGGACCCAGCGCGGTCCGCATTAGTATTTCGGCCGCTATGACATCCAGCCTTTCCACGCTTACCCGGCGCGCTGATTTTGTTGCTGCCAACAGCGGTCTGCGCGTTGCGCGGCCAGGGTTCGTGCTGCTGGCCAAGCCGAATCAAGGCCAGGGCAAGCGTTTCGGCATCACCGTAACCAAGCGCATCGGCAATGCCGTGGTTCGCAACCGCATGAAGCGGCGGTTCCGCGCGCTGGTGCGCGAAGTGCTTCCGGCACACGGGCTTGCCGATACCGATCACGTGTTGATTGGCCGTGAAGGCGGGATTGAGCGCGATTTTGTCCGCTTGCGGGATGAACTTGTTGCCGCGCTGGAACGCGCTCGCGATGGCAAGGGTGATCCCCCGCGAAAGCGTCGCAATGTGCCGAATCGAGCCCGGCCATGAAACGAGTGCTCATCCTGATTGCCCGGTTCTGGCAGCTTGGCCCTTCGCGCATTTTGCCGCCCACTTGCCGTTACATGCCCTCTTGCTCCCAATACGCGATAGAGGCACTGGAAAAACATGGTGCGATTAAGGGTGGCTGGCTGGCGGCGAAGCGGTTATTGCGCTGCCATCCCTGGGGAGGACACGGCTATGATCCCGTTCCGGACCAGATCAGACGCCGATAGCGGGCAACCGCTTCTGACGGAATGACGATAGGACGCCTTCTTGGAAAATCAGCGTAACATCCTGTTTGCGGTTGTGCTTACCGCGCTCGTGCTCTTCGGTTGGGAGGCCGGGCTCGGCTATCTCTATCCCAAGCCTGCTGCTCCGGTGCAGCAAACCGCTGCCTCAAGCGCTGCCGCAGATGACGGCAAGCCCACGCGAGAAGGCGGATTGCGCAATCAGGCAGCGATTGCTGCGGAAAAGCGCGATCTGAAGACGGCGCTGGCTGCAGGCGACCGTATTCCGATCGAAGCGCCTGGCCTGTCCGGCTCAATCAACCTCCACGGCGGTGTGATCGACGATCTTACGCTCAACCGGTATAAGGAAACGCTGGCCAAGGATTCTAGCCCGGTCCGCATCTTCTCGCCGGCTGGTACTCCGGCAGAACATTATGCACGGTTTGGCTGGGTGGGTAGCGGCACGATTGCCCCCGCAATTGATTCGAATGTGGTGTGGTCTGCACCTGAAGGTGCGAAGCTGACGCCGGAAACTCCCGTTACGCTGACCTGGACAAATCAGACCGGCCAGACGTTCTATCTCACCTACTCGATCGACAAGAATTACCTGATCACCGTCAAGCAGAAGGTGGTGAACAAGGGCAATGCTCCGGTTGTCGTGCAACCGTTTGGGGTGATCAACCGCACCAGTCGTACGGCCAGCCTTGATACCTGGAACGTTCACTCTGGACCGATCAGTGCTGCTGACGGGTCGGTGAACTTCGGGCCTGATTACGATGACCTGACCGAAACGGGCAAGGTTGATGTCGCAGGTCGGGCCGGATGGGCGGGCTTTACCGATATTTACTGGATGTCTGCCCTGGCGCCGGTGAAAAGCCGGGCAGAGGACACGTTCCGTTCATTGGGTAACGATTTGTACCGCGCGGACCTGCTTTATGGGCAGACTGTCGTAAATCCGGGCAAGCAACTGGAAACGGATACCAAGCTGTTTGCCGGTGCCAAGGAATACAGCGTTCTCAATCGCTATGAAAAAGAAGGTATCGAGAAGTTCGGCACCGCGATCGACTGGGGCTGGTTCAGCTGGTTTGTGAAGCCGATCTTCGCGCTTCTGCTCAAGCTGTTTGAACTGGTGGGCAACTTCGGCGTGGCGATCATCCTGCTGACGATCATCATCCGCGGTATCCTGTTCCCCATCGCGCAGAAGCAGTTCGCCAGCATGGCGCAAATGCGCGCAGTGCAGCCGAAGATGAAGGCGATCCAGGAACGCTATAAGGATGATAAGCCGCGGCAGCAGCAGGAGATCATGAAACTGTACAAGGATGAAGGGGTCAATCCGCTGGCCGGATGTCTGCCTATCTTCCTGCAGATTCCCATCTTCTTCGCGCTTTATAAGACGTTGTTGCTGACAATCGAAATGCGGCATCAGCCGTTCGTGCTGTGGATCAAGGACTTGTCCGCGCCGGATCCACTGCACATCCTGAACCTGTTCGGTCTGCTGCCATTCACTCCGCCTTCATTCCTTGCCATTGGCATTCTGGCGCTGCTGCTGGGCATCACGATGTGGCTTCAGTTCAAGCTGAACCCTGCGCAGATGGATCCGATTCAACAGCAGATGTTCATGATCATGCCCTGGGTGATGATGTTCATCATGGCTCCGTTTGCGGCGGGTCTGCTGCTCTACTGGATTACATCCAACCTCCTGACCATCGGCCAGCAGTGGTACCTCTATTCCAAGCACCCCCAGCTTAAGGCGCAGGCTGAGCAGGAGGCTGCTGAAAAGAAGCGTGCGGAAACAGAAAAGGATACGCGGTGAACTCGGCTGAAGATGATGCGGCGCAGGCGGAATACGAAGCCCGCGCCGCCAAGCTGTTTTCGGGGCCGGTCACGTTCCTGAAGAGCGCTCCTGCGCTTAAATTCCTGCCCGACCCAGATGTGCCGGAAGTGGCGTTCTGCGGGCGGTCCAACGTCGGAAAATCGTCGTTGCTGAATGCTGTGACCGGCAGGAAGGCAATTGCGCGTACGTCAGTTACACCGGGCCGAACGCAAGAGCTGAACTTTTTCGACGTGGGTGATCCGCCGCAGTTCCGGCTAGTGGACATGCCCGGCTATGGCTTTGCCAAGGCGCCGGTCCAAACAGTCGAGACATGGCGGCGGCTGGTGCGTGATTTCCTGCGCGGGCGCGTGGTGTTGAGGCGTACGCTGCTGCTGATCGACGCGCGCCATGGTATCAAGCCGGTGGATGCCGAGATGATGAAGATGCTGGACGAGGCAGCCGTCGGCTATCGCGTGGTGCTGACCAAGTCGGACAAGGTAAAGGCCAGCGAGCTGGAGCAGACGGTGGAAAATACCATTGCCGAAGCGCGCAAGCATTCCGCTGCCTTCCCCGTAATTCACGTCACTTCTTCGGAAACCGGCCTTGGGATTGCGGAGCTCCGCGGCGTGGTTCTGCAAGACTGGGAAACGTGATTCCTCGCTTGAGGAGCGTCAACTTATCGCAAATCCGCGAACCAAATGCTCGACAGTTAGTTTCTGATTCATCGCGCCGCATATGGCATTGATGAAGGAATAATCACATGGGCGAGCTGACAGACAAGATCAAAGGCAATGTCAATGAGGCCGTTGGCAAGGCCAAACAACAGAGCAACAATCCGGATACCCGCGCCGAGGGGGCGGGCCAGGAAGTGAAGGGCAAAGCCCAGCAATTGAAGGGTGCCGTCAAGGGAGCCTTGGGCGACAATATCTAGCTCTGACATTTCAGCAATCGGAAGGGCTCCCTCGTGGAGCCCTTTTCGTTCATGGTCGACACCATTTCGGTGAATGGCTAGGGTGCGCGAACCAGAAGGAAAGCGGCCTTATGAAGCTGATCATCGGAAACAAGAACTATTCCAGCTGGTCCCTGCGTGGTTGGCTGGCCTGCAAGCAGTCGGGGTTGCCGTTCGAGGTGCTGACCGTCCCGCTTTATGGTGAAGACTGGGACGCGAGGCGCCGTCAGGACAACAATCTGGCTCCATCATCCGGTAAGGTACCGATCCTGTGGGACGGTGATGCGGTGGTGTGGGACAGTTTGGCGATAGTCGATTTTCTGGCGGACCGCGTGGGAAGGGATCGGTTTTGGCCGAGGGCTGATGATGCTCGGGCCATGGCGCGGTCAATGGTGGCCGAAATGCATTCCAGCTTCCTGGCGTTGCGCCGGGAATGCCCGATGAACATTCGCGGCAGGACCCATAATTTCAGCCCTAGCGAAGCGGTGCAGGCGGATACCATCCGTATACTTCAACTTTGGGCGGAAGCCCGAGCGCGCTTTGGCAAGGGCGGGCCATTCCTGTTCGGAAGCTTCTGCGCTGCTGACATTTTCTATGCACCGGTCGTCAGCCGGTTCCGCACTTATGGGTTTCACCTGCCCGGTTTCGCCACAGCCTATATGAACACCGTCTTCGAACATGAGTGGCTGGTCGAATGGTGCGCGGCGGCAGAAAGAGAAGATTGGGTGATCGAACAATACGACATTCCTGTTCAGGTCTGATTTCCCGCGGTCCACTATTCGGCAAAGGGCGCGTTATGCTTGTTTCGCCTTCGCATAATCCATATGCGATAAGGCCGATGACACAAACGACCTCAGCCTTGCACGACGTGGCCGCGATAGCCGAAGCCCTGATTGCCTGCCCCAGCGTGACGCCTGCCACCGGCATGGTGTTCGATTGCCTTGAAGACCTGCTCAGGCCGCTGGGTTTTGAAGTGCACCGCGCGCTTTCTGGCGAGGCGCCTGACGGGCCGGTCGAGAATCTGTTTGCCATTCGCAAAGGGCCAGCAGGTGCGCGCCATTTTGCCTTTGCAGGGCACCTGGATGTCGTACCGCCGGGCGAGGGGTGGCAATCAGGGCCCTTCAAGCCGGAACGGCGTGGCGAGCTGCTCTATGGCCGCGGCGCGGTAGATATGAAGGGCTCGATAGCCGCTATGGTGGCCGCGGTCCGCGACGTTCCGCAGGATGCGGGCACGATCAGCCTCGTAATCACCGGGGACGAAGAAGGCCCGGCCAAGTTCGGAACCTTGGCGTTGATGGAGCAGATGCGTGAATTGGGCGAAATTCCCGATCTGTGCCTGGTGGGTGAGCCAACTTCTGTCAACCGGCTGGGCGACACTGTGAAGATCGGGCGTCGCGGCTCAGTCAACATGTGGCTGGAAGTGGCAGGCGTGCAGGGGCACGTCGCCTATCCGCATCTTGCCGACAATCCTATTCCCAAGCTGATCGCACTACTGGGCGAGCTTGATGCCATGGTACTTGATGAAGGGACCGAGTGGTTCCAGGCGTCCAATCTGGAAGTGACTGACCTGGAAGTGGGCAATACCGCAACCAACGTTATTCCGGCGCATGCACGGGCGCGGATCTCAATCCGCTTCAATGCCTTGCACACCGGCGCTGCGCTGATCGAGCGGGTGCGCGCGGTGGCGGAAAAGCACGGTGGGAAGATCGCGCGGGCTGAGGTTTCCGGCGAATCTTTCCTGACGATGCCCGGTCAATTTTCCAAAATTGTAAGTGAGGCGATCAAGTTAGAAGCCGGGTGGGAGCCGGAACTTTCGACAAGCGGGGGAACGTCCGACGCGCGCTTTCTCAAGGATTTCTGCCCGGTCATCGAACTAGGCCTTCGCAATGCCACGATGCACAAGACGGACGAGGCGGTCGATCTGGTTGATCTGGAAATGCTGGTGCGGATCTACCGGCGGATCACCTTGGCGGCATTGCAGGCTTGAGACTTCAGTTCGTGACTGCGGGCCCGACACGGGCAGTTGAAGGGAGACTTCGATGACCGATGCACCCGCTGTCGCGGAAACGGCAGCACCAGCGAGCCACAACAAGCTCCAATGGCGCATCCTGATCGGCTTCATCGCCGGACTGGTCGCCGGACTGGCGGCATATAGCTTTGCGCCCGGTGCATCATGGATAGATGCTATCGTCACTTATGTGACAGGGCCGATTGGCCAGATCTTCCTGCGCCTCCTGTTCATGCTTGTCATCCCGCTGCTGTTTTCCGCACTTGTGGTCGGGATCGCCGAGATGGGCGAGATTAGGGAATTGCGCGCGGTCGGCATTCGCACACTTGTTTATACGGTCATTGTCTCCAGCATTGCGGTTGTCATCAGCCTTGCCTGCGTGAACCTGCTCCGCCCCGGAGACGGCGTCGATCCGGCCGCCGCGCGAGAATTGTTGGCACAGGGCGGGGCAGGCGCAGCCAGCATCGTGCAGGCATCGGCGGAAAGCCAGGCGGGTATAAATCAATTCATCGCCATCGTGCCATCCAACGTCATCAGCGCGATGAGCAACAACGACATTCTGGCCGTGATGTTCTTCGCGCTGTTCTTCGGTATAGGCCTGCTACTGGTGCAAACGCCGCGCACCGCGATCCTCAAGGATGCCATCGAGGGTGTGTTTGAAGTGGCCATGCGCCTGATCGGGCTGGTCATCCAGCTGGCGCCGATTGCCATCTTCTGTTTCATGTTCAACCTGTCTGCCCAGTTTGGATGGGACTTATTGTTCAAGCTGGCGGCCTTCGTTGGTGTGGTGCTGCTGGCGCTTGGCTTGCAGATGTTCGGGGTTTTCCCGGCGCTGTTGTCTTTCATAGCCCGCAAGAACCCGATCGCGTTTTTCAAAGAGACTCGTGAAGCGAGCGTCATGGCGTTCTCTACAGCGAGTTCAAACGCCACATTGCCGACGGCCCTGCGCGTTGCCGAAACGCAGCTTCGCCTTCCGCCAAAGATCTCTCGCTTCGTGCTGACGATCGGCGCGACTGCGAACCAGAACGGCACCGCGATGTTTGAAGGCGTGACCGTGCTCTTCCTGGCGCAATTCTTTGGCGTGGAACTGGGGCTGGGGGAACAAGCCTTCGTTATGCTGGTCTGCATTCTTGCCGGCATTGGCACGGCGGGCGTGCCCGGAGGATCGCTGCCGGTGATCGCACTGATCCTCAGTGGTGTGGGGGTGCCGCCGGAAGGAATCGGGCTGATACTTGGCGTGGACCGCTTCCTTGATATGTGTCGCACCACGTTGAACGTGGTGGGCGACCTTGTAGCCGCTCAGGTCATTTCGTCCTTCGGTGGGGGGAATGCGCCGGAAGAAACTACCGCTCCAGCTTGACCGGGACGAATTCCCCAAGGCCGCAGCTTGCGCCCGGCTGCGGAGTGCCGCCCACCCGGTCCAGCACGCGGATAATGTCCGTGTTGCAAAGCTGGGAAAGCGACGTCCGATAGCTGAAAGCATCGGCTGATTTCAGGCCGGGGCAACGACCGGTCAGAGTGTTACGCCAGACCTTGTTTCCCGCTCCCATGAAATCAATGGTGTAATCATTGCGGATGCGGGTGGAGCTGATCATGGTGATAGGAATGCATCGCACCGCTGGGCCGATGGCCTGTGCAGCAGGGCTCACTGCCGGAGCTTGCGCTGGGCGATCCTGAGTGCAGGCCGCGAGGGCAAGGGGCGCGAAACCGATCATGAAGACGTGACGAGCGATCATGGCGACATCCTTTGTTTCGTACAGGGCCACTGCATTTGCTCAGGCATACTAACCTGTTATCGACGCTTTGGTTCCAGCACTTTGGCCTTGAAGTCGCACAAGTCCACCACCGGGCAGCGCCAGCATTCAGGCGTGCGCGCCTTGCAGATATAGCGACCGTGGAGGATCAGCCAGTGGTGTGCGCCCACGCGGAACGGCTGGGGGACTTTCCTTTCCAGCTGCTTCTCGACTGCCAATGGTGTCTTTCCTTTGGCAAGTCCGGTGCGGTTGCCAACCCGAAAGATGTGGGTGTCGACCGCGAACGTTTCCGCACCGAACGCGCAGTTCATCACGACATTGGCGGTCTTGCGGCCCACGCCGGGGAGTTCCACCAGCGCATCGCGATCTGCCGGAACCTCGCCGCCGTAATCGCGCACCAGTATTTCTGACAGCGCGATCACGTTCTTGGCCTTGGCGTTGAACAGGCCGATGGTCTTGATGTGCTCTTTCAAGCCATCTTCGCCCAGCTCAACCATCTGCGCGGGTGTTTGGACCACTTCGAAAAGGCGCCGGGTCGCCTTGTTGACGCCCACGTCGGTCGCCTGCGCGGATAGCACCACGGCCACCAGCAACTGATACGTGTTGCCGTACTCCAGCTCCGTTTCCGGCGCGGGATTGCTCTCCGCCAAACGGCGGAAGAATTCGAAGATATTGTCCTTGTTCATGGCGGAGTGTGGGGATTTCGGACTTAAAGTCCCAGTACTTCCGACATCGTATAGCGTCCCGGTTTCTGGCCTATCAGCCAGAGCGCCGCGCGCACGGCGCCTTTCGCGAAAATCCCGCGATTTTCCGCGCTATGCGAGAGCGTGATCCGCTCATTATCTGCAAGGAAGAAAACAGAATGTTCGCCTGCCACGGTGCCGCCGCGCAGGGAGGCGAAGCCGATTGAGCCCACGCCGCGTTTGCCGGTAATGCCGTCGCGTCCGCATTCACTGTGATCAGACAGCGAAATGTTTCGACCCTTTGCGGCCGCTTCGCCTAGCAGCAGGGCGGTGCCGGATGGCGCATCCACCTTCATGCGGTGGTGGGTTTCAAGCACTTCGATATCCCAATCCTCGCCCAGCCGCGACGCAGCCTCCTGCACGAGGTGGGCCAGCAAGGTAACACCAAGCGAGGTATTGCCCGTTTGCAGCACGGGGATCGATGTGGCCGCGTTGTCGATCAGGAAATGGTGACGTTCCTCAAGGCCCGTGGTGCCGATCACCATCGGAACGCCTGCCGCGATGGCTGCGTCCAGATTCGCTTCCAGTGCCACCGGGGATGAGAAATCGACCAGCACGTCGCAGTGCTTTGCCAGCTCTGCCGGATCGTCACCCTGATCGATGCCGCCTGCAAACTGTTCGCCCGCCTCTACAATCGCTGCGGCGATTGCCTGGCCCATCCGACCCTTGCTGCCGATGATTCCGATACTTGCCATTGAGTTCCCCTATTCGTCTGTGCTTCATGGCCGGGATGAAGGACATCCGCAACATCGTGATCCTGACCGGGGCAGGCATTAGCGCCGAAAGCGGGATCGACACGTTCCGCACGGCCGGCGGACTGGGGGAGCGGTATAACCCCGATGAAGTGGCGACGGCTGCGGCTTTCGCCCGTGATCCGGATCGGCTGCTGCGTTTTTACGATATGCGCCGGTGCGCATTGGAGGGCAAGGTGCCGAATGCGGCGCACAGCGCTCTGGGCAGGCTGGATGCCGAATGGCCGGGGAATTTGCTGATCGTCACACAGAACGTTGATGATCTTCATGAGCGTGGCGGCGCGCAGCGTGTGCTGCACATGCACGGCGAGCATGGCAGCGCATGGTGCACTGCTTGCGACGTACGCATCCGGTGGACCGGACCCATGGCAGACAGGCCGCCATGCCCACAATGCGGAGCACGGCAGCTTCGGCCAGATGTGGTACTATTTGGCGAAATTCCTTACCATATGGATGAGATATATGCCGCGCTGCGCGACGCGGATCTGTTTGTTTCCATCGGCACGTCCGGTGCGGTCTATCCTGCAGCGGGCTTTGTTCAGAATGCGCGCGACCTTGGCATATTGACGTTGGAACTAAATCTGGAACGCTCCGAAGGTTCAAGCTGGTTCCATGAAACGCGGCTCGGCCCGGCAACCCAGCTCGTGCCGAAGTGGGTGGACGAGAAGCTGCAGGGCGGTTAGCGCTGCCTTTGATAAACAGGGAAAAAATTGGATGACACCTTCCGAGACAGCCAATCGTGATGCCGCCGTGCGATTGCTTCAGTCGATCCCCATGCGAGGGCCAGAGGCAGCCGATACGCTGGCGCCGGACGCGGTTTGGTGGGTACTGGGACGGCCTGATGAAATTCCCGCGCAGAACATCCTGACGATGATGCAGAGTTTGTTCTCTGAAGGCCGAATCGAAGTGGACGCGGTGACGGTGGAAGGTGACCGGGTTGCCGTCGAAGCCCGCTCGTTCATGACGGCGACGGACGGGCGAGCGTATAGCAATAGCTATCACTTCCTGGTCGAGCTCCGAGATGGAAAGATCGTCCGGGTAAAGGAATATTGTGATACGGCGCGGACCAACGCTTTTTTTGCAGGCGCCTAGCGGTCAAGCTTCGTCAGCCGCCGCAAGTGCGGCAACCCGGGTCTTTCGCTATTGTCAGTGAACGCATAGATGGCGAAAGACCGTCCAGGACGTGCAGCTTGCCCCATTGCGGATCGCCCAGGGCCGCATGGCCTGTAACCAGGACGCGAATGGCGTGCATGGCAGCAAAGCATCCCACCGTGCCCGCCATAGCGCCCAGAACGCCATCGGCGGCGCACGTGTCGCAATCCTCTGCATCCAGCGCGTCACCCACGAAACAGCGATAGCATGAGTGTTCGGGCAGATGGCCGGCAAAGTTGGCGATCTGGCCCTGAAACCGGCCAATGGCCGCGCTGGTAAGCGGAACGCCTGCCGCAACGCAGGCGTCGGAAACTGCGAGCCGGGTTGCGAAGTTGTCACAACCGTCGAGTACAAGCGATACGCCATCGATTACGGAGCGGGCGTTGTCTTTCCCGATCCGCTCAACAACCACCCCAACATCAAGGCTGGAATCGAAATGCCGGACCCACTCGGCCGCCAGCTCCGCTTTTGGCTTGCCGACTTGATCCGGCGTGTAAATCGTCTGACGTTGCAGGTTGCTGGTTTCGACCACGTCGCTGTCGACTAGGGTCAACCGGCCCACTCCTGCTGCTGCAAGGTATTGCAGGGCTGGGCTGCCAAGCCCGCCGCAGCCAATCAGCACAACATGCGAATTGGCAATGGCAACTTGTCCTGCGCCGCCAAGTTCGGGCAGGACAATATGGCGGGCAAAACGATTTAATCGGTCAGGTGCAAGGGCCATGAAGGGCCTCTTAGCTGCTTAGCGCCGGGGGACCAAATCATTGTCTGGCCGCACCGGCGTAATTCAGTCGCTCTCAGCTTTCGAGCTGGCGCAGCAGCGAACGCACGTCTCCATCCATGTCAGCATCGCGGGTGCGCAGTTCCTCGATCAGCCGAACGGCATGAATGACCGTGGAGTGATCGCGCCCGCCGAACTTGCGGCCGATTTCCGGATAGCTGCGCGGTGTCAGGACCTTGGACAGGTACATTGCCACCTGACGGGGCCGGACGACTGCACGGGCCCGGCGCTTGGAGCTCATCTCTTGCCGGTCAACGCGGTAGAACTGGCAAACCGTGCGCTGGATCTCGTCAATCGTGATGCGCTTGCGGTTGGCCGAGAGAATGTCAGTAAGCTGTTCCTCTGCAAGCTGCAGCGAAACTTCCTGTCCGGTGAGCTGTGCGAAGGCGATAAGTTTGTTCAGACCGCCCACCAGTTCACGCACGTTGCGATTGATGGTGCGGGCCAGAAACTCGATCACGTCAGCCGGCACATCGGCAGGTGCAAAGCGCTGTAACCTGTGTTCCAGAATCGCGCGGCGCAGTTCGATGTCGGCGGGCTGAATGTCAGCCACCAGACCCATCGACAAGCGCGAGAGCAGCCTTTGGTCTACGCCGTCCAGTGCCTGTGGGGCGCGATCAGCTGCAAAGACCAGCCGTTTGCCTTCGGCCAGCAGCGCATCGATCGTGTAGAGCAGTTCTTCCTGTGCGCTGGCCTTGCCGATGATGAACTGGATATCGTCCACCATCAGAAGATCGAAACCCCGCAGGCGGGACTTGAACTCGATCATCTGGTTCTGGCGAAGGGCTTGCACGAACTCGGTCATGAACCGTTCGGCCGAGCAATAGAATATTCGGCTGCGCGGGTGGTTGGCGAGATAGGCATGGCCAATCGCGTGCAGCAGGTGCGTCTTGCCCTGGCCAGTCGCTGCCTTGAGATACAGCGGCGAGAACTGCGGCGCTTCGATCGCCGAAACCCGTTGTGCTGCATTGTAGGCCAGCACGTTGGCAGTGCCGGTTACGAACGTGGCGAACGTCAGCGAAGGATCCAGGCCAATCGGGCCTTGCCCAAACGTGCTGATATCTCCGCCGTTCATCGCACCCGATCCATGGGCGCCGGGAAAGTGCGTGGAATCGTTTGCGGGGTGAGCGGGATGGCCGCCAGCACCTACGCGCAGTTCAGGAAGCCGCCGCCCCGGCAGTGCCTGAATGCGAATCTGGCTCAAGTCTGGGCGGGCAATCTTCCATGCCAGCGAAAGGCGATCGGAAAAGCGATCACGAACCCAGTTCGCCGCAAATTCGGTGGGCAGATAGATATCGAGAGTGCCGGTTTGATCGCAGATCGCGCCCAGCTGAATCGGCTTGATCCACTGGCTGTGCAATTGCTGGCCAAGATCCTTGCGCAGGCCCTGACTGATATCCGCCCAATCGGCCGCCAGGTTGATTGCTTCCTGATCTTCTTCCATGTTCGCTTTGGAATCCCCCCTGATGGACGCACCCGTCTTGTCCGCTGTGTTTGGATGCCGTCGTCTGCCAAATGTTGACCCAGCCAATTGTCTGCTCCTGATCTGCCGAATTTTGCCAAGTCGAAACCCGGTGCGCCACTTCAAGGAGGGGGGAGGCACGCAAAGATCCGCTTCCGAAACGATGTTACGGAATAGTGACTTTAGTGCTCTTTGATCCTTGGCCCGTTCTGCACCGGCCGCCGTTACTGATAGCCAGTTAGGGGGGGCGATCAATGCCCGTCTGGAAAAAAACGCGGTTGACTCGGTGCGAGTCCGCGGGATTCCTCGATAAAAAAATTTAGTCAATTATTTCAGTATTTTATACGTATTGCCTGTGCGAATCGCAGGCTTTCCAACAGTTTCCGAAACCGGTTCCGCAATGCAGCAGAGGGCACGAAAAAAGCCGGAGGCAATGCCCCCGGCTTTGTTCTGATTTTGTACCCGGCGAAGCGCCGAATCGGTCGCCGAATCTTACAGCGCCGAAACCCGCTTGCTGAGGCGCGACATCTTGCGCGATGCCGTGTTCTTGTGAAGCACGCCCCTTGCGACGCCGCGCGCCAGCTCTGGCTGCGCAGCCTTCAGCGCTTCGGCTGCGGCATTCTTGTCGCCGCCATCGATTGCGGCTTCCACTTTCTTCACGAAAGTGCGGATGCGGCTGAGACGATTGGTGTTAACTGCGGCGCGGCTGGTGTTGCGACGGACGCGCTTACGAGATTGCGGCGTATTGGCCATGAGCTCTTATCGACCTTTTCGTTCCTGTGTGGCCGGCACCCGGCCCGAATGTCTTATGCAAAATTGCGGTGGGATGGCCATAGCCACCCGAAAGCGCGGCCCTTAGCTCCCGTTGCGCGAATCGTCAAGAAAAGGTGATAGGTGCAGAGCGTCTTGCACTCATTTCTGGCACTTTTTGCACCAGAAGGTGCTGCGTCCGCCCTGGACCATGCGTTCCACTGTGCCGCCGCAGGAGCATGGCTCACCCTCACGCCCATAGACGCGCCACGACGCCGCGAAGTAGCCCAGCTCGCCCGTTGGCTGAGCATAGTCCCTGATTGTGGATCCGCCAGCCGCAATCGATTCGTTCAGTACGTCGCGGATCACAGGCACCAGGCGGGTAAGCGCGGGGAGCGAGATTTTGCCGGCTTCTTTGTCTGGTCGGATGCCGCAATGGTGCAGTGCCTCGCACACATAGATATTGCCAAGCCCGGCGACAACGCGCTGGTCGAGCAGCATTGGCTTGATGGGGGCGATGCGTCCTGCCAGTGCGCGTTTCAAGTGGGCGGGGGTTAGTTCATCGCCCAGCGGTTCTGGCCCCATGCTTGCAAAAGGGCCCCACAGTTCCAGCTCGTCTGTATCGACCAGATCGACCGAGCCGAAGCGCCGTGCATCGTTGAGGGCCAGCCGCCCGCCAGAGCCTGTTTCCATCACCAGATGATCGTGCTTGCCGATGTCCTCTGGATTGATTCTCCAGCGTCCAGACATGCCGAGGTGAAACACCATGGTAACCGCACGGTCGGTATGCAGCAGGCCATACTTGGCCCGGCGGCCCAGACTGGTAACGGTGGCTCCGGTCATTGCCTGTACCAGTTGGGGCGGGAAAGGGCGGCGCAGGTCTGGTCGGTTGACGGCAATGCGGGCGATCCGCTCGCCCTGGAGGATGCGCCGCAATCCGCGCACAGTGGTTTCGACTTCGGGAAGCTCCGGCATGGTTGTGGCAGTTACCCTTTGGACAGCGCGCTGTCATCAGCGCACGCTCACCAAGATGACGGTCTGCCGGTAAGGCGCTGACCATGCATAGTTCCAGTTCTGACCGATTGCTTCAGCACCGGGCGCTGATGATGCTCGCGGTCGTCATGGCGTTCTGGACCGGCAATTCTCCTCTGCTGATCCTGGGTGAGCGACTGGAGGGCTTTCACCTTGCGGGCATGGCGTTCATATTAGGCGTTATTGCGGTCTCCATGTTGGGGCTGCGCAGGAAAGAGTCTGCTGGCGTGGATCAAGGCGGGCGGATAGAGGGCACCACATGAGCGAAACGGTATCCTTCGGTTACGAAGAAGTGCGGGCCGACGAAAAGGTCGCCCGCGTTGGTGAAGTGTTCTCCAATGTCGCGCGCAAGTACGACATCATGAACGATGCCATGTCGGGCGGAATGCACCGGCTGTGGAAGGACCGGTTCGTGCGCCGGGTGAAGCCGCGTGCTGGCGAGGCTATTCTGGACATGGCGGGCGGCACCGGGGACATTGCGTTCCGGCTGGCAGCGTCGGGCGCCGATGTAACCGTGGCTGATATCAATCAGGACATGCTCGACGTGGGCGTCGAACGCGCGATGGACCGCGGCCTGACCAGCCTGGTCTGGTCCTGCCAGAACGCGGAGGAACTTTCCTATCCGGCCCAGACTTTCGATGCCTATACCATTGCCTTCGGTATCCGGAACGTCACCCGCATCGATGCCGCTCTTGCAGAGGCGCACCGTGTGCTCCGCTATGGCGGACGCTTTTACTGCCTTGAGTTTTCAACCACCGAGTGGCCGGGTTTCCGCGAAGTCTATGACGCTTATTCGCACAAGCTGGTGCCGAAGATCGGGCAGGCCATCGCGGGGGATGCGGACAGCTATCGCTATCTGATCGAATCGATCCGGCGCTTTCCGCCAATGCCGGAGTTCGAAGCGATGATTCGAAACGCCGGGTTCTTGCGGACCAAGGTGGAACCCATTCTAGGCGGGCTAGTTGCCATCCACTCCGGCTGGAAGGTCTAACCTAGAGCGTGACTACATCTGCCACTCATATATTCCGGCTCATCAAGTGGGGGCGTATCGCCGCCCGCCATGGGGCGTTGCGCGGAATTGAAAACGATCCAAACGCGCCGCGTCAGATCCGCCGTCTCATGCGCCTTGCACGATTTGGCACGCGCCAGCCAAAAGTGCCGAATTACAGCGCGGCCTTTCAGGCGATCGGCCCCGCGGCCATCAAGCTGGGGCAGACTCTGGCAACGCGGCCAGATCTTGTGGGCGAGGAGGCGGCTCGCAATCTGCTGAGCCTGCAGGACCGCCTGCCGCCCCAACCGTTTGATCAGGTTCGGGCCACAATTGAGTCAAGCTTCGAAGCTCCGTTGGAAAGCCTGTTCGCTTCCTTCGATCCGGATCCCGTAGGTTCTGCTTCGATAGCGCAAGTCTATCGCGCGCGGACGACGGACGGGCGGGATGTTGCAGTGAAAGTCCTGCGCCCCGGTATCCGTGATCGCTTTGCAGCGGATATCGAGACATATGAGTGGGCGGCCGCTCACGTCGAAGGGCTGGGCGGAGAGGCGGCTCGCCTGCGTCCCCGTGCGGTTATCGACAATTTCAAGCGCTGGACCTTGCGCGAACTCGATCTGCGGCGCGAGGGTGCATCTGCCTCCGAACTGTCGGAAGCGATGGCAGCGTTTGAAGGCTACCGCGTCCCTGCTGTCGATTGGGACCGCACCAATGGCCGGGTCATGACCATCGAGTGGATCGATGGCACCAAGATCAGCAATCTTGAGGCTTTGCGTGAGGCAGGTATCGACATGCCGGACCTTGCGCGCAGGCTGGTGCTGGCGTTCCTGACACAGGCCATCGATGCGGGCTATTTCCATGCCGATATGCACCAAGGCAACCTGTTCGTTCAGGCTGATGGCACTATCGCGGCTATCGACTTTGGCATCATGGGGCGGATTGACCGTCGCGCACGGGTCTGGCTGGCTGAGATCATCTATGGCTTGACCACCGGCAATTACCGGCGGGTCGCTGAAATCCATTTCGAGGCGCAGTACGTTCCCAGCCATCACTCGTTGGAGGAATTTGCCACGGCGCTGCGCGCGGTGGGTGAGCCGATGCGCGGCAAGCCGGTCAGCGAACTGTCCGTCGGCCAGATGCTGGACGGCCTGTTTGCGATTACCCGCGACTTCGAAATGCAGACGCAGCCGCATTTGCTGTTGCTCCAAAAGACCATGGTGATGGTGGAGGGGCTGGCGACAGCCATCCATCCGCAGATCAACATGTGGGATGTTGCCGGCCCGTTCGTGAGCCGGTGGATTCGCGATGAGCTTGGGCCGGAGGCTGCCTTGGCAGATCGGTTGCGCGAGGATGCGAAAACCCTGCTGCGTCTGCCGGAGCTGGTCCGCCGCATGGAGGAACGCTTCCCGCCAAAGGGTGGCGCGCCGGAACAGCCGCCACTGCCGGAAATGCGCCTTGTTTGGGAGCGTAAACCCCGAATTAACCAATGGGGCGGATATGTCCTTGCTGCAGTCGCAGGGGGCATCACGGCATGGGCGCTCATGACATTGGCGTTACCGGGGGCTCTGGCGGGCTGACCGCTAAAACATCTGCGCCTACATCAGATCCCGCTCCGGCGTGGAACCGTTTTGCGAGCTGGTCCGCCTTGGATGCGCGGCTGGCGCTGTTGGCTTTCCTGGCCTTGCTGATGGTTTCCGCGTTCGTTCCGATCGGTGCAGGGCCGTCAGAGGTTACGACCAAAGGATTGGTCGAAGCCCTGAATGACGATGGCACTGGACCGACGCGCCCGCGTGACGACGACCTGGCGCTTTACGACATTGCCATTGAGCGCATTCAGCGGGGCGAGCACTACTACGATTTCATTGTGGAGGAACAGCGCGCGGCGCAATACCCGGTAACTCCCGGTATTGCCGTACGCCTGCCGACGCTTGCGTATATCAATGCGTGGCTTGGCAAGGCCGGCCAGACTGCAGCCGCCATTCTCCTACTCATCGCTGTGGCAATCGCCTGGTGGCGGCGCCTGGGTGATGAGCCAGGCGGCAAGCGCTATCGTGCGATGGGCATGGCTCTGCTGATGATGAGTGCGTCTCTGGGGCTCACCCGCTATTTCTTCGTACTGCATGAGCTATGGACCGGAATGCTGCTTGCCCTTGCCTTCGGGCTGCATCGCCCGGGTAGGTGGCGCTGGTCCGTTGTCGTGGCGGCACTCGCAGTCTCCATCCGTGAACTGGCGCTGCCATTCATCCTGTTGATGGCGGCCATGGCCTTTTGGCGGCGTGACGGGAAAGAAGGCGCGGCGTGGAGTGCGCTTGCGGTGGCTTTCCTGGCGCTGCTCTTGGGGCACCTTTATCTGGTGGCGCAGCAAGTGCTGCCCACCGACCCGAGCGGGCAGGGCTGGCTGTACTTGCGCGGGCTTTCGGGTTGGATGTCCAATGTTGCGCTATCGAGCAACCTGCGTTTCTTGCCGCATTGGATAGCGGGACCGGCGATCATTCTTGCGATGTTTGGCTGGGCGGCGTGGCGCTCGTCTGCCGGGCTATTCGGCCTGTTGCTCTATCTGGGTTATGGCCTGACCTTTATGATTGTTGGCCGTGCCGACAATTTCTATTGGGGAATGCTGGTCTCGCCGGCCATGTTCATCGGCATTGCCTTTGTGCCAATGGGACTGTCGGCGCTGATCCGCCGTGCCAACCTCGTGAGGCGGATCGCGGCTCCCGCTGCCCTAAAGTAATTGCGCCCAACCCCTGACTGTTGCAGACTCGTTAACTGATGACTCATCCAAAAATACTTCTGATCGTGGGCGGTGGAATTGCCGCGTACAAGGCCTGTGAACTGGTCCGCACCATCCGCAAGGGTGGGGGCGAAGTGACGTGCGTGCTCACTGAGGGCGGTGCCAAGTTCGTGACGCCCTTGGCACTGGCCGCTCTGTCCGAAAACGAGGTCTACACCTCGCTTTGGGATCTCAAGAATGAGGTGGAGATGGGGCATATCCAGCTCAGCCGTGAGGCAGATCTGATCGTTGTTTGCCCTGCAACCGCCAATCTTTTGGCCAAGATGGCTGCGGGTATTGCCGACGATCTGGCTACCACGGTACTGCTGGCCACTGATAAACCCGTGCTTGCCGTTCCTGCGATGAACGTGCGTATGTGGGAGCACGAATCGACTGGCCGCAATGTGCAAACTCTGCTGGCAAGCGGGGTGGACGTGATGGAGCCGGATTCTGGCCCGATGGCTTGCGGTGAGTTTGGGCCGGGCCGTCTGCCAGAGCCGACTGCCATCTGGCACCGCATCGCGTGGACGCTAAACATCGATCCAGGTGATGTGCAATTCCTGCCCACCCTTCCTCACACTATTGAGCATTATCCCGGCGGGTTTGATCTTCCCATGTCGGATGAGGGCGCAGAATTCCTCGGCTTTGAAGCTCCGGATCGGGGAGAGGACGGGCCGGGCGGCCTTTCTGCCTCATTAATTTCGCGCGGTATTCAGATGGCCCGCGAAGTGCTGGGCGATCCCGACGGGGCCAATGATGATGCTCCTCCTCCGTCCGTGGTCAGTTCAGATGGGCCGATTCTGTCTCGCAAGGGCCAGGCTAGGGCTGCGCCGCCCACCGATCCCGAAGCGATCAACTACGTCGTCTCTGGTCGTGAGGATGCCGCCCCTCAACCCTTCGAGAACGAACTTGCGGGCCTGTTCCCCTCTGTGAAGGGATGCGGCTCTGCAGCCCCGTGGTTCCCCGTCGATCCCGATCATCAGCCGCTGGCAGGCAAGCATGTTCTCGTCACAGCCGGACCGACGCATGAGCCGATCGATCCGGTGCGCTATATCGCTAATCGTTCTTCCGGGCGGCAGGGTTATGCCATTGCCGCTGCCGCCGCAGCCCTTGGTGCGCGCGTCACGCTCGTCTCCGGGCCGGTCAACCTGGCGACGCCGACGGGTGTGGATCGGATCGACGTGGAAACGGCGATCGAAATGTCAGAAGCGGTGAAGAATGCGCTGCCTGCCGACATTGCGGTGATGGTAGCCGCTGTTGCAGACTGGCGGACCAGCAACGTGGCGGGAGAGAAGATCAAGAAGCGCGGCTCTGCGCCGCCTGCCCTGCTACTCACCGAAAACCCGGATATATTGGCCTCTGTCGCCAGTTCGAGCCAGCGGCCACGGTTGCTGATCGGCTTTGCGGCAGAGACTACCGACGTGCTCAAGCACGCGCATGAGAAGCGCAAGCGCAAGGGCGCGGACTGGATCATCGCCAACGATGTATCGGGCGATGTCATGGGCGGGCAGCTGAACACCGTCCACATCATTTCTGCGGACGATGTGGAAAGCCTGCCCGAAATGCCCAAGGAACAGGTCGCGATGGCATTGGCCGAGCGGTTTGCACAGGCGATCAACGAGGAAAGTACCGCTGATGAATAGTGTGCCGGTTCCGGTTAAGCGCCTGCCGCATTTCGACGGCTTGGATCTGCCTGCTTATGCCACAGATGGCGCTGCGGGCATGGACGTGCTGGCGGCAGAGGATGTGACGCTGGCACCCGGCGCACGTCACGCGGTGGCTACGGGCCTTGCGGTTGCCATCCCTCACGGGTTCGAAATCCAGGTTCGTCCCCGCTCCGGCCTGGCGTTGAAGCATGGTATCAGCGTTCCCAATTCTCCCGGGACGATTGATTCCGATTATCGCGGCGAACTGAAGGTGATCCTGATCAATCATGGTCAGGAAAGCTTTGATGTGCGTCGCGGAGATCGCATCGCGCAGCTGGTCCTTGCCCCTGTCACGCGCGCAAGTTGGCTGCGGGTGGACGAGTTGGATGCTACCGAGCGGGGCGAGGGGGGCTTTGGCTCCACCGGCGGGGTCGTCGCGCTGGGAAATTAGCCCCGCGGAACCGCACGCGCGTCAGCTAAATCCCTTGCGTAGGCATCGAGGTGCGATGAACTGCATCGGTTGCCCGGCGCGAAGGTGGACATTTCTCCAAAGGCATAAGATAGGAGGGGTAAGCGCGTTGTAATAAAAGCGCAGGAATTTAACCTTCTTTGCAGATTGGATGTCCCTGATGGCGTCTTCGAAACCCGTTGCCGTCAAGCCTATTGTTCGAGTTCAGGAAAACCTTCTGGCGCGTGCGGAACGGCGTGCGCTCAACTATTTTTGCGCAAGAATGCCTGCGTGGGTCACTCCGGACCGACTGACTACGCTGGGAATGCTCGGCGCGCTAATGATCTTCGGCGGTTACCTGGCAAGCAACCTTGGCGATTCCTGGCTGTGGGTCGCGATTGGCGGCTATGTCGTGCAATGGTTCGGCGATTCCATGGACGGCAGTCTTGCCCGCTTTCGCGGCATAGAACGCCCTCGCTACGGTTATTTTCTGGATCACAGCTGCGACGGGCTGGCTACTACGCTGGTGGTCGTGGGCATAGGCCTCACCAATTACGTGATGCTGGAAATCGCGCTGGTTGCCCTGGCAGGTTATCTGCTGCTTTCAATCCATGCCTTTCTGTCTGTGCGTGTGCTGGGTGAGCTAAAGCTTTCCTATCTGAACGCCGGGCCCACAGAACTGCGCCTGTTTCTGATTGCCTTGACCATGGCGATGATTGCCGCTGGACCTGAGCCGGTGTTGCGCGGTTTTACATGGTTCGACATGGTCGTGGGTGTGATTGGATTTGCGCTGATCGCTCTGTTCGTGGCGCAGACGATATCTACCGCACGGAGGCTTGCAGTGGATGAGCCTCCGGTCAAATGGCCCTGATCTATTCGCCTGGACGCGCTTCCAGCCTTGCTAGCGCGTCCAGGATCTCTCCCTGCTGAGCCAGTATCCTTTCGTGCTGTTCCCCGCGCAGGTGATCGAGCTTTTCCTGAATGGCCAGGATCTCGATCTCTGAACGCAAGTTGATTTCGTAATCGTGGGCCGCTGCTATGCGGTCTTTCTCCGCTTGCCGGTTCTGGCTCATCATGATGATTGGCGCCTGTATCGCAGCCACCATGGAGAGGATCAGGTTGAGGAAGATGTAGGGATAAGGGTCGAAGGCCGCTCCTTTGGCGAGCACAAAGCTGTTGAAGCCCGTCCATATCGCCAGGAAGAGTACGAACAGGCCGATGAATGGCCAGGAACCGCCGACGCGTGCCACGGAATCGGCCAGCCGGTCCCAGAAGTTGTCTTCCTGTGCGGCAAGCTCTCCCGCGTCCTGACTGATAAGGCTGTTCGCCTCAATGTGTTCGGCCACATGCTTTTGCCGTTGCGAGGGGGCGTTTCCCATCAGCGAATGTGCCAGATCGACGGTAACGCGGCTCAACTGGTTCATGCTTTCACTCTCCCAACGAAAAAAGGCGGGCCGTTTGCACGACCCGCCTAATATGGTTTCTCCGCAAGCCAGGCGCTCAGCGCTGTTTCTTGTCCTCCGGAGCGATGCTGATGCGCACTGTTTCACCGGAGTTTCCGGGGAAACCGGTGAACATAGCTTCGATCAGATTAGGCACCAGATATGAAAGATTGTTGGAGCGAGACACTGCTTCCGCTCGGCCTTCAAAAAGGCGGAAACCGTCCGCGCGGCGATCGATCTTCAAATCAACAAAACTGGTATAGACGACATAGGCTTCGATTTCCGGGCCACCCATCCACGGATCGTACCAGCCGTAGGACCAAAGGCCGCGGCGATAGGGACCCCAATAGTGATACGGTCCATAACCGTACCAAGGCGTGAAGAGCGGCCCCGGTCCAAACCCGGTCGAACGCACGCGTTCTCTTCCATTGTCCACGCCGTAATCGAAGAGGACCAGCAGTTCTGCCTGCTTCGAGTCTTGAATGGGAGTATAGCCTTGGGCGGCCAGTTGTTGTGCGACCAACGAAGCGTACTGATTGAATTCGATACCGCCAGCTAGGCTGGGGTTACTCGCCACGACTGCAAACGTCTGTCCCGCAGGCGGCGGTAGCTGCGATTGGAAACGCGTAACCTCGGCGCGGAACGGCGATGCGCATGCCGCAAGGCCCAACAACAGCAGCGTTACTGCCACCATCTTTGCCTGCGCCCAACGCCCCTTGTGATGACCTTTCATGCCATTCTCTCCACAAAATCGTTTAGAGCCATGCGGGCGTACCGGGGGGCAGCCTTGCAAATTGAAAGATAGTGTCGCTGGACCGTTCTGAATAGAGGTTGAAAACTTAGATTTGAGAGAAAAGAATTTTTCCAATCAGGAAGCGTTCCGATCACCCTCTGACCAGCCCCAGCGTCCTGTAGGCCGCATCAAGCGTTGGGCGAGCCAATTCGCGCGCCTTTTCCGCACCCTTGGCCAGGATAGCGTCCAACGCCGCTCGATCCTTACGCAATTCAACGAAGCGTTCGTTGATCGGCCCCAGCGTCTCGACGAGCAGTTCGCCCAGTGCTGGCTTGAATGTGCCGAATCCCGCGCCGTCGAATTGCGCCAGAACGTCTGCCGCGCTTTTGCCGGACATAGCAGCATAAATGCCGACTAGATTGGCGGCCTCTGAACGGCCTTCCAATTCTTTCTCGTCAATCGGCAGTGGCTCGGGATCCGTTTTCGCCTTCTTGACCTTTTTCATGATCGTGTCCGCGTCATCCGTCAGGTTGATGCGGCTCATGTCCGAAGGATCGGACTTGCTCATCTTGGATGAGCCATCACGCAAGCTCATGATTCGGGCAGCGTCGGGCGGGATGATCGGTTCTGGCAAAATGAACACGCCAGGCACTTCGCTGTTCTCGTCGCTGTAGCCGGGGCAGAAATCGTTGTTGAACTTCTGAGCAACGTCGCGTGCCAGCTCAAGATGCTGCTTCTGATCTTCGCCAACCGGAACGTGGGTGGCCTGATAAAGCAGCACGTCCGCAGCCTGTAGCACGGGATAAGTGAACAGGGCGACGCTGGCGCCTTCGCGGTTCTTGCCGGACTTGTCCTTGAACTGCGTCATCCGGTTCAGCCAGCCGATGCGCGCGGTGCCGTTGAGCAACCATTGCAGCTCTGCATGGGCGGGCACTTGCGCCTGATTGAAAAGAATTGAACGATCGGGGTCGATGCCGCAGGCAACCAGAGCGGCAACCATCTCCCGCGTGTTGGCACTGAGCGTCGCTGGATCGTGCGGCATTGAGATGGCGTGTAGGTCTGCCAGGAAGAAAAGGCAGGTTCCCGCCTCATGCTCTTCCTGCATGCGCACCCAATTGCGGATCGCGCCAAGGTAATTGCCAAGATGGAGATTGCCGGTCGGCTGAATGCCGGAAACGATACGCATGATGTGTGCCTGAAATTAGTCTGCTGAGTTTGCGTTCGCCAGTGGCGGACGCCGCCGCCGTAGCTGGGCAATCAGGTCTTTGTCGAGAGCGCCGATAATATAGGCAACCCCGAAGAACACGACCAGACCCACGATCACCAGAACCGATAGCGAACCTGCGCGCTCCACAATGTTACCGCGGTAGTAATCGGTGAACATCGGCACCATCGGCCACAGTGCTGCTGTCATTGCTGCTGTCGCCACGATTTGCCGCGCGATGCGGCTGCCCAGCTTTGCCGAGAAATGGAACCAGCCGCGCACCTGGAGAATGATATAGAGAGTCGCGACGTTCAGCGTTGAGGTGAAGGCCGTCGCAGCGGCCAGACCGACGATCCCATACCTTGGCACGACGAGAAAATTGATGCCGATGTTGATAATCAGCACCGCTGCGGAAATCCATACGGGCGTGCGCATGTCTTCTCGGCTGAAAAAGGCGGGCTGGAATACTTTGACGAGAACATAGGACGGCAGGCCCATGACCAGCGCTACCACGATGTTCGCCATCGTCGCGCCGGATTCCATCGTCATCTTGCCGCCCACGAAGAAGGCGGTGACGAACGCGGGGGCGCAAACTGCGAGCGCGGCTGCTGCGGGCAGTGTGAGCAGTGTGGCCATCTCCACCGCGTTTGTTTGCAAGCGCTGCGCTTCGCGGTGATTGTCTGTCTGGATATGGCGCGCAAGCATCGGCAAGATTGCGGTGCCGAGTGCTATGCCCACGATGCCAAGCGGCATCTGGTTCAGCCGGTCCGCATACTTGAGCAAGGTGAGAGATCCCTGCTCCAGCGAAGTGGCGAAGAACGTGTCCACAAACTGACTGATCTGATAGACGCCGGCGCCGAACGTGGCGGGCAGAATTAGCAGTGCAAGCCTTTTCACCTCTGGCGAAAAACGTGGCATCCGTATCTCCAGGGTCACTCCCGCGCGCCGTGTGGCCCAAACCATATAGAGCAGCTGCACTACGCCTGATACCGCCACGGCAACGGCAATGGAAAATGCCACCGTCACGTCCCTGCCGCCCGCTTCACGCAGGTAATATCCCGTCACGATCCCGGTGAGGAGTGTGACATTCAGCAACACCGGTACAAACGCGCCAGGTGCAAATTTCGAATGGGCATTGAGGACGCCCGAAAGCATCGCCACCACGCTGACGAGGCCGAGGTAGGGGAACGTGATGCGCGAGAGCGTGACCGCCAGCTCGAACTTGCCGGGAATTTCGCGGAACTCGCTGGCGAGCAGCCAGACAATGCCTGGCATGGCGATCATCGCCAGCGCGGAAAAGCCCATCAGCACCCAGATGAAAACGGCCAAGACTTCCGATGCAAACCTGTCCGCATATTCTTCGCCGCCATAATCGGCGTGAAGCGCGCGGGTGTACATTGGCACGAAGGCGACCGAAAACGCGCCTTCGGCAAACAGGCGCCGGAAGGTGTTAGGCAGTACGAAGGCCAACTGGAAAGCGTCGGCGGCCATTCCGGCACCCAGAACGCGGGCCAGCAGGATATCGCGAACGAATCCGAAAATGCGGCTGACCAAAGTCAGCCCGCCAATCGTCCCAACGTTCTTGACCAGGCTCATCGCCGCGGCGCCGTCAGGCCGGGATAAGGCTTCAGGCGTTCCCGACCGGCTCTTGAATGGCCTGCTGCTCTGCTTGGGCTGTCAACTGCTGGATATACAGCCCGTTGAAATCGATCGGATCGAGCATCAGCGGGGTGAAGCCGGCATCGCGTACCGAATCGGCCACGATTCGGCGGGCGAATGGGAAAAGGATGCGCGGTGCTTCTGCAAACAGGAACGCATGGGCGGTATTGTCATCCAACTGGCGGATGCCGATCAACCCGCCATAGGACAGGTCCACGACATACGCTGTGCCTTCGCTGGTCTTGGCGGTGACCACCACTTTCAATTCAACTTCATGAATTTCATCATCAACGCGCTGAGCGCTGATGTTGAATTGCACGTCGATCTGCGGCGCTTCCTGCCAGCTGAAACACTGCGGCGAGTTTGGATTCTCTACCGACAGATCCTTGATGTATTGCGAAATAATCCCCGCCGCGGGGCCATTGTCCTCACCATTGGGTTGGTTATTGAGATCGAGATCAGAAATGATGTTGTTTTCATCGGCCATGGTAAATGGAAATCCTGCGGCTTGCGAGTTTGTTAGGAGTGCGGTTAGCACCGCCTCCGCGCAGCGGCAATGGGCCGTGGCAATTGGCTTGTGCCCCAATTGTTCGCGATGTGCCGTCAATGAACGAAAAACGTGGGCGGATAGCCGCTTTTTCGTTGTCGATTTGTCAAGCGTCCCTATCTGGGGCTATGGTGAACGCGCGACGCTGACCGTCGCCGGAAAATGGACCTGCTGGTGTGACCGTCGAGATTGTAATCCTTGCCATGATTGCCGCCTTTTTGGGCTTGCGGCTGTACTCGGTGCTTGGCCGCCGTGCGGAGCATGAGGAAGAGCCGATTCAAGGGCGCTTCGATACGCCGGCTCCCGGTTCTCGTGTGCCTGCATCGCGTCCGAATGAGGAAGTGGAAACCTTCCCCCCCCGAATGGCTGAAAGGCAGTTCCCGGCCGCCACCCCGGTGGTAGATCGCGGCTTGCGCGATATCGCTGCTCAGGACCGACGCTTCGATGCCTTCGCGTTCATGGACGGCGCCCGTGCCGCATATCGCATGGTACTGGAAGCATTCTGGCGGGGTGACAAGGACGAGCTGCGCCAACTGTGCGATGCTGCGGTTTACGAAAGCTTCGCGGCTGCAATCGATGCGCGGAACGAAGCTGGCGAGACCTTGGACAACCGGCTTGTACGCATTGAAGACGCCACGCTTGTTGCTGCCCGCTTTGACGCTCCTATGGCGCGGGTGACGGTCCGTTTCCGGTCTGACATCGCAGCTGTCACACGTGATGCGCAGGGCAATGTTATCGCCGGTTCGCTGGACGATGCGATTGAGGCGGTTGATAGCTGGACCTTCGCACGCAATGTCAATTCCTCTGATCCGGACTGGCTGCTTGAAGTGACGGACGAAGGTTAGAGCTTCTGGAGCTGAGCTTGTTGGGGGTGAGTGCTTCAGATAAAAGTGTGCGCAGCGAGGGCCATCCCGGCTGGATTTTTCGAGCTTTCGCCGCATTCATGCTAGCTGCCTTGCTGAGCGCTTGCGGCGGCATGATCCCCAAGACCGGCGGCCCTGTCGTCACCCTTCCCAAACCCGTTCAACCGGAAAACGCGCTTAACCTTGGTGTGAGAGCAGGGCCGGAAATTGGCTCTTTGGGCATGTCGAGCGGCGATGCACGGCTCGCTTTGGTTTCATTTCAGGAAAGTTGTCCCAGCCTGCTCTCCCGCACTGATGCCAGTGGCTTAACCCGCAATTCCGATTGGCAGGCGGCTTGTTCCGCCGCCCAGCGCTGGCAAGGCGATGCGGGCCAGTTCTTTGTCCGCCATTTCGAAACGGTGAGGGTGGGCGATGGCGGAGCTTTTGCGACCGGTTATTTCGAGCCGGAAATTGAAGGCTCGCGTGAGCGTCGTCCCGGCTACGATGCGCCGGTCTATGGTATGCCGCCGGACTTGGTTCGAGCTAAACCCGGTGAGGCGCAGCCTCTCGCTTCCGGGCAAATGCCGCTGGGCCGGTATGACAGCATGGGCCGATTTGTTCCCTATCATGACCGTACGGAAATAGAGAACGGCGCACTGGCGGGCCGTGGGCTTGAGATTGGTTGGGCGAAAGATCCTGTAGAATTCTTCTTCCTGCAAATTCAGGGTTCTGGCCGCCTCCGCACGCCTGAAGGGCAGGTTATCCGCATCGGCTATGCCGGGCAGAACGGCCACGCCTACACCGGGATCGGTGGGCTGATGCGGGATCGAGGGCTGATCGGCAACGAGCCGGGCCAATATTCCGGATCGATGCAGGGCATCATGAAATATGTTCGAGACAACCCGGCAGCCGGCATGGCGCTGATGCGGGAAAACCGTAGCTGGGTGTTCTTCCGCGAATTGACGGGCGATGGCCCGGTTGGTGCACTAGGTGTGCCGGTTCGTCCCGAAAGCTCCGTGGCTGCAGATCCCAAGTTTGTACCGTTGGGTGCGCCGGTCTGGCTCGATCTCGATCGTCGAGAAGCCAATGGCCTTTGGATCGCGCAAGATACCGGCGGTGCAATCAAGGGTGCCAATCGGTTTGACACATTCTGGGGAGCAGGCGCTCAGGCACGCACGACGGCTGGTGGGATGAGTGGCAGAGGGCAGGCGCTATTGCTGCTGCCGAAAGGAACGCTGAGCCGGCTGGGCACACGGTGAGCCGACCGGTTCGCAAGCTTTCGCGCGAAGAGGCTGCGCTTTGGGCGCGTTTGGCCAAGACTGTCGCTCCGCTGGAGGGAAAGGCGCCGCCATCGCTGACGGAGGAAGTTGCTGGACCTCCTGAAAAGGAAATCCCGACTAAAAAGCAGAAATTAGCCAAGGTCGTACGTCCCGTTCCGCCGCGCGCATTGGTGGCACCTCCTGCCGATCCACAGCGCATGACTGCGCATGGTCTGGATGCCGGGTGGGACCGCAAGCTTGCAAAGGGTATGGCTGAGCCCGATTTCACGCTGGACCTCCATGGCTGCACGCTGGACAGCGCACATGGGCGGTTGCTCCACGGGTTGACGCAGGCCAAGGCCATGGGCGCGCGCATGGTACTGCTCGTTACCGGAAAGCCCCGACCCGCCGATCCTGCTGACAGGACATCGCGGCGCGGTGCGATCCGGGCCAAGGTGATCGACTGGCTTTCGGCCAGCGAACATGCGATCGATATAGCGGCGATTCGGGGCGCGCATCGGCGCCACGGCGGGCCGGGCGCGCTCTACATCATTCTGAAACGGCGGAGGGGTTAGCCCTGATCGGGCTATCCGATCTGGCCGCGATGCAGCAGCTTATGATCGGCGAGTACCAAGGCCATCATTGCTTCGGCAACCGGTGCGCCGCGAATGCCGACGCAGGGATCGTGGCGACCCTTCGTGCGCACTTCGGTAGCTTCACCCGCGCGGTTGATCGAAGGCACGGGGGTGAGGATCGAGCTGGTGGGCTTGAACGCCACGCGCACGACCACGGGCTGCCCTGTGGAGATGCCGCCTGCAATCCCGCCTGCATGGTTGCTGTCGAACTGCGGGCCGGAATTGCCGGGATGCATAGCATCGGCATTGCTCTCGCCAGTCAGTCGAGAAGCGGCGAATCCGTCGCCAATTTCCACGCCTTTCACCGCGTTGATGCCCATCATCCCAGCGGCAAGATCAGCATCCAGTTTACCGTATAGGGGCGCACCCCAACCGGCAGGCACTCCGGTTGCAACGCATTCAACGACCGCGCCGAGAGAGGAACCTGCCAGCCTTGCATCGTCCACCAGGTTTTCCCAGCGCGCGGCTGCGGCCGGATCGGGGCAGAAGAACGGGTTGCGCGCAATCTCGGCTGCGTCGAAATTCCCGCGGTCGATCTCGTCGCCGCCGATCTCGGTGAGATAGGCAAGGATCGTCACTTCGGGAATCACGAGCCTGGCCACGCCGCCCGCCGCCACGCGCGCTGCGGTTTCCCGCGCCGAACTGCGCCCGCCGCCGCGATAATCGCGAAAGCCGTACTTCGCGTCATAGGCGTAGTCCGCATGGCCGGGACGATAGGCCTGCGCGATTTCCGAATAGTCCTTCGAACGCTGATCGGTATTTTCGATCATCAGGCTGATCGGGGTGCCGGTGGTGCGGCCCTCAAACACACCGGAGAGGATTTTGACCTGATCAGGCTCATTGCGTTGGGTCGTGAACTTCGACTGGCCCGGACGCCGCGCATCCAGATAGGGTTGGATTGCCTGCTCGCTGATGCCAAGTCCGGGCGGGCACCCGTCCACCACCGCGCCCAGAGCGGGCCCGTGGCTTTCCCCCCAAGTGGTGAAACGCAGAATGCGGCCGAAGCTGTTAACGCTCATGGAAGTCCTGATCTCCTGCGGGGGCTTTGTCGTGGAAAGGAGGAAATGTCCACTCCCGAGGCGCGAAGGCATGCGCTACACTTTTCCCAAATTTGGCGTCCTCCGCAATCGACAGTGCGCCGCCCCGGTCATCCACCCTTTCGAAAGGTCCGAAGCTTGAGCATCCATTTCTACGGCATCCCCAACTGCGACACAGTGAAGAAGGCGCGCAAGTGGCTGGATGCCAAGGGCCTCGCTTACCAGTTCCACGATTACAAAAAGGAAGGCGCGGACCAGGACAAGCTGACAGCATGGGTGGACGATGCCGGATGGGAAACGGTGCTCAACCGTCGGGGCACGACATTCCGTCAGCTATCAGACGCCGACAAGACCGACATCGATGCGGCGAAGGCCGTGCAGATCATGGCCGAGCACCCCAGCACCATCAAACGCCCGGTGGTGGAATATTCGGGCGGCTTGCTGGTGGGCTTCAACGAAAGCGAGTGGGAAGCCGCGTTCTAGACCGAATAAATCAGAACTCGACTTCGAGGTCTTCCATGTCCTCGGGTTCTTTCTTCGCCGCTGCGGTCCATTCCTTCATCGGCGCCCATTCGGCAATCGTCTCGCAGTAGGCCGCGCTACGGGGCGAAATATCGACTGCGTAAGTGATGAACCGCGTGGTGACAGGCGCATACATTGCGTCTGCAATCGTGGGCTTTTCGCCAAACAGGTATGGACCGCCATAGCTGGACAGACATTCGTTCCAGATCGTCTCAATCCGCTCGATATCCGGCTTCGCACCGCTGAATATCGGGAAGCGATCGTGCTTTACTTTGAGGTTCATTGGCAGGGCCGAGCGCAGGTTGGCAAAACCCGAGTGGATTTCGCCCGAAACCGATCGGCAGTGCGCCCGGGCAAGGCGATCTGCCGGAAGCATCTGGGCTTCTGGATGACATTCGTTGAGATATTCCGCGATTGCCAGCGTGTCCCAAACGCTGGCGCCTTCATGCGTCAGGCGCGGCACCAGGACGGAGGGCGAAAGCAACAGCAGCTCCGCCCGATTCGCCTCATCATTAGGGACGGATACTTCCTCAACATCCAGCCCGGCGAGGTGACACATTAGCCATCCTCTCAGCGACCAGGCAGAATAGGTCTTGCTGGAAATTGTGAGTTCGGCTTTGCTCATCAGACGCCCCATAAAAGCATTGTCAGGCTTGTCATGTTAGATGCTGCGTTGCAACATGAAGAAGTTGCGTCGATTTGAAAAGGGCGAATCGGATGGTGCCGAAGGCAGAGAAGGAATTCTGCGATGCTCTATAAAGGCTATCAGGCCTATTCCGATTTGTTGGCTCCGGCGCGATTTATGGCATCCACCGCGATAATGCTTGGTGACAAGTATCTCGGCGAGTTGGCAGAAAATCCCTGGATCAAGCGATACCTGGCAGTGAACGAGGTGTTTGCTGGGGCAAAGCTCACTCATTCCAGGCCGGACTATAATATTCGCGAAGTGGTGTGCGGCAATTCTTCCGTCCGGGTGGTTGAGGAAGTGGCTGTTGAAATGCCTTTTGGCAATTTATTGCATTTCGCCAAGCCCGATGTTGCGGTGCCGCAACCCAAGATGCTCGTCGTAGCGCCGTTATCAGGGCACTTCGCGACGTTGCTCCGCAACACGGTGCACACGCTGCTGCGCGATCATGATGTTTACATCATGGACTGGAAGAACGCGCGCGACGTGCCGCTGGATGCCGGCCGCTTTGGGTTTGATGACTATGTGGATTATGTGATCCGCTTCATGCAGATCCTCGGTCCGGGCAGTCACATGCTGGCGGTTTGCCAGCCGTGTGTTCCGGCTTTGGTTGCGACCGCGCTGATGGCTGAAGATCGCGACCCGTGTGAGCCGCGCTCGCTGACCCTGCTGGGCGGGCCAGTGGATACGCGCGTTTCCCCCACGGTAGTGAACGAAATGGCTACGTCCAATCCCTACGCGTGGTTCGAGAGCAACGTGATCTACACGGTGCCTTGGCGTTATAGGGGCGCGGGGCGCAAGGTTTATCCCGGCTTCCTGCAACTCACCGCGTTCATGTCAATGAACCCAGGGCGGCACTGGGATCAGCATCGCAAGCTTTATGAAATGATCGTTGCAGGCGAGGAAGCGGCCGCTGCGAAAATTAAGGACTTCTATGCCGAATATTTCGCGGTTCTTGATCTCACCGCGGAGTTCTACCTCGAAACCATCGACAGGGTGTTTCAGCGCATGCTGCTGGCCAAGGGCGAGCTATATTATCGCGGCGAGCGCAAGGTGAATTGCGGGGCGATTCGGCGTACTGCCTTACTGACGGTTGAGGGTGAACGCGACGATATTTGCGCAGTTGGGCAAACGGCGGCCGCCCACGGCTTGTGCTCAAGCCTGCGCCCGCATCTGAAGCGCCACTATCTGCAACCCGGTGTGGGCCATTATGGTGTCTTCTCCGGCTCCAAGTGGGAACAACAGGTATACCCGCGGGTTCGAAACATAGTGCTGGCGATGAATTAATTTGTTCGCGGCTCCGCCAGTCCATGACCGGAGGATGCCATGAAACCTCTGCAAGAACAGGAATTGGGCGAGGCCCGGAAAAAGCTGGCGTCGCATGGTCGCGCTGTCGATGACTTCGCTTTTGACGTTTCGTTCATGGAGCCTGACCCGGACGGCGGCGGCATGTACACGGAGCGCTATGAAGTGAGCGTCAGCAACGGCGCCATAGGCAAATCTTGCACCTATATAGGCGGCATCGGAATGCGCTGGTGGAAGCCTTCGAGAACGACCTGAAAGGCGGCCAGTACGACTGACTGAATGTGCCGTCAGGCGCGGCGTGCTGTCACGATGTAGTTGAGAGAAAGATCGCCCGACAAGTGGAGCCCTTTCATGGGCGACCAGCTGATGCCAGTGGGCTCACCCATTTCCAGCCCAACGCCATGCAGCAGTTCGCGCAATTCGTCTGGCGTGGCAAAATCGTTCCAGTGGTGGGTGCCGCGGGGAACCATGCCCATACGCTCGGCCGCCTCGACCAGCAGCAGACGGGATCGCGCCGTGCGGTTGGGGCAGGAGAGGATCATCAGGCCACCGGGTGCAAGAACATTCGCAAGTGCGGCCATGAATGCGGACTTGTCTTCAACATGCTCGATCACTTCCAGAGAACAGACGAGATCGAAGGTTCCGAGGTCCAGCGAATCGAGCTCACCACAGCGATAGTCGATCGCAAGCCCCATCGCCTGCGCATGGGAGCTCGCCGCAGCAATATTTTCAGCCGCTGCATCAACGCCTGTCACATCGGCGCCGAGGCGGGCAAGCGGTTCGCAAAGCAGCCCGGCACCGCAGCCTGCATCCAGTGCACGCCTACCCGCCAGAGGCCGCAATGCCTTGGAATTGGTGCCGAAATGCCGGTCAATCGCGTCGCGAATGAAAGAGAGGCGCACGGGGTTGAGCCGATGCAGCATGGCCGATGATCCGGCAGGGTTCCACCAGTCCGCCGCAAGCGCGCCGAAATGTGTCGCCTCTTCAGGACGAATCGTGCGCGCGGTCCCATCGTGCGTGGTTGCATTACCCATGCCCCGCCCCTAACAGCGCGCGCAGGTTTATTCCAGCACGCCAGCAAAGGAGCATGACAGGCTTTGGCTCGCATCGTGATGAAATTCGGCGGTACGTCGATGGCCGGGACCGAGCGAATCCGCCGCGTCGCGGGGATCGTCAAGCGCCAGCAGGAAGCCGGGCACGAAGTTGCCGTGGTGGTTTCGGCCATGGCTGGAGAGACCGATCGTCTTGTAAACTTCTGCCGTGAAGCCAGCGCGCTTTATGATCCGGCGGAGTATGACGTTGTCGTTTCTTCCGGTGAACAGGTCACGGCTGGCCTGCTTGCACTGACTCTGCAATCCATGGGCTGCAGGGCGCGCAGCTGGCTCGGCTGGCAATTGCCGTTCAATACGGACAATGCCCATTCCAAGGCGCGGATTGGCCAGATCAACACGGACGCGCTGGTAGCCGCTATGGCTGGCGGCGAGATTGCCGTGATCCCCGGCTTTCAGGGCGTTTCGCCTGAAAACCGCGTCACCACGTTGGGCCGCGGCGGGTCAGACACATCGGCTGTCGCGGTGGCAGCAGCGGTTTCGGCCGATCGGTGCGACATCTACACCGACGTTGACGGCGTTTATACCACCGATCCGCGTATCGTTTCCAAGGCGCGCAAGCTGCACAAGGTGACATACGAGGAAATGCTGGAGCTGGCCTCTGTCGGCTCGAAAGTCTTGCAAACCCGCTCGGTCAGTCTTGCGATGAAGGAAGGTGTACGCGTGCAAGTGCTCTCCTCCTTCGTTGATGAAGGCGCGACACCCGCCGATGATTTGCCCGGAACACTGATCGTCAGCGACGAGGAACTTGAAGGAAGCGATATGGAACGCCAGCTCATCACCGGCATCGCCGCAGACAAGAATGAAGCGAAAGTCACGTTAACCCGCATTGCCGACAGGCCAGGCGCGGTTGCTGCGATCTTCGGTCCGCTGGCCGATGCAAGCATCAACGTGGACATGATCATTCAGAACGTGGCCAAGGACAAAGGCGAGACGGACGTTACATTCACGGTTCCGCAAGCTGATCTTGCCCGTGCGATTGCGTTGCTGGAAAAGCAGAAGGAAGAGATCGGATATTTCCGCATGATCAGCGACGATAACGTCGCCAAGATCAGCGTCGTGGGTGTGGGTATGCGCAGCCATGCAGGTATCGCATCGACCATGTTTGGCACACTGGCGGAACGCGGCATCAATATTCTCGCCATCTCGACCAGCGAGATCAAGGTTTCGGT
>JAZQRJ010000023.1:0-28188 GCA_045629505.1 Novosphingobium sp.
GTGCTGACCAACAAGTATGCGGAAGGCTATCCGGGCAAGCGTTATTACGGCGGCTGCGAATATGTCGATGAGATCGAAACGATCGCAATCGAACGCGCCAAGCAGCTGTTCGGTGCACAGTTCGCCAACGTGCAACCCAATTCAGGCAGCCAGATGAACCAGGCGGTGTTTCTCGCGCTACTGCAGCCGGGCGACACCTTCATGGGTCTGGACCTGAACGCCGGTGGCCATCTCACCCACGGCTCGCCCGTGAACATGAGCGGCAAGTGGTTCAATCCCGTTGCCTACACCGTGCGCCCGGACGACCACCTGATCGACATGGATGAAGTTGCCCGCATCGCCCGCGAGAACAAGCCCAAGCTGATCATCTGCGGCGCCACAGCCTATTCGCGTGAGTGGGACTTTGCGCGCTTCCGTGAAATCGCAGACGAAGTGGGCGCATATCTGCTTGCAGACATGTCGCACTTCTCAGGTCTGGTGGCTGGCGGTGTTCACCCCTCGCCGGTGCCGCATGCGCACGTCACCACCACCACGACCCACAAGTCGCTGCGTGGCCCTCGTTCGGGTATCATCCTGTCTAACGACGAAGCGATTGCCAAGAAGATCAACAGCGCGATCTTCCCTGGCCTTCAGGGCGGACCGCTGATGCACATCATCGCGGCCAAAGCTGTTGCCTTCGCAGAAGCGCTGCGGCCTGAGTTCAAGGTCTATGCGCAGGCCGTGAAGGATAATGCCAAGGCACTTGCCGAGAGCCTGAAGGAAAATGGCCTCGACATCGTTTCGGGCGGCACGGACAACCACTTGATGCTGGTAGACCTGCGTCCCAAGGCAACGAAAGGCAAGTTCGCCGAAAAGGCGCTCGATCGCGCAGCCATCACCTGCAACAAGAACGGTATTCCGAACGATCCGGAAAAGCCGTTTGTCACATCCGGCATCCGCCTTGGCACGCCTGCTGGCACCACGCGCGGCTTTGGCGTTGAAGAATTTCGCCAGATCGGCGCTTTGATTGCAGAAGTCTGCGAAGGTTTGCGCAAAAATGGCGACGAAGGCGATGCACAGGTCGAAGCGAGCGTGAAGGCCCGCGTTGAAGAGCTCTGCGCACGCTTCCCTATCTATCAGGGCATGTGATCTTCATGGGGCGGTATCTCTGAATGCGCTGTCCGTTTTGTGCCTTTGACGACAGCCAGGTAAAGGATAGCCGCCCTACGGAGGACAACACGGCGATCCGCAGGCGGCGCCAATGTGTAAGCTGCGGCGCCCGTTTCACTACATTTGAGCGCGTGCAACTGCGGGACATCACCGTTGTCAAAAGCACCGGCGCCCGTGAGGCGTTTGACCGCTCGAAGATCGAGCAGTCGGTTTCGCTCGCCTGTCGTAAGCGTGGAGTAAGCGCCGAACAGATCGACCGGCTCGTCTCCGGCGTGCAACGGCAAGTCGAAACACTGGGCGATGGCGAAGTGCCATCCATGGCCATCGGCGAGATGGTGATGGAAGGGCTGCGGCAAATCGATACTGTCGCCTATATCCGCTTCGCCTCTGTTTATCGCGATTTCAACGAAGCGCGCGATTTCGAAGAGATCGCCAGCGCCGTGCGCGGAAGTGACGACGAATGAGCGAGAAGAAAGCCGCGCTTCCCGTTATCGTGCTGGTCCGCCCGCAGCTTGGCGAGAATATCGGCAAGGCAGCACGGGCCATACTGAATTTTGGCCTTACAGAGATGCGACTGGTCACCCCGCGCGATGGCTGGCCAAACCCCTCAGCCGGGCCGGCTGCGGCCGGCGCCGATGTCGTGCTGGACAACGCCACGGTCTTTCCAACGCTGGCAGACGCAGTGGCTGACTGTACGAACGTCTATGCCACGACGGTTCGCAAACGGGGCGTTGCCAAGCCAGTTGTAACACCCGAACAAGCAGCGCGCGAAATCCATCAAAGTCCGGGCCGGTCCGCCCTGGTTTTCGGCCCGGAGCGGTCTGGCCTTGAAACTGAGGACGTGGCGCTCGCCCGCAAGATCCTGACCGTTCCCATCAACCCGGAATTCGCCTCGCTCAATTTGGCGCAGGCGGTTATCCTGTGTGCTTATGAGTGGTCAAAGCATGCCGATCTGGCCATGCCGACCGAGGAGGAACTGCTCCCTCCCGCTCCGCAGGAAGAACTGGAAGGGCTTATCAGCCATTTGGAGAGTTTGCTGGAGCCGAAGAACTACTTTTGGCCCGAACCCCGGGCAGAGGCAAATCGCCGCACGCTCCGCAATGTGCTCACCCGTCCCGGCTGGAACCATCTGGAAGTACGCACCTTGCGCGGTGTGCTCAGCACGCTGGAACGTGAACCACGCAAACGGAATTAGGCTCTATGGAGTCAGCCCTGACTGCGTAGCGCGTCCCACCGCTCCAGTTCATAGGCAATCGACCCTTCGACGAGACGATCCCACAAGTCAGCGATCATTTCCTCCGGAAGCCCCAGCGTTTCGGCCTGCTTACGGGCGTTGGCAATCACGGTTGCCTTGCGCACTTCATCCCGCACCTGCGTTCGCTCTGGTTTGATCCGCGCAGCAGCACGCATATAATCAAAGCGGCGCGCCAGTAGCGCAACCAGTTCCATATCCACGGTATCAACCCCGATGCGGACATCTTCCATGGACTGGCAATCATCGGGTTCACGCGGCGTAACGGGAGGTGTATCAGACATAACCCTTCCCCTAACGGCTGCGCCTGCATCCGTCGAGTGGACTTCACGCCGAACGGCCTGCTCGGCCTTGACTTTCACGCGTCATCCCGTAAGGCCGCGCCTTCACTTTCGGCATTCGTCCGCTTTCGGACAACGCCGATTGGCCCCGCACCCCGGTGAAGCGGTGGCCGCGTTGCTCCATTAGGAGCGACGGTGCGTACCGGGTTCGATTGCCGCGTCAGTGCGGTGTAGCAAATTGGAGTACAATCATGTCGAAGCGTAACAGTTCAAAGTATAAACTCGATCGCCGTATGGGCGAGAATATCTGGGGTCGTCCCAAGAGCCCGATCAATACTCGCCCCAACCCTCCGGGTCAGCACGGTGCACGCCGTAAGAGCAAAGTCTCCGACTACGGCATTCAGCTGCGCGCTAAGCAGAAGCTGAAGGGTTACTACGGCGAAGTTACCGAAAAGCAGTTCAAGCGCACCTATCAGGAAGCGGCGAGCATGAAGGGTGACACCGGCCAGAACCTGATCGGCCTGCTCGAACAGCGTCTCGACATGGTCGTCTATCGTGCGAAGTTCGCGCCGACCGTGTTCTCGGCTCGCCAGATCGTTAGCCATGGTCACATCTATGTGAACGGCGTGAAGTGCAACATTGCCAGCCGCCGTATCCGGGTGGGCGATGTGATCAGCCTCGGCAACAAGGCCAAGGAAATGGCACTGGTCGCCGAAGCTCAGGCTCTGCCGGAACGTGAAGTTCCTGATTATGTGGCAGCTGACGGCACCGACAAGGTGACCTTCGTTCGCGTTCCAACGCTGGACGAAGTACCTTACCCGGTTCGTATGGAACCGAACCTGGTTGTCGAGTTCTACTCGCGTTAATTCAATTGCGGAGGGAGCCCGTCATCACGGGCTCTTTTCCCTAAAAAAAGGCGGCTTTTGCCGCCTTTTTTGTTGCTCGCGTCGCCGGAAAAATTCGACTTTCCAAGGTGATACCGGGAACTTCCTGCCAGCGGGCAGCGTTACCGTAGCACTATGCCACAGTATCGCTTCGTAACACCCCATCGCGCCGGAAAATGGTATCCGGATCTTGAGACGGCGCAACGTTTTGCATGCGACATTGGCGCAGGCTTCATGGATCAGCGCACCGGTCATTTCATCGCCTATGTGGATACGCGTCTGGAAATCGCGGCGACCGAAAATTCGTGGTCAGATGAAAATGCCAAGGCAGCCTAGATCGTCAATCCTGCACAGCGCGCACTTCACGCGGCGAAGCAACGTCTGGTTTCCGGCCTTCACGTAACCGGGTCAACCCACCTCCGATAGCGATATTCCCCATCGGACCTAGTCCGAACATCTGGCGCCCTTCTTCATCCAGGCCCGCCTGAGTCTCGTCGGAGAGGATGACTGCCCAGTTCACCTGCGGCCGAATAAAATCGCGCGTGTAATAAGCGAACATCATCGCCCGCCGCTCATTCTCCGTCACGTTTTCACCGGAGGTGTGCCAGACCCGGCCGTCCATCGCGATGATAGACCCGGCGGGCGCGGAAAACGCCAAGGACTGTTCGATGAGGTTTTCCGGCACATCCTCAAACCGGGTGTAGCTCTGACTGCCGGGCACATAACGCGTGGCGCCATTCGCATCGTGCACATCATCAAGACACCAGATCACGTTCATCGCCCACGGCTCTAGCCACGGCGGCGGGACCACGAGCGCTTGATCCGAATGGACGTTCATCGATCCCGAACCCGGCAGGGCGACATTGGCGGTGAAGTTGGAAACGATGGCCTGCGGCCCCAGCAACGCTTCAACCAGCACCTTGGCAACCGGATGGCGCAGCAGTTCGATAAACACCGGATCCCATTCCGGCAAATGATAGACCCGGATATTGGCATCATTTGGGTCCAGCGTTTCGCTGTAGGTCGAAATGTTACGCTCACGCATCTGATCGATAGTGCGAGATAACGCATCGCGAGCACGGGCGAATTCTTCGCCTGAAAGCAGATTTGGAACGACGCAGAAACCGTCTCGGGCCAATGCAGTTTTTGCCGCAGTCAGATCGATTGCCATCAGCCCTCTCCAATTATTATGAATCTCTGCTAGTGCAATATCAGAGCGCCATAGTTCGGGCAAATGACGTAGCTACAACTTCAGGTAGTCGCTTCGAAAATCGGCCGCGAACTTCGAAAATCGGCCTTCAGCAATAGCGTCGCGCATTCCCTGCATGAGCTGTTGATAGAACGACAGATTGTGCTCAGTCATCAGCATGGCCCCAAGGATTTCGCCTGCCTTGATCAGATGGTGCAGATAGGCCCGGCTATACGTGCCGCAAGTCGCACAAGAGCAACGTTCGTCCAGCGGGCCAGTATCTTCAGCAAAGCGGGCATTGCGCATATTAAGCGGGCCATTCCAAGTGAACGCCTGGCCATTGCGACCCGAACGGCTTGGCAGCACGCAATCGAACATGTCCACGCCGCGTTCCACCGCACCGACAAGATCGTCAGGCTTACCCACGCCCATCAAATAGCGAGGACGATCCGTCGGAAGCTGACCTGGCGCGAAGTCCAACGTGGCGAACATCGCTTCCTGCCCCTCACCCACGGCAAGGCCACCAATCGCGTAGCCATCAAAGCCAATGTCCTTCAGAGCATCGGCGCTGCGCGCACGCAGTTCCTGATCCAGCGCGCCCTGCTGAATGCCGAACAGGGCGGCGCTCTCCGCATGTTCTCCGCCGGCATCAAACCCATCGCGGCTGCGGCGCGCCCAGCGCATCGACATTTCCATGGAGCGAGCGATCTCATCCCGGGGCTGATCTGCGCGAGGACATTCATCAAATGCCATGACAATATCGGAGCCGAGCAAGCGCTGGATCTCCATGGACCGTTCCGGCGAAAGCAGGTGCCGCGATCCATCAAGGTGGCTGGCGAATGTAACGCCCTCCTCGGTGATCTTGCGCAGTTCCGACAGGCTCATCACCTGATAGCCGCCGCTGTCCGTCAGGATCGGACGGTCCCAGTTCATGAAACGGTGCAATCCACCAAGCCTTGCCACGCGTTCAGCGCCGGGACGCAGCATGAGGTGATAAGTATTGCCCAGAATAATGTCCGCGCCCGTCGCGCGCACAGTTTCGGGTTTCATGGCCTTCACGGTTGCGGCAGTTCCCACCGGCATGAAAGCGGGCGTGCGGATCTCGCCCCGGCGCATGCGGATGAGGCCCGTGCGGGCCTTGCCGTCCGTAGCGTGAATATTGAAAGAAAAACGCGGGTTCATGGTGCCCGCGCCTAGCCCTTCAGCTCCGCAAACGCCAGCCAGTCCTGAAGATCACCGCAATCCCCACCACGCAGATCACAAGAAACAGCATGGTGAGGCTGAGCGACACCCAGATCGACACATCCGAGCTGCCGTAGAAAGTCCAGCGTAGCCCGTTCACCAGATAGACGATGGGATTGAACAGAGCGACAGATCGCCAAGGCTCAGGCAGCACGTCGACGGAGTAGAACGTGCCGCCAAGGAACGTCAGCGGCATGAGAATCAGCATCGGCACTGCGCCCAGCTTCTCAAAATTATCGGCCCAGATGCCCAGGATAAAACCCAGCAGAGAGAAACTGGCGGAAACCAGAACGATATATCCCAGCGCCAGCAAGGGGTGCGCAATGGTGTAATCCACGAACAGCTTCGCAGTCAGCAGTATTATCGCTGCGAGAATCAGGGATTTGGTTGCGGCCGCGCCTACGAATCCGATCAGCGTTTCTGCGACTCCCACAGGCGCGGACAACAGCTCGTAAATCGCGCCGGTAAAGCGCGGCATATAGATGCCGATACTGCCGTTCTGGGTACTCTCGCTAAGCAGCGTCAGCAGCAGCAGGCCCGGCACGATGAACGCACCGTAATTCACGCCCCCCATCCCGTTCTGCATCTGGCCGCCAATGGCCGCGCCGAAGACTACGAAATAGAGCGAAGTCGTCAGCACTGGCGCAATGATCGATTGCAGCGCCGTGCGAAAGGCGCGCATCAGTTCCTGCTTGTAGATCGTCCAGGTACTGCGGAAATTGAACCCAATCATCACGCGTGTCCGTTCTTTTCCAGCAGGTCGACGAAAATGTCCTCAAGGCTGGAGGCGCGCACGTCGATTGCGTTGTAATCTATGCCCGCCAGCGTCAAATCCTTGGTGATCGCTGCAACTTGGGCGCGCCCCAGACCGGAGCCATCCCCACCGCGATAACGAATTTCAAGCCCGTTCTCGCTCAGCGTCACAGGGTAAACCGCGATAGCGCGCGGCAATTCCGTCAGCGGCTGCGCGAGCGTTATGACTGCCTCGGTACGGCCAAGCCGCTTCATCAGGGCGTCCTTTTCGTCCACCATCAGCACCTTCCCGTCGCTGATGATGCCTACACGATCGGCCATGTCCTCCGCCTCTTCGATGTAGTGCGTTGTGAGGACGATAGTTGTACCCTGCGCGCGCATATGGTCGATCTGCCGCCACATATCGCGGCGAAGTTCCACATCGACGCCTGCGGTTGGTTCATCAAGGAACAGCAGTTCCGGATCATGCGAAAGCGCCTTTGCGATAAGCACACGGCGCTTCATCCCACCGGAAAGCTCGCGAATCTGAGTGTCCCGCTTGTCCCACAGGCTGAGCGATCTCAGCAATTCCTCGATTCGTGCGGGATCGGGCGGAAGGCCAAAAAGACCGCGCGAATAATTGACCGCGCGCTCTACCGGCTCGAACATGTCAGTCGCCAGTTCCTGCGGCACCAAGCCAATCCGGCGGCGCGCATCGCGCCAGTTACTCAACAAATCCTTGCCGAATGCCTGGATCGTTCCGCTGGTCGGCCGCACCAATCCGCACACAGAGCCTATCAGCGTGGTCTTGCCCGCTCCGTTAGGGCCAAGCAGCGCAAAAATTTCACCGCGGCGAATTTCAAGGTCAACATTATCCAGCGCAACCAGCCCGCTGGCGTATCGCTTGGTTAGCCCCTTGATATCAAGAATCGTATCCATTGTTTAGCGAGATGGGGCATGAATGCGCGCGCGCCAAGTTGTTATGGCAACAACAGGCTGGAATCCCCGTAAGAATAGAAACGGTATTCGTTCGCGATGGCATGGGCATAGGCCGCTTGCATCGTCTCCAAGCCCATCAGCGCACTCACCAGCATGAAGAGCGTGGAGCGCGGCAAGTGGAAGTTTGTCATCAGCCCGTCGATCGCCTTGAAGCGATAGCCCGGCGTGATGAATATCGCCGTGTCGCCCTCAAACGGCGCAATCACGCCATCATCGCCGGTGGCACTTTCCAGCAGGCGCAGACTTGTAGTGCCCACCGCGATGATCCGACCACCCGCCCCGCGCGCGGCATTGAGGCGATCGGCAGTAGCTGCATCGATCCGGCCCCATTCTGCATGCATACGGTGATCAGAAGTATCGTCTGCCTTCACCGGCAGGAATGTTCCCGCACCGACATGCAATGTCAGCGTTTCGCGCAAAACCCCTCGCTCTTCCAGAGCAGTCGTCAGTTCCGGTGTGAAATGCAACGCTGCGGTAGGAGCTGCAACCGCGCCTTCCTTGTCCGCGAACATCGTCTGGTAATCTTTGCGATCCGCGGCATCGGTTTCGCGCTTGCCCGCGATGTAGGGCGGCAGCGGCATGCGTCCTGCCCGTTCCAGCAGGATCTCCACCGGCTCATCGCCCTCGAAACGGATAGTCCAGCTGCCATCGTCGTGAAGGTCTTCGGCAATCGCCGTCACGCCTTCGGCAAAGTCGATTCGATCATCGGGTTTCAAGCGCTTGCCATTGCGGACGAACGCCTGCCAACGACGAAGATCCATGCGCTTATGAAGCGTGACACCGATCCGTGCCTGTCCGCGCATCCCTTCAAGTTGAGCGGGAATCACCCGCGTATCGTTCACAACCAGCACGTCGCCAGGTCGCAACATTTGCGGCAAATCGTGGACGTGCCGATCCGTCAGTGCTCCGGAGCCTTCGACAACCAGCATACGTGCAGCATCGCGCGGACGCACCGGGCGCAGCGCAATCCTCTCTGGCGGCAGATCGAAATTGAACAGGTCTACGCGCATGATAATCCAGCCGCGCGCCGCAAGGCGCCAGGGCGATCAGTCAGACTTTGAATTTTCAAGATCGCTCAGCGAAACCGGCGCATCTTCGGCGGGCGCAGTGGCCATCGGCTGAGGCTCACTATCTGCAGCAAGCGAAGCACGCACGATCCGTGTGGGATTGGCAGGCGGCTCACCACGTTCAATGCGGTCTACCACTTCCATTCCAGAGATCACCCTGCCGAATACGGTGTATTTCCGGTCCAGCGCGAAACGGGGATAGAACACGATGAAGAACTGGCTATTGGCCGTGTCAGGCTCATTCGTCCGCGCGGCGGAAACGGTTCCCCGCAAGTGCGGCATCGCGTTGAATTCCGCCTTAAGATCGGGAAGTGGCGAGCCACCCCCGCCGGTGCCCGTGGGATCGCCGGTCTGCGCCATGAAGCCTTCGATCACGCGGTGGAAGACGATGCCATCATAAAATTTCTGACGGGTAAGAGTCTTGATCCGCTCAACGTGGTTCGGTGCCCACTGCGGCATCAACCGGATCGCCACCCTGCCACCATTGGAAAGGTCGAGCAGCAACACGTCTTGCGGATCTTTGGTAATATCCGGGCTCACGAAAGTCGGCAAAGCGGGTTGGGCCGCTGGCTTTGCATCGTCTGCCATCGCAGGTGTGGCAAAAAACAGTGCGCCAAGCAGAAGCCCCAGAGGGGCCGACAGTATCGAAGGAAGCTTCATCACTCTCTCACATTCTGCTGGCCACAAGCCAGATTGCGTGTCGAACCGGCAAGCGGATAGCGCCGCCTCGCTTTCGTGGCAATGAATGGCTTACGCGTGTGCCAGCCGTGCACTCTGTCAGCCTTAAAGATCGCCCTTGCGTCCCAGCTGCTCAACGCGGACGAGCACATCATCGCGCACCGCTGAACTGACGAAGCTGGAAATCTCTCCGCCGAACAGCGCAATTTCTTTCACCAGCTTGGAAGCGATGGGTTGCAGGCTGACGTCAGCCATCAGGAACACCGTTTCGATCCCGGAATTGAGCTGCTGATTCATACCGGCCATCTGAAATTCGTATTCAAAATCCGCCACCGCCCGCAGTCCCCGGATCAGCACGGTTGCCCGCTGATGTTCGGCGAACTTTATAAGAAGCGCATTGAACCCCACCACCTCGACGTTGTCGATACCAATGGCAGCAACTTCACGCTCCACCATGGCGAGGCGCTCATCAGTGGTGAACATCGGATTCTTCGATGGGTTGGTCGTCACCCCGATTATCAGCCGATCAACCAGCTTGGCACCCCGGCGAATGATATCAGTATGGCCGCGCGTTATCGGATCGAACGTCCCCGGATAGATTCCAATGCGTTCGCCCTTTTCCGTCGCCATCAATGATCCCTTTCAACAATATACTTCGCGATGGCGCGCAGCAGATCTGCCTCGCTGCCATGTTGCGCCAGATGCGCAACCGCCTGATCGACCAGCATCCGCGCCTGCTGGCGCGCCTGATCGGGGCCAAGATGCGTCAGAAACGTCTGCTTGCCCGCGTCGGCATCCTTGCCCACGGCTTTCCCCGCAACGCTGGCATCGCCTTCGTAATCGATCAGGTCGTCCGCGATCTGGAACGCCAGACCAACATCGCGCGCGTAACCTCGCAAATGCGTGCGACCTTCCGGTGGCACATGCCCAAGGATTGCCCCCATCTCGATCGCAGCGCCCAGCAGAGCGCCAGTCTTGAGCTGCTGAAGTCGGGTCACAGTGGGCAAATCAAAGTCTGACGTTTCCGCCGCCAGATCCATCATCTGGCCACCCGCCATGCCCCGAAGTCCGCTGGCCGTAGCAAGCGAACTTACCAGTTCGATCCGCACGAAAGGATCGGCGCTGACAGCGGGCTCGGACAGGACTTCAAAAGCAAAGGCGTGCAGGGCATCACCCGCCAGCACTGCCGTGGCCTCATCGAATGCCTTGTGCAAAGTCGGCTTTCCGTGCCTCAGGGCATCATCGTCCATGCATGGCAAGTCATCATGGATCAGCGAATAGACATGGATCGCTTCAATGGCGACGCCTGCCCGCAACGCGGCTTCCGCATCCACGCCGAACATCTGGGCTGTTGCCTTGACCAGCAAAGGTCTCAGCCGTTTGCCACCGCCGATAGCTGCATAACGCATCGCGTCGACCAGACGATCGCGCGCATCGTTGGTGTGCGGCAGAAAGGCATCGAATGCTGCATCGACATCTCGCGCCACGCCAGCAAGTGCGTCGGCAAGCAGATTACCAGCCAAGCCCGAATCAGCCACGCTCAATTATCCGGCCCATCGAATGGTGCAACGCCCGCAGGTGAGCCATCCGCACGCTGCACGATCTTTTCGATTCGCGCTTGCGCTGCATCCAGCCGGGCCTGACAATGTTTTCTGAGAAGTTCGCCCCGCTCATAAAGGGAGATCGAATCATCCAGCGGAACGTCTCCGCCTTCCAGCTTGCGAACTACGTCTTCCAGCGCGCGAAGCGCCTGTTCGAAGGTCATGGCAGAGATATCGGCGAGGTTTTCGTCCATTCTGCAGCAATGGCGGCGCATTTAGGCCGGGTCAAGCGCACCAGTATCTAGCACTTTGGGCAATGCCCCGCTAAGGCGCGATGCATGACGATCTACAACGCCGAAATCACCCCCGAAATCGTAGAGGCTCACGGCCTTAATCCCGAGGAATACGACCGTGTCGTCAAGGCAATCGGTCGCATCCCGAATCTGGTAGAGCTGGGAATCTTCTCAGTCATGTGGTCGGAGCATTGCTCCTACAAATCGAGCCGACTCCATCTCAAAAAGCTGCCGACTGAGGCTCCGTGGGTAATTTGCGGCCCCGGCGAGAACGCCGGCGTGATCGACATTGGCGATGGTCAGGCTGCCATCTTCAAGATGGAGAGCCACAACCACCCCAGCTATATTGAGCCCTATCAGGGCGCAGCCACAGGCGTTGGCGGCATCCTGCGCGACGTATTCACGATGGGCGCGCGCCCGATTGCGAACATGAACGCGCTGCGCTTTGGCCGCCCCGAACATCCGAAGATGAAGCACCTTGTTCAGGGCGTCGTCGCGGGGATCGGCGGCTATGGCAACTGCGTGGGCGTGCCCACCGTTGGCGGCGAAACCAACTTCCACAAAGCCTATGACGGCAACATCCTCGTCAACGCGATGACCGTCGGCGTCGCCGATGCGGACCGCATTTTCTATTCGGCGGCAACGGGCGTCGGCAATCCGATCGTCTATGTAGGCTCCAAGACCGGCCGCGACGGCATTCATGGTGCAACCATGGCCAGCGCCGATTTCTCGGACGATACCGAAGAAAAGCGCCCCACGGTTCAGGTTGGCGATCCCTTCACAGAAAAGCTGTTGATCGAAGCGTGCCTTGAACTGATGGCTACCGATGCCATCGTCGCGATTCAGGACATGGGCGCAGCCGGCCTCACCTCCTCATCGGTGGAAATGGCTTCAAAGGGCGGCGCGGGCATTCGACTGAATATGAATGCTGTGCCCTGCCGCGAAGCGCACATGACTCCCTATGAAATGATGCTCTCGGAAAGCCAGGAGCGTATGCTCATGGTGCTGAAGCCCGGCAAGGAACCGATGGCTGAAGCAATCTTCCGCAAGTGGGAGCTGGATTTCGCGGTTATCGGTGAAGTTACCGACACCGGCCGCATGGTCCTGGAATTCGACGGCGAAGTGGTCTGCGATATTCCGCTTGGCCCGCTGGCAGACGATGCGCCGGAATATGACCGTCCGCATGTCGCCACGCCAAAGCCCGCCCCGCTGGCCGACGTTCCAGGCAGCAGCGATCTTGGCGCAGACCTTCTGACCCTGGTCGGCTGCCCCGATCTCGCCAGCCGCCGCTGGATCTGGGAGCAATATGACAGCCAGGTTGGCGCAGACACGATGCAAAAGTCCGGCGGCGATGCTGCCGTGGTCCGCGTGCACGGCACACAAAAGGCGCTGGCGATCAGCACCGATTGCACCCCGCGTTATTGCTTTGCCGATCCGTACGAGGGCGGCAAGCAAGCGATTGCCGAAGCATACCGCAACATCAGCGCGGTCGGCGCAACACCTTTGGCTGTTACCAACTGCCTCAACTTCGCGAATCCGCAGCGCCCTGAAATCATGGGCCAGATCGTTGGCGCGTTGGAAGGCATGGGTGATGCTTGCCGCGCGCTCGACTTCCCGATCGTAAGCGGCAACGTAAGTCTTTATAACGAATCCAAGGCAACCGGCGGTGGCAGTACCATTTTGCCGACCCCTGCTATTGGCGGTGTGGGCATTTTGAAAGACCACTCGGTCATGGCCACCATCCCGTTCAAGGCCGAGGGTGAAGCCATTTTTGTTATCGGCAAGAGCAACGGCCACTTGGGGCAGTCGCTCTGGCTGCGTGAAATTCATGGCCGCGAAGAAGGTCCGCCCCCGCCCGTCGATCTGGCGACGGAGCGTGCCCATGCCGAATTCGTGCGTGAGCTGATTGCGCAGGGCAAAGTGTCAGCGGTTCATGACGTTTCAGACGGCGGCCTGCTGGTCGCGATTGCCGAAATGGCCATGGCCAGCGGCATCGGCTGCGAGCTAGAACAAATCGGCGATCACTTCACAGCGTTTGGCGAGGATCAGGCCCGCTATGTGGTAACAAGCGCTGTGGCGGACACCATTCAGGCCGCTGGCATCCCGATGACGCGCATCGGTACGACCGGTGGCAATTCCGTGAAGGGACCGGGCTTTGACGTGACAGTCAGCGCTCTACGCGAAACGAACGAAGCGTTCTTCCGCGACTGGATGGAAAGCTAAGCAGCGTAAAGCGCAGGGCGCGGTTACGACAGCGCCCATTCGCTTTCAGGAATACCCAGTAACCGCAAAATGCTGGTGAGATCGCCGCGATCAATCCAGCCATTTGCGGCCATGCGGGCTTTCGGCTTGGCGCGATAGGCAATGCCATAAGTTGCCGCTTCCAGCATTGGAATGTCGTTGGCGCCGTCTCCGGCAGCGAGGCTGACGGCGTCACTTCCCAGCTTTTCCAGTTCTTCCAGCAGAGTGCGCTTCTTCACAGAGCTGTCGGTGATATCGCCCAGCAGCCCGCCCGTCAGCTTGCCGCCAGCAATTTCCAGCCTGTTACCCACAACGATATCGAAGCCGAGCCAACCCGCCACTGCGTCAGCGAAGTGATGGAACCCGCCCGTCACCAGTACCGTCCGGCAACCATGCGCCTTGAGTGTGCCAACCAGCGTGCGCGCACCTTCCATGGGCCGGATGCGCTCGTCAAGGCAGGTGGAGATCGCCGACTCGTCTAGTCCAGCAAGCAGCTTCACGCGCTCACGCAACGCGCTTTCGAAATCGAGTTCACCTTGCATCGCCCGCTCGGTGATGTCGGCAATCTGGGGCTTGAGACCTGCGAAGTCGGCCAGTTCGTCGATGCATTCCTGTCCAATCATGGTCGAATCCATGTCCGAAACAAAGAGGTGCGGGATCACCGGCTCATCCGTGGCTATCAGCATGTCGCACGGGCGGAAATTGGCGTCGAGCGCCTCCCGCATGACCTCGCCATTATCGTCCGGCGATCCGATCTGCAGCGTCTGACCGCAAAAATCGAGCATGGCCGCACTGGCGACGCGCACGCCCCCTTGCTCCATAGCGATCTTGGCGCGATCAAGATTTTCGGACAGGCCGTCCGCTTCTGCTATCAGCCGGGCAATGAGCACCGATAATTCCTTCATATCTGGGCGCGAGAAACAACCGCTGGCGCTCATTGCAGGGCCAACCGCCAGCGGCAAGAGTGATCTTGCCGTGGAAGTTGCCCTATTGCTGCGAAGCGAAGGCAAGCGCGCGGTCATTATCAATGCCGACAGCGCACAAGTCTATGCCGACCTTGCAGTGTTGAGCGCCCGCCCGACAGAGTCGGAGATGCGCGGGATCGAACACCGTCTGTTTGGCGCGTGGGACGGTGCGCAAAGCTGTTCCGCTGCAGACTGGGCGCGCCGGGCCAAGGCGGAAATTGCCGCATGCCATTCGGAAGACGCGATTCCCATCGTAGTGGGGGGCACCGGTCTTTATCTGCGGACCCTGTTGGACGGGATTGCCCCGGTGCCCGAAATTGACCCACAGGTACGCGCTGAAGTGCGTGCCATGCCGGTGGCAGAAGCCTATGCAGCCCTGCAGCGAGAGGACTCAGCGCGTGCCGAAAAGCTCTCCCCTTCGGATACGACCCGCGTTGCGCGAGCGCTTGAGGTTGTGCGCTCCAGCGGTCGGACTCTGGCTCAATGGCAGGAGCGCCGCGAAGGCGGCATCGGCCAGGATGTGGCGCTTACGGCGGCGATCCTAATTCCGGAACGCGATGTACTTTACCAAAGGTGTGAGACGCGCTTCGCCAAGATGCTGGCTGGGGGAGCGATTGAAGAAGTTCGAGCCTTAATGGCCCGCGGCCTGGACCCCGCCCTGCCGGTTATGCGCGCCATCGGGGTGCCCGAAATTGCCGCCTATCTGGCTGGCGAATGCACCCTGAAACAAGCTGAAGAATGCGCAACAAGGGCTACTCGCAACTACGCGAAGCGGCAAATGACGTGGTTTCGCCATCAACCCCCTGATAATTGGATTAAACTTTCGCCAGGGCATTTCGATGCGACGGCCTCCCGTGTAATTTTATTTCACATTTTGCAGTTGACACAACATTTTTCATCCCCTAGTTCGCCGTCCAATAGCTTGAATTAGAGGTTTTTGGAGAGGACAGACCCGGCGTGACCTCAGAGTCATGTCGGGTCGGTTTCGTATTGAGCGTAGCCGTTTTTGTGAGAAGGACCGTATCGTGAGTGAAGAGCGCAGTGGCGCAGAGATCCTGGTTGAAAGCCTGATCCGGCAGGGGGTCGAACACGTATTCGGCTACCCCGGCGGTGCAGTGCTGCCAATCTATGACGCCCTCTTCAGCGATGACCGTATCCACCATGTCCTTGTCCGGCATGAGGCTGGCGCGGCCCATGCGGCGGAAGGTTATGCCCGCTCCACCGGCAAACCGGGCGTCGTGCTCGTCACCTCCGGCCCGGGTGCCACCAATGCGATAACGGGCATTGCCGACGCATTTATGGATTCCATTCCGCTTGTCGTCATTACCGGTCAGGTTCCTACCGCCGTCATCGGCACGGACGGGTTCCAGGAAGCGGACACGGTTGGTATTTCCCGCCACTGCACCAAGCACAACTATCTGGTGAAGGACCCCTCGGACCTCGCGGCAACGATTGACGAGGCATTCCAGATTGCCACCACCGGTCGCCCCGGTCCGGTTCTGATCGACATTCCCAAGGATGTGCAGATCGCTTCGGCCGTAATGCCGGAAGGCGCGCCCCAGCGCCGCAATCGTTATTCCCCGCGCACCGAGGGTTCGGCTGATGAAATCAACCGCGCTATCGAAATGATCGCGGCGGCCAAGGCACCTGTGCTCTATACGGGCGGTGGCGTGATCAATTCCGGACCGGAAGCATCGACCCTGGTCCGCAAGCTGCAGGAACTGACCGGCGCACCCGTCACCACCACGCTTATGGGCCTGGGCACCTTCCCCGCAGATCACCCGGATTGGCTTGGCATGCTGGGCATGCACGGCACTTATGAAGCCAACATGGCAATGAACCAAGCGGACCTGATCGTTGCCATCGGCGCGCGATTTGATGACCGCGTTACCGGCAGGTTGGACGCATTTGCGCCCAATTCGTTGAAGATTCACATCGACATCGATCGTGCCTCGATCAACAAGGTCGTTCCGGTCGATCTCCCCATCGTGGGCGATTGCGCTCTGGTGCTGCGCCAGATCGTTTCCGCGTGGGACAATCGCAAGCCGCAGGATCTTTCCGAATGGAAGGCTCGGATCAGCGGATGGCAGGCACGGAACAGCCTTGCCTATCCCAGCAGCAGTAGCGTCATTATGCCGCAGCTTGCAGTTGAGCGTTTGTTTGAGCTGACGCGCCATCGCAACCCCATCATCGCGACCGAGGTTGGTCAGCATCAGATGTGGGCCGCCCAATATTTCCATTTCTATCAGCCGAACCGCTGGCTGACGTCGGGCGGCCTGGGCACGATGGGTTATGGTCTGCCCGCCGCAATCGGTGCGCAGCTTGGCAATCCCGACGATCTCGTGATCGATATCGCGGGCGACGCCTCTATCCAGATGAACATTCAGGAAATGGGAACGGCCACTCAGTATCGTCTGCCGGTGAAGGTCTTCACGCTGAATAACCAATGGATGGGCATGGTCCGCCAGTGGCAGGAACTGACTTACGAGAGCCGCTATTCGCAAAGCTATTCGGACAGCCTACCCGATTTCGTGAAGCTTGCCGAAGCCTATAACTGGAAGGGCATCCGCATCACTAACCAGAGCGAGCTGGATGACGGCATTCGCGCGATGATCGATCATCCCGGGCCGGTTTTCGTGGATTGCCTTGTCAGCGATGAGGCCAACTGTTTCCCAATGATTCCTTCAGGCGCGGCACATACGGACATGATCCTTTATGGCGATACCGTAGCGGGAACCATGGACGACGAGGCAAAAGCTCTCGTCTAAGGCGCGGGTCTGGGAAGAAACGGAACAATGAAGATCAAGAAACAGGAAGCAGAACGTCACGTTCTGACGATCACGGTCGACAACGAATCGGGCATTCTGGCCAAGATCGCGGGCCTATTCACCGCCCGCGGCTATAACATTGACAGCCTGACCGTGGCCGACATTACCGATAACCATTCGGTCAGCCGTATCACCATCGTGACCCACGGCCCGCCCGCACAGATCGACCAGATCCGGGCTCAGTTGGAACGGCTGGTGCCGGTTCACAAGGTCGTCGATCTTACCGAAATCGGCCCTTATGTTGAGCGTGAACTGGCGCTCATCAAGGTTGAAGGCACTGGCGACAAGCGGGTCGAGGCACTTCGCGTGGCCGACATTTTCCGCGCGAAGGTGGTGGACACCACCACCAGCAGTTTTGTCTTCGAACTGACAGGTCCGCCCGACAAGATCGACAGCTTTGTCACCCTGATGCGCGAACTTGGCCTTGTTGAAGTTGGCCGCACCGGCATCGTCGGCATGATCCGCGGTGCGCAGGAAGCCTGAAACCAACACTTGATCCGCGGCCCTTGCGGATGCAGGGGCCAATCACACCGTGCTTCAAACGCGGCACAACAATTTCTTGATCCTCGCCAGCGCGGGGATGACGTAGGGGAAAACACGTGAAAGTCTATTACGACGCCGATTGCGATATCAACCTCATCACCGGCAAGAAGATCGCCATCCTGGGTTACGGCAGCCAGGGCCACGCCCACGCGCAGAACCTGCGCGACAGCGGCGTGAAGGAAGTGGCCATCGCTTTGCGCGAAGGTTCGGCAACCGCGAAGAAGGCTGAAAGCGCTGGCTTCAAGGTTCTGAACAACAAGGAAGCAGCCAAGTGGGCTGACATCCTGATGATCCTTGCGCCGGACGAACACCAGGCTGGAATCTGGGAAAACGACATCAAGGACAACCTGCGCCCCGGTGCTGCCCTTGCTTTCGCCCATGGCCTTAACATCCACTTCGGCCTAATCGAAGCTCCGGCTGATATCGACGTCATCATGATCGCGCCGAAGGGCCCTGGTCACACCGTGCGCTCTGAATATCAGCGCGGCGGCGGCGTGCCCTGCCTTATCGCTGTCCACCAGGACGCAACCGGCAACGCCCCCGACCTTTCGCTTGCATATGCAAGCGGCGTTGGTGGCGGCCGTTCGGGCATTATCGAAACCAACTTCCGCGAAGAATGCGAAACCGACCTGTTTGGTGAGCAGGCCGTGCTTTGCGGCGGCGCAACCGCGCTGGTTCAGGCTGGTTTCGAAACGCTGGTCGAAGCTGGTTACGCACCGGAAATGGCCTATTTCGAATGCTTGCACGAACTAAAGCTGATCGTTGACCTGATGTATGAAGGCGGGATCGCCAACATGCGCTACTCGATCTCGAACACCGCTGAATATGGCGATATCAAGACCGGTCCGCGCATCATTACCGCCGAAACCAAGAAGGAAATGAAGCGCGTTCTGGAAGACATCCAGTCCGGCCGTTTTGTGAAGGACTTCGTGCTGGATAACCGTGCTGGTCAGCCGGAACTGAAGGCAAGCCGCAAGGCTGCTCAGCGCCACCAGATTGAAGAAACCGGCTCAAAGCTGCGTGCCATGATGCCTTGGATCGCCGCCAACAAGCTGGTGGACAAGGAAAAGAACTAATCCTCAGTCAGCAAGCCCGTCGCGCAACAAGCGCGGCGGGTTTTGCCGGCATACTGAATTTGGTTGCTATGCAACCATGAACAGGCATCATGGTTCTATCTGTTGTTGGAGGGAACCATGCTCAAATCATCGAAACGAATTGCTCTGGTGGCTGGCATTGCGCTAGCCGCAGGTACCGTTCCATTGCTTGCACAAGGCAGCGGACCGGCTTTGGGCACGCCCGACCTCTCCCGCGTTACTGCAGGTACATATCAGGTCGATCCAGAACACACGCTGGTCCTATTTGAAGTCGATCACCTCGGCATCACGCCCTACTTAGGCATTTTCGGGCAAGTTACCGGGTCGCTGACTCTCGATCCGAAGAACATTTCCGCAGCGCGGGGCGAATTCACGATTCCCATCGCGAAGGTCACAACCGCCAGTCCTGGGTTGACTTCGCATCTGCTGCGCGCTCCCAAAGAAGCTGGCGGCAAGCCGGACTTATTCGGCGCCAGCCCGGCAGCTGCTCGGTTCGTCATTACCGGCGTCAAGCCTGATGCAGACGATAAGGACGAGGCCAAGATCACCGGCAACCTTACGTTGAACGGCATCACACGGCCTGTCACTCTGGATGCAAAGTTCTATGGCGCAGGCAAGGCTCCTCCGCAGATGGGCGGCAAGGAGAACATCGGCTTTGAAGCCGAAGCCAAGATCAAGCGCAGCGATTTCAAGATCGACATGGGTATTCCCATGGTGTCGGATGAAGTCGAACTGGATATCGTGGCCGCGTTCACGAAATGATTTTCCACGGCGGGGGCTCAGCGCTCCCGCCCCTTACAGGATGCCCGCATGCGCGCCTTCGCCCTCATTATCGGCTTGCCACTCATTGCACTCGCCAGCGCGTGCATTCCGCCCGCCAGGCAACCACCCGCAGCATCGCCCGCTCCGCCTGTGGCGATAAATGACGGCGTTCCGACTGACGCGCCCAATCCGGCTCAGTGCGGAGCAGACCGGCTGGCCAGCTTCATCGATATGGTGCCTACAGAAGCGGTACTCGCGCGGATCAGAGAGCAAACCGGCAACCGACCGATCCGCGTCATCAATCCTGGCGATGCCGTAACGATGGATTTTCGCGCCGACCGCCTCAATATCGAAATTGCTGAAAACGGGCGGATCAAAAAGATTGCCTGTTATTGAGCAAGCTTCTCACCGCATCAGGGCAAAGCATTTTCGCACTTCATCCGCAAAGATTTGCGGCTGTTCCCAGGCACCAAAATGCCCACCTTTCGCCACGTCGTTCCAATAAACGATGTTGGGATAAACTCGCTCCGCCCAATCGCGCGGGGTGAGTGAAAGCTCGGCCGGAAACCGGCTGATCCCGGCGGGCACTTTGACGGTGTCTTCGGAGGTAGCGATGGTTCCTGACGCTTCCCAATAGAGCCGCGCAGATGATCCGCCCGTGGCGGTGAGCCAGTAGAGCATGATGTTATCCAGCATCTGGTCCCGGCTCAGGGCGTCTTCGGGGCGGCCTTGATTATCCGTCCAGCGCCACATCTTCTCATATATCCACGAAGCAAGCGCCACCGGCGAATCCACCAGCCCATAGCCGATGGTTTGCGGACGGCTCTTCTGGATTTGCATATAGCCCCAGTCCTCGTCCTTGTACTCCTTGCTGAGCTGCAGAGACCGCTGGTGCTCCTCGCCACTCGCCTTACTGTCGCCCGGGCGTGGGCGATACATCGGGCGATTGGTGTGAATGCCGGTCAGGCCCGCCGGGGCTTTCATGCCGATCAACGCAGTAACGACCGATCCCCAGTCTCCCCCCTGCGCCACCCAGCGCGTATAGCCGAGGCGGCTCATCAGTTCGATCCAGGCGTCCGCGATGCGCGGCGCTTTCCAACCATGCTTCGCAGGCTTCCCGGACAGCCCGTAGCCGGGCAGCGAAGGCGCGATCACGTGAAAAGCATCCGCCGCCCTACCGCCATGCGCGGTAGGATCCGTCAGCATCGGGATCACGTCCAGAAACTCCACTATCGACCCCGGCCATCCGTGCGTCAAAATAATTGGCAGGGCATCTTCGTGGGGTGATCGCGCATGGAGGAAATGAACGTCTAGCCCGTCGATCCCGGTCACTTGTGGGTTCAGAGCATTGATCCGCGCCTCACATTCCCGCCAGTCATAGCTGCTGCGCCAATATTCGAGCAATTCACGCATTGCCGAAAGTGGCGCCCCCTGCGACCAATCCTCAACGGTTTCCCTTTCCTGCCAGCGTGTTTGATCGATCCTGCTGTGCAGGTCTTGAATATCGCTGTCTGGAAAGAACACTGGAGAAGGCCTAACCGCTGTCATCGCACGCACCCTCATCAAATTGCCGGGCGGGTGATTGCCACACTCCGGCTTCTATTTCCCGCGACCGTGACACTGTTGCACACGCCAGACAAGCGCGAGCCGGGAACGTCATTCCTCTGGGAAAGCCTTTACAATGAGCCCGTCAGTCCCCATAGGCGTCTCATGTCCCTTCGGCTTGCCCTACCTCTGCGACTTACACGCCCCTGGGCGTGATCTGGCGTGCCCGATCCTTGCGGCGCGCGCAGCGCTCAGGGGGATTGATGATGCAGCCGTTTCGCAGTTTCTAAGTCGAGAAATCACATGTCTATGTTGAAAGACCCTTCGGCCAAATATCGGCCCTTCCCGCAGATCAATTTGCCGGATCGCCAATGGCCCAGCCGCACTATCACCAGCCCGCCGCGCTGGCTCTCCACCGATTTGCGCGACGGCAATCAGGCACTGGTCGATCCCATGGGATCGGAAAAGAAGAACCGCTTCTTTGATTTGCTCGTCAAAGTGGGGCTGAAAGAAATTGAAGTCGGCTTCCCCGCAGCGGGGCAGACAGAGTTCGATTTTATCAGCGGACTGGTTCGTTCTGGTCGCATCCCCGATGACGTGCTCGTTCAAGTGCTCACCCAGTCGCGCGAAGACCTGATTACCCGGTCTTTTGAAAGCCTAGAAGGCGCGCACTCCGCCATCGTCCACCTCTACAACGCCGTGTCCCCGTTGTGGCGGCAGGTCGTGTTCGGGCTGGAGCAGCCGGAGATCAAGGAAATCGCCATCAACGGCGCCAAGGTGCTGCGCGATCAGGCCGCCCGTTTCCCCGGTACGAAATGGCATTTTGAATATTCGCCGGAAACCTTCTCCACGGCAGAGCTCGATTTCAGCATCGAGTGCTGCGAAGCCGTGATGCAGATCCTGCAGCCGACGCCGGAACATCCAATCATCCTGAACTTGCCCGCCACGGTTGAGGCGGCAACGCCGAATATTTACGCGGACCAGATTGAATATTTCATCCGCAACCTGCCCAACCGGGAGAGCGCCGTAATTTCGCTGCACACCCACAACGACCGAGGCACCGGTGTCGCCGCCGCGGAACTCGGCATACTGGCCGGTGCAGATCGTGTGGAAGGCTGTCTGTTCGGCAATGGTGAGCGGACGGGCAATTGCTGCCTCGTCACTGTTGCGCTGAATATGTACACGCAGGGCGTCGATCCAAAGCTGGACTTCTCTGACATCGATGAAGTCATCAACACGGTGGAATACTGCAACCAGCTGCCCGTGCCTGAGCGGCATCCGTATGGCGGGGAACTGGTGTTTACCGCCTTCTCCGGAAGCCATCAGGATGCGATCAAGAAAGGCTTCGCTGCGCAGGAAAAGCGCAACGACCAGATTTGGTCAGTGCCCTACCTGCCAATCGATCCCGCCGATCTGGGCCGCAACTACGAAGCCGTAATTCGCGTAAATTCACAGTCCGGCAAGGGCGGTTTCGCCTGGGTGATCGAACAAGATCAGGGCTTGAAGCTGCCCAAGCGGATGCAGGCAGATTTCTCCAAGCACGTGCAGGAACTGGCGGACGAATTGGGCCGTGAATTGCAGGCTGACGATATCTGGAGCGTTTTCCAGAAGACCTATCACCTGACGGGTAACCAGCGCTTCCAACTCGTGGGGTACGAAGAAACCCGGTCACCAGATCGCAGCCGTATTTTTGCAGGCAAGATCCGCGTTGACGGCAAAGAACAGTCGGTTTCCGGTCGGGGCAATGGCCTGATCTCGGCAATCCTTGCAGCACTGGATGAGTCGTTTGGCGTAAAGCTGGACGTGCGCGACTATACCGAACACGCCATGTCTGGCGGCGCGAACGCTCAGGCAGCGGCCTACGTGGAATGCACTACGCCAGATGGGAAAACCATCTGGGGTGTCGGCATCCACAATGACGTCGCCACCGCCAGCGTGCGGGCTGTGCTCAGCGCAGCAAACAAGTTGGCTGCGTAAGCGCAGCTCCAGGCGCTAATTGAATACCGAGCCGTCGTCAGGTCCTCCCGGGCCGCGACGGCTCAAGACTGTTCACTCGCCCCCCACAGCATATCCGCCATCGCATCGAGATCGGAGAAATCCAGCGCGGCCGCGCGCGGATCGCGACGGTTAAGAACGATGCTCCGGCCCATCGAATCGAGCAACCGGCGCCGCAAAGCACCGCGTAACAGCGACAGGCGCATAGCCGCATCGACGCCTGCCGAGGCATGGAAGCGACTGCTGCTGATCGTCCAATCGCGCTCGATCTGCCCTACCCTTTCCATCACCATCTGATTGTAGCGTCGATGCGGACCACGATGGAGCGGCAACCTCATACGCGCAGCGCTCTCCTCCCGGTGTGGCAGCAACATTCCGTTGATGCGAAAATCCTCGAACCCGATACGATGAAGGCCGATCGTTTCAAACATCAGCCGAAAGGCCGGCAAGACAACTACCTGCCGGGGAATGACGTGATGGCGTTGGAGGTTAGGGTCGTGGCCCGGCCTACCTCGCAGATTGACCGAGCGGAACGGAATGCGCGGCCGTTGCGGCTGCTGGTGTGCGATCATGCCAGAGGACGGAGCCTTGCCAGTTTTCCCGCATCGCGAATTTCCACTGCCAGCGATAGACCATCTGGGCCCTCTATGAGGCCGTCGGCGTGGAAGCCCCCTTGGTACACCGCGAGATCAATCAGACGAACTGCCCGCTTGGCAATCTCCTGCCGGGGTTCGCCGGCAAGTCCGTCAAGCTGCAGTTCCTGTGCGATGAAGAACCCCAGTCCTTCCGTTCTTAACCCATTGGAATTTTCCTGAAGCGCCGCCAGCCCCAATGCCGGAAACGGACCTCCAGAAATCCAGCTCAACGCTATTCGCGAAAAATACTGCGGGGCCATCCAGCTCTGCGCCGGATGCCAGCACACAGCGACTGTCCCCAACGGCAGCGCAATATCTGCGGCAAGAGCTGCCATCGCCTGCACGACCGGGATCATAGCAAACCCACTACTTGTGTGGTGCGAAGGAACCAGCGTGATTGCCTCCAATGCACCTGGCATTTCGTCGATGGTTCCGTACCGATGCCTTTTGGGGGGAAGGGGCATCGCAGAAGCCGGATATAAGCCCCGCAGATCAAACGTCAGGCCGCTGGCCAGGAGTTCAACCATTCCCTCTGCTTCTTCAGGCGGTCGATAGCTCACACATGCGGCAGCGGCGGCTGAATCAGCGGTGCTGATCACACGTTCAATATCGCCCGCGGACGGACGGTCGCCGCAGGCAAACAGCAAGGAAAGACCGACCTGGCGCGGTTGCTTATCCAGCACTTCCTCCCTTCAGCTGATTGCGCGCCGCGCACCTTCACAAGTGGCCAGCTTTCGCAGAATTACAATCTCACATCGATCCATTGGAACCGAGATCGATCGAGATTGGAACTAGTTCCTTTAAAAGATACCTAAGTTCAATCCTTCACACAAAGCCGCACCCAGTTCACCACATTTGCCGATTACCTCGTCCGACACATACTTTTGCGCAAGGATCGCTTCGGGCGTTTGGGCATCAAAGTTAACGATCATCGGCTCAGCGATACGTTTCAGTCGCCAACCAGTGACGATCCGATCGATCTGCGCTTGTGCGCCATGGCCATCCGAACCGGCAGCAATGATCGTGGCGTAAGGCCGCCCCTCCACCCTTCTCAGCAGCGGGTAATAGCAGCGATCGAACATGTCCTTCATCATGCCGGACATGCTGCCAAGGTTTTCGGGACAAACGAAGATGTAGCCAGCCGCGGCAAGAAGGTCGTCCGCCGTAGTATCGGCGGCGGCAATCAGGCGAGCATCCGCGCCGCCGCCTTGTGCAGCCGCGCGTGCCATGGCTTCCGAGGCTCCAGTCCGGCTATGCCAGACGACCAACATACTTACTTGCGAAGTCAGCGGCCATCCCTCCACTTGAATGCGCCGCCCAGCGTTACGCCAAGGTCGCCCCTGCTCTGGCAAGCGCCCTGTTGCCGCATTTCATGCATTGTGCCTCCCATCGTCAGCCTGCACCTACATCCAGCTGGTGGTGAACCGATGCCGGATGGGAGCAGTCGATTCAGGTGCCAGTTTGGCGAAGCATTGGCTAGGCGTGAGGCCGCTCGCCCTGGAGTGATGCCCTCCGTCAAACCGCCCTCAATCCATCCATTGATCACGATCACTGTAAAATGTCACGGCCATGAATAGAATGGCATTGGCGGCGGGCAACGACTTCCGAGGGGAGGCTCGATCGGCTAACGAGCATGCATGACTTCACGTATATCTCCTGTTCTTGGAATCACGCGGTCCCTCAACGGTAAGGAGTGGGTCTGGCGCGGCGGAAATATGAACCTTGCTGCCCAGGAAGACGTAGCGAGCCTCAACCACGATATCGTGGCGCAATTGCTATTATCCCGGGGAGTGGCTGCCGATGAGCTGGAGCTGCACCGCTCTCCCTCTCTGCGAAATTTTCTCCCCGATCCCTCCGAATTTCGCGACATGGATGCTGCGGCAGAACGACTCGCCCAAGCCGTACTGACGAATGAGCGCATCACCATATATGGCGATTACGACGTGGACGGTGCCACTAGTGCTGCCGTGCTGATCCGCCTGATCGGGATGCTGGGGCATGAGGCAGGCTATTATATTCCTGATCGCCTGCTGGAGGGCTATGGACCTTCGGGCGAGGCACTCGTCAAACTGGCCGAAGCGGGGTCAAGCCTGATCGTCACCGTGGATTGCGGCGCGATGGCTCATGAAGCTCTCTCAATGGCCCGCGATGCGGGCGTTGACGTGATCGTGGTCGATCATCACAAGTGTTCCGCCGAGCTTCCGCCAAGCGCCGCGCTAGTGAACCCCAACCGCCTCGATGAAGGAATAATCGGTTCCGCCCATGGCCACTTGGCTGCGGTGGGCGTTGCCTTCCTTCTGGCGATCGCGACAGTGCGGACCTTGCGCCAGCGCGGCCATTTCCAGTCCCGCCCGGAGCCAGATCTATTCTCGCTACTCGATCTGGTCGCCCTTGGCACGGTTGCCGACGTCGCTGCTCTGCGCGGCCTCAACCGCGCTCTGGTGGCACAGGGCCTCAAGATCATGGCCCGGCGTGAAAACATTGGCATGGCCGCTCTGATCGATGCCAGCCGCCTTAACCGCGCGCCTGTTTGTAGCGACCTTGGCTTCGCGCTAGGCCCGCGCATCAATGCTGGCGGCCGGGTTGGTGAATCAACGCTGGGCGTGCGCCTTCTCACCACCAACGACCCGGAAGAAGCGCGGGTGATCGCTGAGCAGCTTTCCCGCCTTAATGAAGAACGGCGGGCGATTGAAGCGGCCGTCCAGGAAGCGGCTGAACGTCAGATCGATTCTCAGCACAATCGCGCTGTTCTGGTCTTATCCGGCAGAGGCTGGCACCCTGGTGTGATCGGGATCGTCGCGGGCAGGATCAAGGAAAAGACAGGCAAGCCCACTTTGGTGATCGCTCTCGATGAAGACGGCGATGGACACGGCAAGGGATCGGGCCGGTCAATCGCGGGGGTCGATCTTGGGGCCGCTATCATCGCCGCGCGCGCAGAAGATCTGCTGGTAGCGGGCGGCGGGCACGCCATGGCCGCCGGGCTTACGGTGACCGCTGACAAGCTTGGAAAGCTGGCAGACTGGCTGGACGACAGGCTCGCAAGCGACGTCGCCCGATCAAACGCCCATCAATCCACCCTGCTCGATCTCGCGATCTCCCCCGGCGGCCTCACTCCATCGCTGGTAGAGGCGCTGGAAGCTGCCGGACCTTACGGGATGGGCTGGCCCGGCCCGCGAATTGCGGTCGGCCCGGTGCGCGCCGTGAAAGTCGATCTGGTGGGCACTGACCACGTACGAATGATTGCGTCCGGTCGGGACGGCGCCCGCTTCAAAGGGATCGCGTTCCGCGCAGCCGAAAGCGACATGGGACAGGCGCTGCTACACGGATCTCGCGATCGCTGGCTATGGCTGACTGGCCGGGCGAAGATCGATGATTGGGCGAGCCGGCCACAGGCGGAGCTGCACATTGAAGACGCGGCGTGGGCAGATGATATTTAATTAAATTCTAGGGTTGACCCCCTCGCCTGCCTCTCCTAAACGCGCGGCCTGCCCACGGCGCTTCGCCGGCATGGCCCCTTCGTCTAGCGGTTAGGACGCGGCCCTTTCACGGCTGAAACACGGGTTCGATTCCCGTAGGGGTCACCACGGCTATGCCGTGAGCACTATATTCCGGTCGAGCGCGATTCAACGCTGGCCCCTTCGTCTAGCGGTTAGGACGCGGCCCTTTCACGGCTGAAACACGGGTTCGATTCCCGTAGGGGTCACCATAATCACTGATTAGCGCAGAGCAGCCGCATTTCATCCAATCACCGTCAAATAAGCCGTACCAAAAGAAGCGCATAGTTGCGGCTTCCAAGGCCTTGCGAGAACACATTGGTTCCTGATGGACCCAACCCTCCCGGCGAGAATCCAGCGCATGATGACGAAGGAGCCAGCGCGTTCCCGCCTTCACAATGATTATGTCCAGATGCTGGACCGGGCCGATCTTGTCCTGTCCAACTTTCACAACCTGAAAGAAGGCTTCGATTTCATCGGGCGGGACATTCACGTCATTCCCAATGCAGCCGAACGTATCAATTGGTCAGGGAAGATTTCCAAGCCGGATTCACTTGCGGGACTGGATGGGAAAATAATTGGCTATGTTGGCAATTTGCGGGACCGCGTCGATGTTGACCTACTCCACGCCATGCGGAACGTCATCCGGAATGGCATATTGTCCTGATCGGGTCCGCGCATGGAGGACAGACCGAAATATTGTCACTGCGCCGCCATCCCAACGTGCATTTTCTGGGCGTGAAGCCCTATGATGAAGCGCTTCAGCACGTTCGCGCCTT